>WHTI01000011.1 GCA_009377815.1 Actinomycetota bacterium
GACCGCGGGGGAGCGGAGGCTCGGCCACAACGTCAACCTCGCCTACTTCGCCCAGCACCAGATCGAGGCGCTCGATCCCAAGAACCGGGTCATCGAGGAACTGTCCCGCGCGATCCCCCCCAAGATCGAGGTCAAGCCGCGCGATCTCCTCGGTCGTTTTCTCTTTTCCGGAGACGACACCGACAAGAAGGTCGCCGTTCTCTCCGGTGGCGAGCGCACTCGACTTGCCCTCGCCAAGATGCTGGTAACGCCGGCCAACATGCTGTGCCTCGATGAGCCGACCAACCACCTCGACATCCAGAGCCGCGACGTACTCGAGGATGCGCTCGTCGAGTATTCGGGCTCGATGCTCTTGATCACACACGACCGACACCTGATCCGCTCGGTCGCCGATCTCATCTTCGAAGTTGTCGCCGGCAAGGTGAATGTGCACCACAGCGGCTACGAGGAATACCTTCGCACCCGGGAGCCGGAGATCCCAACCGCAGGACCGGCCACCGCTGCCGCGGTACCGGAGGAGCCCGGGCTCTCGGCCAAGGAACGGCGCAAGCTCGCCGCCGAGCAGCGGGCCAAGACCAAGGTCTTCCGGGACAAGATCGCCGGCATCGAGGCGAAACTCGACCGTCTCACCGCCGAGCAGTCCCGCATCGAAGGGGTCCTCGGCGATCCCGAGGCGTACACCCGCGGGGAGGACATCCCGGCCCTCAGCCGGGACTACGAACAGGCCAAGAAGCGCATCGCGACCCTGGAAGCCGAATGGGAAGCCGCTTCCGGCGAACTAGAGGCTGCGGAATAGCTTCCCTCCCCCCTGAGTCGCCTACGAGTTAGGAGTGACCAACTCTTCTCGGAGGGCCTTCATGCTGTCGCAGCGCTCGAAGCCATGTACGAGTTCGATGATGGTCAAGACCTGATCGTTATCGAGCACTCCCTCAACGTAGTCGCGGAATTTCTTGTCGAGTTCGTCGTCGGTCACTTCGAGGCCGTCGACGGGATCTCCCTTGGCATGGTTCGCGATGTAGGTCAGGGTCTTCCCTGTCCTGAGCGTCACCTCCATGCGGATCGGAGTGCCGATATCGCCCCTCGCTTCGATCCCGGGCTCGTAGAGCTTTGTTAGGGCCACGTCCTCGACGATCTCGATGCGGGCGGCCAGTTCTCGAACCGCCGGGTCTGCTATGCGATGACCGAGGAGCGATTCCGGTCCCAGGTCGTCGTAGATGAGGGAGGTCGCCATCAGGTAGGGCGCGCTACAGGAGGCAGCAACGGCGTTCGCATCGGCGTCGGTGTGATGTCCTATCACCGCGATGTCGTAGAGGGGATGGCTGACCGAGATGCTTGCAACGTCCTCCGCGGTCAACCCGTCTTCCCGTTTCAGCTTCTGCAACCCTTCGCGGGCCGGATGAGTCAGCTTGCAGCCGACGTAGGGCTTCAGGTAGTAGTCGAGGCACTCCCATACGTCACCGATATCTCTCGTGACCCGCTCGAGGTTGTTCGTTCCCCCGAGGGCATGAGCGAACCCTCCATCGCGCTCCAAGACGTCTGCGGGACCTTCGATCCCGGCCTGAGCCAACTCGACCGCGTAGATGCCGCTGGCCGCGGCTTGACCCAAAGCGGCGGGTCTCCCAGAGGCGGACCACATGCCCACACCACCCACCGTTGCGGGGGCCAGGAGAGCGGCGTTTCCTATCGCGGCTTCCAACTGTTCGACGGACAAACCCCGGAGCTTGCCGATGGCTAAGGCCGTACCTATGGTGCCGACCGTTCCGTCCGTGTAGTGCCCGCGCGCCATGTGCTCCAGGCCGATAGCGAAGTCGATCCGGAAGGAACACTCGGTGGCGGCCATCGCAGCAAGGATCACTTCCTCACCAGAACGGTCCTCGGCGATGCCAACCGTCAGAACGGCAGGGAGGAGGTTCTTTCCGGGATGGAACACCGATTTGTAGGAGCCTCCCGCGGAGTCGTTGCAATCCGCCCATGCTGCGTTGACGAACGCGGCATTCCTCAGCGACTGTGGGTTGGCCGCATCGCCCAGGGCGTACCGAACGTCTACGAAACCCTGCCCCGCGGCGAGGGTTCGGCCCAACTCCAGCCGACCTCCGAGGATCGTGACGGCCAGGGACTCGAGGATGAGCTGCCTGCCCTCGTGGACGACGTCGGCTGGGAGGTCATCGAAGGTGACCTCGGTCATGAACTCCGCTAATTCTCTAGTTGTGCCCATCCACTTCCCTAGTTAGGCTTTCGCTAGCGTAGATCACTAGTATCGCAGTTTCGGTCCCACGACAAGTAGTGAGATCGACTCGTGAGGGTCATCGGGGTGCCCCGAGAAGTGAAGGATCGTGAAGACCGGGTGGCTCTAACCCCGGCTGGAGCGCGCGAGCTGGTGTCCGAGGGTCACCAGGTGGTGGTGGAAAGGGGAGCCGGAGACGGTTCGAACTTCTACGACGACGAATACCGGTCGGCGGGGGCCGAGATAGTCGGCGAGGCCGAAAAGGTTTGGACCCGAGCCGAACTCGTCCTCAAGGTGAAGGAGCCGGTACCGGACGAGTACGGGTTCCTCCGAGACGGCCTGACGCTGTTCACCTACCTCCACCTGGCGGCGAATCGCCCCCTGACACTGGCCCTGGCAGAGTCCCGGACCACTGCGATCGCCTACGAAACCATCGTGGCTCGCGACGGGTCGCTTCCTCTCCTGACGCCGATGAGCGAGATGCGGGACGGATGGCGGCCATCATCAGTGCGGGTTTGCTGTTCCGGTCCAGCGGGGGGTCCGGGGTGCTCTTCCCTGGAGCCCCCGGCGTTCGTCGCGCGAGGGTTGTCGTGATCGGTGCGGGGGCAGCCGGGGTCAATGCCATGCGCGTGGCCCAAGGGCTCGAGGCGGAAGTCGTCGTCCTCGATAGGAACGTCGCTCGATTGCGAGAAGTGGACAGGATCTACCAGGGACGGGTCCAGACGCTCGCCTCCAACCACATGACCGTCGGGAAGGAGGTCGCTGATGCCGACGTGGTGATCGGAGCCGTTTTGGTCCCGGGAGCAGTCTCTCCGCGCGTTGTGGATCGCGAGACGATCGCAAGCATGAAGAAAGGCTCTGTCGTGGTTGATATCTCGATCGACCAGGGTGGGTGTTTCGAGACTTCTCGGATGACGACCCATTCGGACCCAACGTACGTTGAAGAGGGCATCCTTCACTACTGCGTAGGGAACATGCCCGGAGCCGTACCGCAATCTTCGACCCACGCTCTTACCAACGCGACTTTGCCTTATGTCCAGGCACTGGCGGCGCGCGGCCTGAATGCCCTCCGCTCGGACGGTTGCTCGGCGGAGGGTCTCAACGTCTTCCGAGGCGTGGTAACGAACGAGTCCGTGGGGATCGCCCACGGACTCCCGTTCTTGGGGATCAAGGAGGCGCTCGCAAGCTAGCTTGGGGTGCGAGTTGGCCATCTGCCGGCCGGGTAGCGACGCCCTTCCATCTTAAGGAGGTAGGGCTTACCCTTGGAGAGTCTTTTGACCTGCTCGAGGGGGAGGCTGGTACGGAAATGTTACCAACAGGCCGTCAGTTACCGTTGTGGTTGCTAGCTTCCCCACTGATGGAGGGGCCGGTGACGGCACTCGAGCGAGGGCCCGTCGTCATTCACTTCTTCCCGCTGTCCTTCAGCGATGGGTGCCAGATCCAGAACCGGCGCTTCCAGCGAGCCTACCCAGACCTTGTCGCCATGGGCGCCGAAGTGTTCGGTATCAGCACAGACGCCCCAGAATTCCAAGCAGCGTTCTCCCAGATGCTTGGACTACCCTTCCCTTTGATCAGCGATCAAGACGGTCATGTCGCGTCGGCCTTCGGGGTCCTCCGAGACACGGAAACGGTGAGGGCGCATCGGGCGCTCTTCGTGATCGGGGTGGACAACTGGATTATCGAAGCCTGGCAGTCTCCGAACGATCTCGAGGTCTTCCCCGACCCCGCGCTCGCGAAGAAAGCCCTTGAGTCGCGGGTTAGTGAATGGCCGACGCTCAAGGAAGTCTAGGAATCGATGCCCACTGATCTTGGAACGCTTCCGTTAAGATAGGTAGGGACCAGGGTCAAGCTACTGAGTACCTTCTCCGCCCACAGGATGGAAGTTAGTAGGGAGGACCGTATTTGGACCAGATAGATCGTCAGATCACCGTCGGAGCTTCTGACATCCAGCTCCCTGATCCCCTGGATCTGCTCGCCTCATACGTCGATCTTGTGCGAGAGGATCTTGCTAAGGGTGAGATAGAGCGCGTGCTCAACTACCTGCGAACCATCTGTGTGATCGGAGCCCAGGTCGAGCAACAGCTCCGGCTCGGGATCGGTATCGGTCAGAACACGAGCAACGTCAAGCCGGCCGTCGCCGCTCAGACACGAAACCGGAGCGATAGTTCGGCTACCGGACTGGGCAGACCCCGGAGTCCCGAGTCTGCCGAACTCAGCCGCGCCATCCTCGAAGTACTTGGAGATCACTCTGGTCCGGTGACCCTTAAGGAGCTGATGGAAGCTCTGGTCGAGCGGGGGGTACAGCTTCCCGGTCAGGGCAAAGCGGCCAATCTCATCGCCCATATGAACCGCATGTCCGAGATCGAGCGGGTCAAACGAGGTCTCTACTCGTTAACCCGAGCCAGCGTCTCCTGACCCCGGGACACCTAGCCGTAGTCGTAGAAGCCTCTTCCTGCTTTCCGGCCGGTGAGGCCGGCCTGGACCATGCGCGAGAGGAGCGGCGGCGGCGAGTAGTGAGCCTCTCGGAACTCTTCGTAGAGGGACTCCGAAACCGCCATCACCGTGTCGAGTCCGATGAGATCCGCCAAGGCCAGTGGCCCCATCGGATGTCTGCACCCTTCGATCATTCCTGTGTCGATGTCCTCGCTTGAGGCGAACCCTGACTCCACCATCCGTATCGCCGACAGTAGGTAGGGGATCAGCAGAGCGTTGACCACGAAACCTGCCCGGTCCTGGCTTCTGATCACATTCTTTCCAAGGGTTTCCGATACGAACGCCTCCGCCCGACGGATGGTGGCTTCATCGGTCAACAGCGAAGGAACCAATTCGACGAGCGACATCACCGGCACCGGATTGAAGAAATGGATACCGATCACGTTCCCGGGATTGGTGGTCTGAGCTGCAAGCTTCATGATCGGGATCGATGACGTGTTGGTCGCAAGGACGGTATCGGGGTCCGTGAGGACCTCGGCCAGTGTCGTGAAGAGCTCACGTTTACTGTTCTCTTCTTCGATGATCGCTTCGAAGATCATCGAAGCCGATACGAGGTGTTTCAGATCGGAAGAGAACGAGATCCTCGACATGATCTTCCCGGGGTCGCCTTCGAGTTTCCGCGCAGTGCGAGCGCGCTCTAGCGAGGCTCTGATCCGGTCCCGGCCAGACTCGAGTACCTCGAGGTCTTGATCCACTACGGCGACCTGAAGCCCCGCCCGCGCGCACACCTCGACGATCCCGGCCCCCATGGTTCCGCAGCCGATCACCCCTATGCTCTCGCCCGGCATATTTGTCCTCCTACTGTTAGTTAGCTAACTCTTGCTAACTAACAGTAGTTGGTGATTAGATCGATGTATGTCGGACCTGCAGGTTGTTAAAGGATGGCTCGACTCGATCGATGCCCGAGAAGACGATTTCGCCAGATGGTTGGCGCCCGATGTTGCATGGTGGGCCCCGGGAGGCGCTGCTCAGGGAGCCGAGGAGGTCGCTGGATTCGTACGGGGCTTCATGGATGCCTTCCCGGATCTCGTCCACGTGATCCAGCGCAGCACGGTTATGGGCACGGTGGTTATCACCGAGATCGTCACCAGCGGCACGAACACAGGGCCGATCGCGAGCGCCGTGGGCCTGCTTCCTCCGACCGGAAGGACGATGTCCCTTCACTCCGTTGGCCTCTATGACGTGCAGGGCGGGGTGATCGTTGAAGGTCGCCTCTACTTCGACCAGGTCGAGATCACGAGTCAGTTGGATCTGGGGCCCGAGGTCATCCTCTCCTCGTATCAGTGAAGTCCCCGCACCACAATCGCTGGCATCCAGCGATCGAGCCGGCTCTGAGGACCTCACCCGGCCGGGTCGTCACTCTTCATGTGCCGGATGGAGCTTCCGGTCAAGTAACTGCGGATGCGATCAGGGCGGGCAAGCGCGACATTGATCTCGATAAGGTCCATCCACTCGTTGGTCCGATCTACGTCGAAGGTGTTCGCCCCGGAGACGTTCTTGAGGTCGAGATACTGCGGATAGGCACCCACGACTTCGGATGGACGGGGATCTTTCCAATGTCCGGAGGGCTCCTCAGCGACATGGTTGAAGAATCCGTCTTAGCCGGTTGGGATCTCTCGACGACTGGTGCCCGAACGGAGCTTCTTCCGGGCATCGAGGTTCCTCGGAGACCGAACGTCGGCGTCGTCGGGGTCGCTCCATCGCTGGAGCTGCTCGACGTCATCGCAGAACGTGAAGATCGCTTGTCTAAGGAAGGCGGTTGGATCCAGCGCCCATCGCCTGGGGGCGCGTTACCGGATAGCGAACCGTCTGCAAGCAAGGGTTTGCGCACGCTTGCGGCCCGGGAGATCGGTGGCAATCTAGACATACCCGAGCTCGGGGAAGGTTGCACCGTGTTGCTTCCCGTGCACGTTGACGGCGCGCTGTTTTCTCTGGGGGACGTGCATTTCAGTCAGGGCGACGGTGAATGTTTCGGTACCGGGATCGAAACATCGGCCGAGATAGACGTGCGATTCCACGTTCGCCAGGACCCGACCTGGAAGGCGCCCTTCCCCGCTCTGATCTCGAAGCGGAAGCTTCAAGCCAACGAGAGGATCACGACGACCGGCCTGTCACTCGACGCGTATCAAGACGTAGGGATCGCGTTAAGAGAAGCGGTGTCTTCGATGATCGAATACCTCAAGGCCGAACAGGGCCTGTCTCTCCTTCAGGCGCAGCTCCTCATCAGTGTCTGCGCGTCGCTCAGCGTGAGCGTGGTCAACAATCCGCCATCGCCTGTCGTGACGGCGAGCTTGCCGCTGGAGCTGTTTCGCCCGTCCTAGAGATCCCCGCCTCCGGCGGTCTGAACCAATCCCCTGATGGCGAAGCCGCTGTCACAGGAGATGATCGACCCAGTGATGGCCCTCGATCTTTGCGCCGACGCGAGCAGGACGTAGGGCCAGGTGAGGTCTTCAGTTGTCGGCACCTCGCCGAGCGGGATGTACTGCTCGACTCCCGGGATCACCGACGGGACGCCGGCGGCATGCTCCAGGGTGTCGAGGCCCGACATCGAGGTTGCGGCCACGCCGGGCGCGACCCCGTTCACCCTCACCTTGGGCGCCAGCTCAAAAGCCAGCTGCTTGATCACGCCAGCGATAGCGTGTTTAGACGATACGTAGAGCACGCCTCCACCGCCGGGATGGAAGCTCGAGTACGACCCCGTGAGGATCACGGATCCACCCGATGCCAGGAGGGCGGGTAGTGCGGCCTTAACCCCGAGCAGATAGCCCAAGACGTTTACGTCGTAGAGCTCGCGGAAGGCCGTGGAGATGCGTTCCGGTGGGATCTTCGCAAGAGGTGTATTGCGATCACCGATAGCGGCGTTCCCGATGAACGTGTCGAGCTTCCCGAACCGCTCGACGACATTTTCGACGATCGCCACGTTGTCTTCCCATGAGGTGACTGTTCCCGCCACGGTCATTACCTTGTCGCCGTGGGCTTCTCGGATCACTCGGAGCGCATCCTCGGAGCGATCGAGGATACCGACGCGGGCTCCCTCGGCAACGAATGTCTCAACGATCGCAGCACCGATTCCCGCAGCTCCTCCGGTCACCACTGCGGTCTGGCCTTCGAGCCACCCGGTCGGAGCACTTTGGGCGTTCATCCTGCCTCTCCGGAGGCCCGACGTTCGGCGAGCCCAGAGAGATAATGCCGGGCATCCTCACTGTTGATCACATCTCCATACTTGAACGAGATGTCGGCAAGCGATGCTTTATGAGCGCTTTCTCCGCGATCGAAGACGGCATCCTCGATGACCCCGACCTTGTAGTTGTAGGAGAAAGCGTCCACGACCGTGGCTCTGACGCAACCGCTCGTGGTTCCGCCGCAGATCAGCAGCGTGTCGATCCCTGCGTTGACGAGCGTCGAGGGCAGGCCTGTTCCGAAGAAGCCACTGGGCGCCGTCTTCTCAAAGAGGACCTCTCCATCCAATGGGGCGATCTCTTTCACTATCTCTGCCGACTCGCGATCCCATTCGGATGTTCTCTCGTTCTTGTCGCTCCAGCGCCCGAGTGAGGGCGTGTTCGGGCCCTTCTTGAAGCTGCGGGTGTAGAACACCGGCGTACCGGTGATCCTGGCGGTGGCGAGGAGGATCTTGATCTTCTCGACCGCGTCCCAGCCATCCTCGCCGCACGCATTTGGCCATGCCCGTACCGCGTCGAGGATCGGTTTCCGGGTGTGGCCCACGAATTCATAAGTCACATCCACGACGAGGAGAGCAGGACGGACGCCCAACCCGGACAAGGAGCCATAGCCTGAAGCGGCGAAGACCTGCCGGTCGCGCGTTGTGAGGATGTCGTACCAACTCGGTTCTTGGCCGCTCATCTCCCACCTTCGGCCGGCGACGGTTTCGTGCCGAACATACACAAGTGGTTGTGAGATAGCTAGAGAGGCGGGTAAAGTTAGAGAAAGCCCTGGTCAATTGAGCGGATTACATATTTACTTTCCCCACGGGGTTGCCATACTCCGAGTGGGGAGTCTCGGCGGAGTGTCAGATAAGGGGAATAGACATGATCATCTCCAAGACGGATGGACGTCTGATCCTCGTCCAGCAAGTGGATCACGCAGTCCTGGCCGCGGATCTGGCCTCACGGTGGGGCAATAAGGAGTTCACGACCCCGGAGCCGTTCGAGTCCGTCCGCCTTGCGGCCGAGAAGCACGACGCCGGCTGGGTGTCGCCTGACCGCGTCCCCCTGTTCGATGCCGAGGCGGGGAAGCCGCTCAGTTTCCTGGAGATAGACCTACGGAAGCATGCGGCGTTCTACGGAGCAGGGGTCAGCGAGGTCGAATCGATCGACATCTACGCTGCCATCCTCTGCTCGATGCACTGGACCGGGCTGTATCGGGGTCGCTGGGGCACGGCCTTCGGCATGCTCCAGAAGAACCTGGATGACGAGAAGAAGGCCTTCCTCTCCAACGTCGTGCGCGAGCAGGAGAAGCGATGGATCGAGTTGAAGGATCGTCTCTGGGAACCGTCGGACTCCCGGCGTCTCTTCGAAAACAACATTTGGATCAACTACGAGCTACTGCAGGCGTGGGATGTCCTGTCTCTCTTCATCTGCATGCAGCTCGACGACGGCTTTGACCGCAGTCGCGTGATCTCGCCGGTTCCGACGGGTCGTGGTCAGGACACCGTCGAGCTGAAGGTCGTCCTGCTGGCGGCAACCAACGTGTTCGAGTTCGATCCTTTCCCGTTCTCGGGTGAGATCGAGGTGTCGGTCGAGGCCCGAGAGATTGAGGACCGCATCTACGCCGGACTTGCCGACATTCAAGAAGCGTTAAGGGATGCTCCCGTCCGCACGATCAACGCGGTCCTTGTTCCGGCCAACCCCTAGGACAGCTCGCCGGCTGCGATACCAAGCTCGACTGCGGCGAGGACTGCCTCGAGCTTGGTTACCAGCTCGTGGATCTCGTCGTTGGAGATCGTCATCGGGGGGATCACGTTGATCGTGTTCCCCGAGACCACCATGAGGAGTCCGTTCCTTAGGCCCTCCGCGATGAGGAACGAACGGGCCGCAGCCTCATTCCTGAAGCGATCCGTGTGGATGTTGTTGGGGACGATCTCGACCCCGAACATCAGACCTCTCTCACGAAGGTCGCCGATCACCGCAGATGATTCCTTCAGCTCCCGAAGGAGCTTGCCGAGCAGGGCGGCCTTATCGGGGATCGATGCCACGACGCCATCTCGCTCAAGCGTATCGATCGTCGCTAGGGCGGTGATGCAGCCCAGGGGTGTCGCCCCGAAGGTGTAGCCGTGGTTGAGGTAAGCCCCCGAAGTCTCGAATGCTTGATAGATGTGATCTGCCACGATCACCCCCGCGAGCGGATAGAAGCCAGCGGTCACGCCCTTCCCGAACGTGATGATGTCTGGGAGGATGCCCTCCTCCTGTTCGATGAGTTCCGATTCGAACCAATGACCTGTGCGTCCGAACGCGGTGATGACCTCGTCGAAGATCAACAGCATGCCGGCCTCGTTGCAGATCTCCCGTATCGCTCGCCAGTAACCCGAGGGTCCCGGGAAGACGCCTCCACCACCCATCGTCGGCTCGGCGATGAACGCTCCGATGTTGCTAGCATGGTGCCGTTCGATGAGGGTCGTTAGCTGCGCTGCACTCCGGCCTCCGTACCCTTCTGGATCGAGGTTGCCCGGTTCCCGGTACAGGTAGGGGGGCTCGATGTGAAGGAAGCCGTCCGGTAGAGGCGTCGCGAACTGCCGCCGCTCCGTGTTTCCGCTGGCCGCAGAAGTGATCGCACTCGTCCCGTGGTACCCCTTCCAGCGAGCCACCACCTGCCTCTTCGCGGCCTCGCCCTTGATGCGGAAGTACTGGCGGGCGATCCGGATAGCCGTCTCGTTGGCGTCGGTCCCGTTCACTGCGAAGAAGACCTTGTTGAACCCCGGGGGCGCCAACCCGGAGATCTTCTCGGCGAGGCGGATGGCCGGCTCGTGAGGCAGGAAGGTAGACGGATTGGCTTGGAAGGTCCCCACGGCGCCGGCGATCGCCTTTGCCACCGCCGCATTTCCGTATCCGAGGGATGAGGTCGCCTGCGCTCCCGTCGCATCCAGGTACTTGCGCCCCTCGATATCAATTACGTAACTTCCGGACCCGCCGGTGATGATCGGGGAGGTCGAGGGGTCATCGAAATAGGTGTCCCCACGTCCGAAGATAGGCCACAGGTGTCGCTTGGCGGCCTCTCGCAGGGAGGCATGGTCGCTCATCGGGTCCCCTTTCTGGAGCTGGGGCTTGAGGTGCCCAGCTTGATCGGTAGCTAGAGAAAGTTATTGGCTAAGTATCCCCAACGGTGATAGTAAAGACAACCGGTAATACGCAACTAAGCGCCGGAACGGCCGGCGGGCGGATGAACGACGAGGGGCGAGAGGGACCAGAGGGTTGTGACTGACTCCAGCATCCGGCCTCCACTGATCAGCGCGGGGGTCTATCCCAGCTTCTCGTTCGCAGATCTGTATGAGCTTGCCGATCTGTTCGATGACTCCCGCATCGACACCCTCTGGGTCGGTGATTCTCATCTGATCTGGCGCGAGTGCTGGACGACGATCACAGCTCTCGCCACGCGTACATCGTCTCTTCGGTTCGGTTCGTGTGTCAGCAACCCAATCAGTAGGCATGCTTCGGTAACGGCTTCGACGCTTGCAACGCTGCAGGAGCTGAGCGGCGGTCGGGTCCGGTTGGGCATAGGGGTGGGGGACTCGGCTCTGCGGATGACGTACGGCAGGGTGGCGAAACTCAAGGAACTGGAAACCGCGGTCGAGATGATCCGCGGCTTGCTGAGGGGTGAGGAATACGAGCACGACGGGAGCCCCCTAGCCCTAGCACGAGTGGCCCCAGGCACGGAGATCTATGTCAGCGGAAGTGGCCCCAAGACCATGGCGATGGCGGGCAAGATCGGAGACGGAGCCATTGTCGTTCCGGGCTTGATCGCAGCCCGCGTCGAACAGGCCTTCGCTGCCGTTGCGACCGGCGCAGCCGAGTCGGGTCGCACGGAAGCGCCCCGGCGACTGCTGTGGATAGCGTTCGCTATGGATGTCGACCGGAAGCGGGCGTTGGAAGCGGTGAGACCTTGGGTCGCCTCGGTTCTACGCCACCCTCTCCCGTTCGAGATCTCCGAAGAACTCAAGGAGATCAGGGCAGCGATCAGAGCGACCTACGACTTCACGCATCACATGGCTGGATCCGCAGGACACGCCTCAGCGGTCCCCGACCACATCGTCCAAGAGTTCGCGGTTGCCGGTGATCCCGACGAGGTCGGGGAGCTCATGGCCCGAGCGTGCGCTCTCGATGTCGATGAGGTTGCCTTCGTGTTGATGGGCGATGACCAGTTGGGCGCAGCCAGGTCCCTGGTATCTGCCCTGGCAACGTACGACGGGGTTCGCCCATGACCGGCGGGCGCAGTGTTCTGATCGCCGACTGCACGCTTCGTGAAGGTGAACAGCAGCCGGGCATCGTGCTCGATAGCGAAGCGAAGGTTCGGATCGGGGAACGCCTGGCCGACCTGGGGATCGTCAGAGCGGAGATCGGAACCCCTGCCGTTTCCGAGGGAGAACGCGCCGCGGTTGCTGCAGTCGTCAGGTCTGGGGCGATCGCCGAGACGGTGGTCGTCTGCCGGGCGAAGAAAGAGGACGTCGAGCTTGCTGCCGAGTGTGGCGTCTGGGGGGTCGTCGTCAGCAGTCCCGTCAGCCCATTCCAACTCGAGCACAAGCTCCATATGACGATCGAGCAGGTGATCGAGCGCGTCCTGGAAGTACACGAGCACGCGCGT
Organism: Actinomycetota bacterium; assembly: GCA_009377815.1. Classification (GTDB taxonomy): domain Bacteria; phylum Actinomycetota; class CADDZG01; order CADDZG01; family WHSQ01; genus WHTI01. The sequence continues at coordinate 12,530 of WHTI01000011.1, forward strand.
ACTTTGGGGCTCAAGACGTTCGCCAGCGCATACGACAGCTTCAGAACTCCCGAGGAGTCCCTGCGCCAGATCTATGAGGCATTGGGAGATGCGGGCATGGTTGATGGTGTTCGGCTGGTCGATACCGTCGGCGTTGCGACGCCGGAGCGAGCGGCGGCTCTGGTCGCGTACCTGGCCTCATTCGTCACGGTGCCGATCGAAGTTCACTTCCACGACGACTTTGGACTCGCGATGGCTAACGCAGTCGCATCGGTTGCCGCCGGGGCCGAGGTGTCGTCTTCGATAGCAGGCGTCGGGGAGCGCGCCGGAAACGTCGCGACCGAAGAGATCGCGGCGGCACTGCACTTCCGCCTGGGACTGGATACCGGTCTCCATATGAGTCGATTGGCCCCCGTGTGCCGGGATATCACGCGGGAGCTTGGCCTATCTGTGTCGCCAAACAAGGCTGTTTTCGGCCGCAACGCGTTCAGGCACGTCGCCGGTCTCACGGTCGGGGGCTTCCTCCACGATCCTCTGGTTGCGCAGCCCCTTCACGCCGAGGAACTGGGAGCTACCTCCGAGATCGCTCTCGGAAAGGTCTCCGGCAAGGACGCACTCGAGTTCGCCCTCAGACGGATCGGGATCGATCCCGCGGCCCTCGACCACGGCGCACTACTGGATGAAGTGAAGCGTACCTCGGAGGAGACTCGCAGGCTGGTGTCGGATTCCGAGCTGATCCGGATCGTTCGAAGGATGTCATCGGACCAAGGAGACAAGGAGAACCAGGATGCCTGAAGCGCGCGTCAAGAGGTTCAACGGAAACGGACTTGCGGCCCCAAAGGTTCCGTTGTCACATGGAGCTCTCGTTGATGGATGGTTGCACGTCGCAGGGATGGTGGCTCGAGACAAGTCAGGACAGATCGTGGACGACGACGCCAAGCAAGCAACGATCATCTGCCTCGAGAACCTGATGGATGTTGTCTCCACGGCAGGTGGAACCAAGTCCGACGTGGTCAAGGTCAATGTCTACCTGAAGGATTTCGGTGACTATCCGGCGATGAACGCCGCTTTCGAAGAGTTCTTCGGGGGTGACTACCCGACGAGGACGACCATCGAGTCGGGACTCGGACTCGGAGATGTCGAACTGGATGGGGTTGCCTTTATCGCCGACCCCGTCGTGCCGTGAAACGGCCCGATCGGCTAGCCGTCACTCACGTCCGGCGGATCATTACCGGCGATCTCGATCACCCGGTCGCCGAGGGCAATGATGTCCTGATCGAGAACGGTGTCTTCAGCGAGATCGGATCTGAAGTGACGGACGCCGATGCGATCCTGGACGCAAAAGGTCTGGATCTGTGGCCGGGTCTGGTCGACTCCCATGTACATCCGATCGTTGGTGACGTAAGCGTGATGCCACACGGCTCCGGATGGGTCGGGGAGTACATGAACGGGGGCGTTACCCGCATGATCTCTGCGGGGGAGTTAACCATGCCGGGCCTGACGGACCCTTTGACCCCAGAGATGGTCGTCGACCTCGCGTGCGTCACAGCCAAGCTCTATCGTGGCACCGCGATGGGGCCCAAGATCCACGCGGGCACCCTGTTGCTCGTCCCTGGCCTCCAGCGGTCCGACTTCGAGCGGATAGCGAAGGCCGGCGGCGTTTGCGTCAAGTACATCTACTACCCGTTCGCCAACCCGGATCGTCAAGAACTCGACAACTACAGAGCCTGGGCCCACGGTGCCGGACTCAAGGTCAAACTTCACTGCGGTGGCACCTCGTACAGAGGAGGAAGCGTCACGGCAGACAGGGCGGTCTTCGAAGCGTCGGTGCCGGACATAGCCGGTCACCTGAACGGGGGGCCGATCCCGGTGACAGACGAGGATGCTCGGTTCATCGTGGAGTCCGGCGCTGCATTCGAGATCATCATGGGCGGCAATCTGCGCCTTGCGAGAGACATGGTCGCATGGGCGGACGCCGCAGGTCTGCTCGGGAGCCTCCTCTGCGGAACCGACACTCCCGGCGGAAGTGGAATCACACCGCGCGCTATGTTGCAACTGGTCGCGTTTCTTTCCGGGACCTGCAAGCTGCCCCCCTCGGTAGCCGTTGCGGCCGCGTCGGGAAATGTCACGAGGGCTCACGGCATCGAAGGAGGAACCATCGCGATCGGGCGCCCTGCCGACTTCCTGCTGGTTGGTGCCGTCAGAGGTTCCGGCGCCGCCACAGCGGAGGCATCCGTTGCGAGCGGTGAGATCCCAGGGATCGGAGCCGTTGTGATCAATGGTGAAGTCAGGGCGATCCCGGGGCGGCTCACCCCTCCGCCGGACGAGCTCCCGCAGATGACGGAAGTGAGGTAGCTATGTCCGTCCCATCGAGCGTTGCCCAAAGAGATGACCACGTTAGATCGTGGGAAACGGTCACCGGAGGTCTCTCTCAATTCATCGGAGGAGAGTTCGTCGATGGAACGTCGGCCGACAGTGTCCCAGTGGTCGATCCGTCGTCCGGCGATGTCATCGCATCTCTGAAGGGGGCCGGTCCTGGGGACGTTAGCGCGGCCATCGATGCCGCCGAACGGGCTCAGCCTGCGTGGAACAACCTGGGCTTCTACGAGCGAGCGATGAGGATGCTGCGGCTCGCCGACGCCATCGAGGAGCGCCGCTCGGAACTTGCGGGACTAGACGCTGTCGATAGCGGGAATCCGGTTATCGCTATGGAGGACGACGTCCTTCTCGGACTGCGGCAGCTTCGCCAGATGGCCGGTATGGGGCTGGCCATCCGGGGTGAAACGTTTCCGATGGAAGGCGGGGGGTTGCACTACACAAGCGTCGAGCCCTTTGGTGTTGTCGCCCGGATCGTGCCGTTCAACCACCCATCATTGTTCGCCATCACGAAGATCGCTGCCCCCTTGATCGGCGGCAACACTGTTGTGATGAAACCAGCGGAGCAAACGTCGCTGACCAATCTATTCCTGGGCGAACTCTTCGCCGAGTACCTGCCCGAAGGTGTTGTGAACGTCGTTACCGGGGGAGCGCAGACGGGTGCGACGCTGATCGCGGATGAGAGGGTGAAGCGGATCGCGTTCATGGGCAGTGTTGAGACCGGGATGCGCATCCAGAGCGCAGCGGCACAGGTCGGTATCAAGTACGTAACCCTCGAGCTCGGCGGCAAGAATCCGATGATCGTGTTCCCAGATGCAGACGTGAGCGCCGCCTCCGTCGGTTGTGTCACCGGCATGAACCTGACGACGTGCCAGGGGCAGTCGTGCGGATCGAACTCTCGGATATTCGTGCACGACGACATCTATGACGAATTCATGGACGGCCTGGTCGCGGAGCTCAAGGGCATCCGCTTGGGCGTGGCGTACAGCCGCGACACAGACATGGGCCCGGTGATCGATCGACGTCAGCTCGATCGGATCGCCGACTTCGTTAGCCATGGGCGCGACAGCGCAAGGATCGTTTACGAGGCCCCGGTGTCGGGCGATCTGCCCCAGGGCGGCTACTTCTCGGCTCCGACTGTCATCGACCAGATCGCCCCTAACGACAGACTGGCGGTGGACGAGATCTTCGGGCCGGTGATCTCGGTTTTCCGCTGGAAGGATGTTGAGGGAGTCGTTGCGGCGGCTAACGATGTCAGATATGGGCTGACCGCGAGCGTGTGGTCGAAGGATATCGACAGGGCGACCTCGATGGCCTCCCGACTTCAAGCCGGGTACGTGTGGATCAACGAGCACGGCCGCCACTACATAGGGACGCCATTCGGTGGCTACAAGGCCAGCGGGATCGGCGAGGAGGAGTCGTTCTCGGAGATCGAAAGCTTCCTACAACGCAAGTCCGTTCATATCCGTGTGAAGCCCTAGGAGGTTGCCGAACCGGCAACCTCCGCATCGAAGATATGGGCGAAGGTTCGGATCGTTGCTGCTCTATCCCCTCCCGGTTCGGTGAACGGCACGATCGAGACCTGGTGAATCCCGCTTCCGGCCAGGTCCTTCAGCCTCTCGGTGCATTCATCTGCCGTGCCCGACAGCGAGAACATGTCCACCAAACGGTCGGGGACGAGGTCGGCATGATTAGCCGAGACATCCATGTGGTGGTAGTAGTCATATGTCTTCCGGATGTTCTCGATGTCTTCCATCAGTTCGGGCGCAAGCTCGAACGGCAACGGGCGGATCACGGCCCTCGCGACATGGGCCCTAACGAGGTCCCTGGCTGCCTTCCCATCGGCATCGATCGCGGTCGGCGTCCACAGCACGAGGTGGATGTCGTCCATGCTCCGCCCTGCTTCGGCAGCGCCTTCAGCTACCTTCTCGATCGCTGCCTGGATAAGCCCGGAGTGGGTGCCCACCAGAAGGATCACTCCGTCGGCGATCTTCCCCGCGAGCTTCAGGATCTTCGGCGCAGAGCATGCGATGTAGACGGGAACCTTCTGGGGAGAAGGCAGATATGCGAGCCGGTAGTCGAGGTCCGAGGTTGCTTCGGACACAGGTTCACCCCTGAATAGGGTCCGGAGGTCGGCGACCGTTGCCTCGAGATCTTTGAGTCTCATCGGTTTGAGACCCATCGTCCGGAGCGACGAGTCGCCAGTGCCGATCCCTAGGGCAGCTCGTCCTCCGGTCATCTCGGACAAGGTCGCCCACACGGATGCCAGAACCGAAGGATGCCGTGTGATCGCGTTCGTCACCCCCGTACCGAGGATGACGTTCTCTGTGGCCTGGGCTACCGCCCCCATAGTGATGTAGACCTCGCGCCAGATGTTCTGGGAGTCCCCGAACCAGACATGTGAGTAGCCGAGCTCCTCGGCGAGAACGGAGAGTTCGACGATGCGCTTCACGGGTTCGATCGGGAAGAGCCCCACCGCACGAGTGAGACCCCTCTCCTCCGGACTCATAGCGGTCCGAACGGGGTCTCGAGGAACTTGGAGAACGTCTCGGGGGGCTGCCAGGAGATGCTCTCGAGCTCGAGGGAGTCGAGGAGGATCATGTGCCCGAGCCGAGGAGCTTCGATCATCAGCCGCTCCCCATTCCGCGTGTGGACCTTGGTGATCCTCACGGTAGCGAATTCGTTCGACACGGTGAACGGTTCACCGGCCTCTTCGAGATACTCGTCCTCCACGGAGACACACTCCCTTTCCAAAGGCAAGTTACGTAACACCTGACAAGATAGCCAACCCGGGTCTACCTTTCTAGCCCCTAGCTATATCCCCTTGACCCACGGTCATGTCTACGCCTACTCTGCAGTCTGGGAGTTAAGTAACTAGGGGGATTGCTAGCTTGATTACCAGAGACCTGCGCGACGACCTGACGTCGGCGCTGTTCCACGAGGCCGAGCTTCTGGACGACGGCAAGGTGAAGGAATGGTTCGAGGGGCTCCTCACGAAGGAGATCGACTACCGGATCCCCGTTCGGATCACGCGCGAACGGCTGAGCGGCCGCGGCTTCAGTGAGCATGCCTGGTTGATGAAGGAGAACTGGCACTCGTTGAGGCAGCGGGTCATGCGTCTCGACAGCGAGTATGCGTGGGCGGAGGATCCGGCCTCGAGGATCCGACACTTCGTGACCAACATCCGCCTCGAGGAGGGTGAGGGATCCGATCGGGTGACGGTGAAGTCGAACGTCCTTCTCTTCTGGAGCAGGCTCGATTCGACGGACTTCAAGCTTGTGTCGGGCGAACGCCACGACGAATGGGTCCGCGAGGACGACACGTGGAAACTGGACGCTCGCACCGTGTACCTCGATCACACGACGCTGGTCACCCCGAACCTAGCCATCTTCATCTGAACGGAGGCCCGATGAACCCTGAGGTGATCACGCTGCCCGAGTCGGTTAGGCGCATCCTCGATCAAGCGCAGGAATCGATCCCTCAGGGCCTCTTGCCGATCTCCGTCTTCAACGACCCGGACCTCCACAAGGTCGAGATGGAGCGGATCTTCGGTCATAACTGGGTGTTCATCGGACACGAGTCCGAGATCCCTCACCGCGGTGACTACGTCCTTCGGTACATCGGCGAGGACGCGTTCATCTTCATCAGGGATGAGAAGGGCCAGATCAGGGTCATGTGGGATAGCTGCCGTCACCGAGGCTCACAGATCTGCCGGGCCGAGAGCGGTAACGCATCCCACTTCCGCTGCCCGTACCACGGCTGGACCTACAAGAACACCGGCGAGTTGGTGGGTATGCCTGCTTACAAGGAGGCCTACGGTGGATGGGATCGCTCACAGATCCGACTTCACGAGCCTGCTCAGGTCGACAGCCTCTACGGGTTGGTGTTCGCCTGCCTGGATCCGCTCACCCCGCCGCTGGACGAGTTCCTTGGGGGAGCGAAATGGTACATGGACTTCTATCACGGCCTCGGAGAGATGGAGGTGGTCGGGGAGCCGCATCGTTGGTCGGTTGATGCCAACTGGAAACTCGGCTGCGAGAACTTCGCCGGGGACGAGCATCACACGCTCTTCCTCCACCGGTCGATGTGGGAGGTCGGCGCCATCCAGGTGCCTCGTGACCGGATGTCCGACGGCTATCACGTCCAGATCGGAAACGGGCACACGATCGACATGGGGATGGGCCCCGACCCTGATGAATCCGGCATCGAGTACATGGATTACCCGAAGGAGATCACCGAGAAGTTCAAGACGGGACATCTCTCCAAAGACCAGCTTGCGCTCGCGCGGCAATCGGTCATCCACGTCGGGATCGTCGCTCCCAACTTCGCGCAGCTCCATCTTCCTCTGACGTCCGATGCCGAGAACATCCCGCCGATCCCCGTAAAGACGCTGCGCGTCTTCCAGCCCAAGGGACCGAACGAGATGGAGGTCTGGAGCTGGTGCGTCGTGTGGAAGGGCGTATCGGAGGAGTTCAAGGAACTGTCCCATCGGGTGCTCATGTCAACCTTCAGCCCCTCTGGGATCTTCGAGCAAGACGACGTCGTTCCGTGGCTCAGCATCACCAAGGCGGCGGGCAGCGGTTTCGCTCGCCTCAAGCAACCGCTCCTCAACTACCAGATGGGCATGGAAGGCGTTGGCGTGTCGAAGCCCGTCCCAGATTGGGCGGGACCGGGCACCGCTTACTCCCCTCGGTTCGAGGAAGGTAACCAGCGGTCCTTCTGGTCGAAATGGCTCAGGGACATGCTGGTCGAGCCGAGCAAAGTCTCTACCCCTTAGGAGCGGACCCCTTGGAGATCGTTAACTCGTTCACTGTCCCTGCGTCCATAGGCGAGGCCTGGGACCTGTTCCTCGACGTCGACCGGATCGTGGTGTGCATGCCGGGGGCGGAACTCGTGGAGAAGCTTCCCAACGACGCCTTCCTCGGGAAGGTGAGCGTGAAGTTGGGTCCCATCGCGATGTCGTTCAAGGGCGAGGCCAGGTTCGTGGGGGTCGATGAGGCAGCGCGTGTTGTACGTCTGCACGCGAAGGGGAAGGAGCTCAAGGGTCGGGGTTCCGCCGAGGCGACGGTGACCACAAGGATGCGGGAAGAGGAGGGTGGGACGTCGGTGGAGGTAACCGCCGATCTTCAACTGTCCGGTTCGGTAGCCCAGTTCGGGAGAGGGGTCATCGGAGACGTTTCGTCAAAACTGGTGGATCAGTTCGCCGGCTGTCTGGCGGCAACTCTGGGAGGCACGGAGGCCGAGCGGAGTCTGCGGTGGCAGCAAGCACGGCTCCCGTGTCCGGACTCAAGCTGATGCTTGCAGGCATCGTGGGCGCTCTCAAGAGGCTCTTCCGCCGGTCTCCAACGCCGAACGATCCAGCCGGATCGGCTTCGTAGCAAACCCAGAGTCTCGAACGGTCGGATGAGCCGAGACGTCCGAGGATTCGCGTACCAACTCATCGACCCCCGTCCCCCGGACCCACGATCGACGCAAGCCTGTTTGGTGGGGGCGTTTGTTCGCTCCGACCCCTGATCACGGGTTTCCCGTCCACCAACACCATGCTGATCCCGGGCAGGTCCCCGAGTGCGAAGCAATCGAGAGCATCGGTAGCCCGGGACCCTTGGATGGGGCCCAGCAGGACGATGTCGGCTCTAGCTCCGACGGCGAGAGAGCCTCCCTCGATCCGGTGAGCGCGTGCCGTGTTGAATGTGGCTGCCGAGACCGAAGCCTCCGGACTCAAGTCGCAGATCGAGGACAGAAAGCACATGTTGCGCAGCATCCCTCGGGGGATCACCCCGGTGCCCCCAGGCGTATCCGTTCCCAGGGTGAGTTGGTCGAGTCTGCCGATATCGGTCAGATGCTCGACGACGATCTTGGTCGCCCGGTAGTTCATCGAGCTGCACACTTCGATACCTGCTTCGGGAAGGTCATCGATCGAACGGATGATCTCTTCGTCTGGCATCGGTATCGGGCCACCGGAGACATGAGCGACGACATCCGGACCAACGGCCGCCATCACATCGTGCCCGGCGACCCGGCTAGACCCCGAGCGCGACACTCCACCCGAGTGGATCTTCACCACTAGGTTGCGTTCCCGAGCCCAGCGGACATAGGTCTGCGCCTCGGACCAGTCTGCCTTCCCCCAGTCGAAGAATATGAACTTAAGGTGCTGTAGGCTGATCTCTACCATCTCGTCGAAATGGCTCTCCTTCATACCCGGGACGAGCAGCACGGTTCCGCAGTGCATCTGGGCACCACCGGGTTCGACGCGACCGGTTGTCTCACGAGACACTCGAGCGAGGGCGATCACCAACTCCGGTGTTAGATCCTCAAAGGGCAGGCCGGGCACATGCAGTTCTGCAGCCGACACCATCTGGGTGGTGCCCCCGTGAAGGTAGTTCCGGGACCAACCGATGGTGTTCTGGGCCGGGGTCCAGTCACCGAACGTTGGGTGCACGTGGCCGTCGATCAGGCCGGGGATCGCGGTCAGACCGTTCGCGTCGATCACCATGTCGGGCGTGGAAAGGTCTCCTCCGATCCCTGTGACGACCCCATCCTCGATACAGATAGTCGTGTCGCGCGACGTCCCTACGGAAGGGTCTCCCGGAACGACCAGACCTACATTCGTGACAAGGACGGAGGACATGATCACCTATCTGATGTCGAGGACTCAACTTATCTAACTATTCCTCACAAAGTGCAAGATACGCAAGTGCTTTAGCTATCGCAGATCCGGTTGGGGGCCTTTCGTTCGCGTGGATCGCCCGCATGCGGTGGAGAATCCTATTGACACGCGGCCAAAGCTACGCTTTGCTTCTCGGGTATTGGGTAGCTGGAGGGGAAGCTAACGAATCGGGGGCCTTTCGTCGAGACCGGACGATCACCTCATCGGTAGGAACGATGATGATCTCGGATCGAGGAGGGGGTACCGGGCTTTGGCAACCTCCCAGTTTTACGAGCCGGTTACCGGCTCCCGGAGGGAGGAAAGAGATGGGGAGATTGGCATTCCGTCGGGTGCTGGGGATCGCGTTGGTCGCGTCCTTGCTTGCCGTCGCGTGTGGAGGGGACGACCCGGAATCTGGCAACGCCGATGGTGGTGACGCTGGATCTACCGAACCGATAATCATCGGTGCTGCCATCGCAGAACAGGGGTGGCTGAACGCCTACGACGGTCCCAACAAGGTGTCGTTGGAATTGGCGATCGACCAGATCAACGAAGAGGGCGGCATCCTTGGCCGCCAGCTAGAGGTCGTGTATGCGGACACGAAGTCCGAGCCCGACCAGGTTGCGAACGCCGCGATCAGTGTGATCGAGCAGGGCGCGATGATCGGGGTGGAGTCGTGCGACTTCGACCTCGGAGCTCCCGCCGCTATCGAATTCTCTAACAAAGGGATTGTTAACTTCTCTGTGTGTGCGAGTTCGGTGGTCTTTGGGCCTCAGGGCATCGGTCCGCTAGCCTTCTCGAGCGGTAACTCTGCTGCCGGCTACGCCGCGGCGATCTCCGAGTGGGCGTACCAAGAGAAGGGCTGGACCGACGCCTACATACTCGAGGACACGGTTCTCGACTACACCCACGAGATGTGCGACAGCTTCAAGAGGAGCTGGGAGGGTCAGGGAGGCACCATCGTCGGAGAGGACACCTTCCAGCAGGGCGATGAGTCAGTCGACGCGCAGATCGGGCGCATCAAGGCGCTGCCGGAGGAGCCCGACGCGATCAGGCTTTGCAGCGTCGTTCCGGGACTGGGCGCAGTGATCCGGCAGATCCGTTCCGCCGGCATCACGTCCCCGATCCTCGCCGGGTCGGAGTCGGACGGCACCTACTGGCACGAAGGGGTTCCGAACCTCAAGGACTTCTACTACACCGCTTCCGGCTCGATCTTCGGAGACGACGAGAATGCGGACATCAACGAGTTCTTTGCGAGCATCGAAGAAGCGACCGGTGAGCCGGCTGCAGATGCGGTCTCGACGGGCGGCTACATGCTCATCCAGGCGCTCAAGATTGCGGCCGAGAGGGCTGGATCCATCGAGGGTACGGCAGTCGCCGCCGAGCTAGAGAAGTTCTCAAATGAGCCTCTTCTGATCGGTGGGACCACCTACACGAGTGAGTTCCATGTTCCGCTCTGTCGTGCTCCTGCGATCCTCGAAGCCTCGGCTCCTGGAGAGGTTGCTTTCGTCACCCGCTTCCAGCAAGAGACGGTGCCTCTGCCGGAAGGCGTCGGTGGTGGGGACTATCTCTGTTCGTCGGAAGGCTAGCTTCATCAGTTGAGTTATTGGTAGGGCTTTTGCCGAAAGGAAGCGGATGTCGTCCAGTTTCATCGCTCGTGGTGTGCACGTCGACTTCGACGGTATCAAGGCTCTGGACGACGTTGATGTTGAGCTGCGCGAAAGGGAAGTACTCGGGCTCATAGGTCCGAACGGTGCAGGGAAGACCACTTTGGTCAACGTCCTGTCCGGCTTCCAGCGGCTCGATGAGGGTTCGATGCAGTTGAACGGAGCGAACGTGACGGGCTGGTCGCCCTACCGACTGGCCCGTCGCGGTCTCGCTCGTACATTCCAGGGCGCTCGACTATTCAAAGGACTCTCGGTCTTTGAGAACGTTGAGGTCGGCGCCCTGGGAGTTGGGGTTGGCCGCCGTGAAGCAAAGGCTCGGGCAGAATCACTTCTCTCCCTTCTCGGGCTCTACGGACAGGCGGACATGCCGGCAGATTCGCTGGCATATGGGGGCCAGCGTCGTCTCGAGATAGCGAGAGCGCTGGCCCTCAGACCTCAGTTCCTGTTGCTCGATGAACCCGCGGCTGGATTGAGCGAGCTAGAGAGCGACGAGATGATGAGCGCCATCCTCGACTTCAAGAAGGATTCCGACTGCGGTGTGCTGATCATCGAGCACGACATGCGCGTGATCATGAGCCTGTGCGATCGCGTTCATGTTCTCAATTACGGCAAGACGATCAAAGTGGGAACACCCGCCGAAGTCAGGGCCGACGAGGGAGTCCTAACCGCTTACCTGGGCGTCGGGGGGAACCAGGATGCTTAGTCTCACCGGCATCTTCGTCAACTATGGGCACGTCGCGGCCGTGCGAGGCGTGTCTCTAGAGGTGAATGAAGGAGAGGTCGTCGGGCTCATCGGGCCCAACGGGGCGGGAAAGACGACCCTGCTCTCGGCGATCGCCGGAGTGATCCGCCCGGAGCGTGGAGACATCCAACTCCTCGGAGAGACCCTCCTCGGCAAAGCGCCCGAGAAGATCGTTCCGATGGGCATCTCCCTCGTCCCCGAGGGTCGAGAGATCTTCGGAACGTTGACGGTTGAGGAGAATCTCCGGTTGGGCGCGACCATCAGGCGCCGAGACCCGGAGGTTGCGGGCGACATCGAGTCGATGATGGAACGATTCCCGATCCTCGGAAAGTACCGCGGCACCCATGCCGGAGCGTTGTCGGGAGGGGAGCAACAGCAACTGGCGATCGCACGTGCTCTTCTGGCAAACCCGAAGCTCCTACTGCTCGATGAGCCATCACTGGGCCTGGCCCCCAAGCTGGTTGACCAGGTCTTCGACATCGTGGGGCAACTCAAGGAAGACGGAGTAACGGTCCTACTGGTTGAGCAGAACGCTCGCCGGACCCTCGAATTCGCCGACCGCACGTACGTATTGCGAAGTGGGGAGATCCGTCTGTCTGGGACGAAGAAGGAACTTTCTTCGATGGACAACGCCGATTTTGAGCACGCGTTCCTCGGGTTCCATCGTGGCGAGAGACAGGGAGAGTCCCGTTGAGAACGGTCATCCAGAGCGCGATCGACATCCTGAGTCTCGGAAGCCTCTACGCCCTGCTGGCTCTTGGTGTTGCTCTCGTGTTCGGGATCATGAGATTCATCAACTTCGCTCACGGGGAGCTACTCATGGTGGGGGGGTACTCGCTCTTCCTCGCACGCGAATTGCCCTTCGTCTTCATGATCCTGGTCTGCATCGCCACGGTGGTGCTCACGGCTCTGCTCTTCGAACGGGTTGCATTCCGTCCGATCAGAGGAGCCAACCCTGCTACCCAGCTGGTGACTTCGTTCGCCCTCAGCTTCTTGTTGCAGAACCTGGCGATGCTCACCCTTGGCCCACGAGCCAAGTCCGTCGGGCTGCCGACGGTCCTCACAGAGCAGTTCACGGTCGGGGGTCTGCGGATCGCGAAGCTCGATATCTTGACCGTTGTGCTGGGCGTCGTCTTGATGGCGTCCCTGGGTTTCTTCCTCAAGAGGTCAACGCTTGGGGTTCAGATGCGAGCGTCCGCCGAGAACTTCGAAATGGCTCGACTGGTCGGGGTCAAGGCAAATACCGTGATCGCCTCGGCTTTTGCTATCAGTGGACTGCTGGCCGCTTCGGCGGCGATCATCCTCGTTGCAAAGACCGGCACGATCACTCCTGGTCTTGGACTCAAGCCCGTCGTCATCGCATTCGTCGCCACCATCATGGGTGGCCTGGGCAGCCTCTCTGGAGCCGCTCTCGGCGGATTCGTGCTGAGTTTCCTGTCGGTGACCCTTCAGACCCTCTTGCCGCTTGACCTCCGACCGTTCCGCGACGCTTTCGTCTTCGGATCCGTCGTACTGATCTTCCTGCTGAGGCCCCAAGGGCTGATCGTCGTGCGCAGCATCAAGGAACGAGTATGAAGCACTCGAATTCACCCTTGCTTAGTTGGATAGGTCGTCGGGTGTGGCCGCTCGTCGCTTTGATCGTGCCCCTCGGAGCGATCGCTCTTTTCGGAGGAACCGGCTCGATCGTCTTCCAGCGTGAAGTGACCACGATGATGATGTACATGGTGGTTGTCGTCGGTTACTACATCTTCGTCGGCAACTCCGGAGTAACATCCTTCGGGCACATCAGTTTCATGATCATCGGCGCGTACACGGCCGCCCTGTTGACGCTCACCGTCCAGCAGAAGATCATCCTGCTGCCCGACCTTCCCTCGTTCTTGGCGGACGTCCACTTCGGTTTCGTCGGCGGCGCGCTCTTGGGGGCGGTGGTTGCGGCAGTCTTCGCCGCGGTGATCGCGCTGCCGATCAATCGTTTGACGGGGATCTCCTTGTCGCTGGCGATGTTTGCGATCCTTCTGACCGTCAACGTGATCGTCAGTCACTGGACATCGGTGACTCGCGGAGTCACGTCTATGTTCGGGGTTCCTCAATCGACAACCCTGGGGTCTGCGTTCGTGTTTGCAAGTATCACTATCGTGGCGGCCTGGATGTTTCAGTGGACGCGGGTCGGTTTGAGGATGAGAGCGGCACGAGAGGATGAGCCGGCGGCTCGAGCCGTTGGCATCAGCATCCCTCGTGACCGCGCTATCGCCTTCATCCTCAGTGGTTTCTTCGTGGGTCTGGGCGGAGCGCTCTTCGCACAGTTCCTTGGGGCGTTCAACTCCGACACGTTCTATATCTCGACCACACTTCTCACGATAGCGATGCTCGTCATCGGGGGGTTCAAGAGTCTTTCCGGAGCAGTGGTGGGGACGGTTTTCGTCTCCGCTCTCGATGCGGGTCTCCGCAGGATGGAGGATGGGTTTGCACTAGGGCCGCTCGAAGTCGGCTCTCGTCCCGGTCTATCCGCCGTTGGGCTCGCTCTCTGCATGCTGCTGGTGTTGGTCTTCCGCTCTGAGGGTTTAACCGGCTCCCGCGAGATCCCCTCGCTGTGGCGGCTTCGGCGAAACGAAACCCCGCCGGCGGACACGCTGCCAGCACCTGCAACCGATCGAAAGGATGTTTCATGAAGCCCGCGCGCTTCGAGTACCTCGCCCCGACATCTGTCGAGGAGGCGGTGTCCCTCCTGGTCGAAGGGGGTGAGGACGCGAAGCTGCTTGCGGGGGGCCAGAGCCTCGTTCCGCTGATGAACCTTCGCCTCGCCCAGCCTAGTGTCCTTATCGACCTGAACAAGGTCGAAGGAATCTCGTCGATCACCGAGTCCGAGGATGCGGTGGTCATCGGATCGATGGCGCGACACCGGGCCGTTGCGGAATCGGAGGTGGTGCGGAGATTTCTACCGCTGCTGGCCGAGTCCGCGGGGCACATCGGCTACCCGGCGATCCGTGCTCGGGGAACCATCGGAGGAAGCATCGCTCACGCGGATCCTGTATCCGAGTTCCCTTGCGCGTGCCTCTGCCTCCACGCCGAGTTCGTCCTCACCGGCCCCGCAGGGACGAGGCAGGTCAGGGCAGAAGATTTCTTCGTCTCATATCTAACAACCGCGCTTAGCCCCGACGAGATCCTCACAGAGGTGCGTTTCCCCAAGCCCTCTCCCGGTCTCGGGTGGGGATTCCTTGAACTGGCGAGAAAGACAGGTGACTTCGCGCTGGCGGCGGTCGCCGCCACGGTCGCGTTGTCGCCCGATGGCACCTGTTCTGAGGCCTCCATCGCGGTCGCCGGAGGCGGCGATAGGCCCCTACGGATGGTCGAGGCGGAGACGATGCTGAAGGGAAACCAGGGTGACGACGTCATCGCCCGGGCGGCGACGGCGGCTGCGACCTCGTCGAATCCTCCTTCGGACATCCATTCAAGCGGTGACTTCCGACGACAGATGATCGAGGTTCTGACCAGACGAGTGCTCACGGCGGCGTGGGGCAACGCACGGAGGGGTGAATGAGCAACACATCCGAGGTAAGGATTCAGATAAACGGCGAGGTTTTCGAGAGGCATGTCGAACCTCGCAAACTCTTGAGCGACTTCATCCGAGAGGATGCGGCGCTCACCGGGACGCACGTCGGATGCGAGCACGGCGCCTGTGGCGCCTGCACCGTATTGCTCGACGGCGAACCTGTGCGTTCGTGCCTGATGTTTGCGGCACAGGCTGACGGGATGGTGCTCGAGACCGTCGAGTCGTTGGCGTCTACGCCGGCGAACCTTCACCCCATCCAGGAGGCATTCTGGGAGAAGCATGGCCTCCAGTGCGGCTTCTGTACCCCGGGGATGTTGCTCACAACGAAGGCTTTGCTCGAGAAGAATCCAGATCCTTCCGAGGACGAGATCCGTCAAGCGATCGCCGGCAACATCTGCCGGTGCACAGGTTACGTGTTCATAGTCGATGCGATCAAAGACGCTGCGGCGCGATGCTCGAGTGAGGGGGATCGATGACGCAATCGCTGGCCCCCCGTTTGCTCGGCGCGAAGGTAAAGAGGGTCGAAGATCCGCGCTTCCTACTTGGCAAGGCTCGGTACATAGACGACATGGTGCGTCCCGGGATGCTCCATGCGGCTTTCTTACGTTCTCCGATTCCGCACGGCAACGTCAGATCCGTAGATGTCGGACCGGCACTTGCGATGGAGAGGGTACGCGCGGCTCTGACCGGGAGGGACATAGCAACCAAGGTCAAGCCCATCGTTTGCGACTCGACGTTCGAGGGGTTCAAGAGCTCCAACTATCACGCGATCGCTCTCGACAAGGTCAGGTACGTGGGAGAGGCGCTCGCGATAGTGGCGGCGGATACCCGGTACATCGCGGAGGACGCCATCGAGATGATCGAGTTCGATATCGACGAACTTGGGCCAGTCGCCTCGATCGCTGCAGCTACGCGTGAGGGAGCACCTCTGCTTCACGAGCATTGGGGAGACAACTTCTTCATCGAGGATCTTCTGGAAGCAGGAGATGTGGAGTCCGCGTTCCGCGACGCTCACGGAGTCTTCGAGATCAACGTATCCAATCAACGGCACTCGGGCATCCCTCTCGAAACCAGGGGAGTGATCGCAGAGTTCGATTCCGACGGTGTCCTCACCATGTGGAGCGCCACGCAGATCCCCCACATGGTCCGCACGGGAATGGCAGATTGCCTGGAAGTGCCAGAACACAAGATCAGGGTGATCGCCCCGGACGTTGGTGGTGGTTTCGGTCCCAAGGGCCATCTCTTTCCTGAGGAGCTCGCGGTGTGTCAGCTCGCCATCGAAACCGGTCGTCCGATCAAGTGGATCGAGGACCGGCGCGAGCACATGCTGTCAACGTTCCACGCTCGGGAGCACTATCACCGTGTCAAGGTCGCCTATACGGAAGAAGGAGTCGTAACCGCTCTCGACGCAACCATCGAGGTCGATTGTGGGGCGTACTCGATCTATCCGTGGACGGCCGCAATGGACGTGGAGATGGGGCTCGTGATGCTTCCTGGCCCGTACAAGATCCGAAACTTCCGGTGTGAAGCCCAGAGCGTGGCCACGAACAAGTGTCCCTTCGGCGCGTATCGCGGAGTAGCGCGAACCGCGGTCTGCTTCTCGATCGAACGCATCATGGATCAG
Source organism: Actinomycetota bacterium (assembly GCA_009377815.1). Classification (GTDB taxonomy): domain Bacteria; phylum Actinomycetota; class CADDZG01; order CADDZG01; family WHSQ01; genus WHTI01. The sequence continues at coordinate 29,114 of WHTI01000011.1, forward strand.
GTCGCCAACAAGGTTGGGTTGGACCCGGTCGAGGTCCGTCGCCGCAACTTGATCCGCTCTGATGAGTTTCCCTACATGTCGATCACCGGCATGGAGTACGACTCAGGAAGCCTCATCGAGTCGCTCGACAAGGTATGTGACGAGGCCGACTACAAAGCGATGAGGCAGTTCCAGGAGGAGGCTCGTAGCGAGGGGCGGATGGTAGGCATCGGTGTGTCTGTTTTCACCGAACAGACCGCGCCGCCTGCCGACAAGGGCCTGCCACTCAACTTCAGCTGGGATGCAGCAACGGTTCGAATGGATCCATCTGGCAAGGTCGTCGTCCAAGTCGGAACGCATTCGCACGGCCAAGGCCATGAGACGACCCTGGCGCAGATCGTCGCCGACGAGCTCGAGCTTCCACTTGCGGACGTGCGCATCGCTTTCGGTGACACCGAGTCCACGCCCAACGGCATTGGTACCTTCGCCAGCAGGTCCGCCGTCGTTGCGGGATCGGCCTCGTACCTAGCGGCCGTTTCCGTCAAGGAGAACCTGACAGAACGAGCTGCCCATCTCCTCGAGGCAAGTGTGGAGGATGTGGAGGTAAAGGCGGGACGCATCTCCGTCAAGGGGGCGCCGGAGCAGAGTGTTTCGATTGCGGAAGTTGCCCGTATCTCCTATCACCATCCAGAACTGCTCGATCCTTCGATGGAGCCGCTCCTCGAGGCGGTCGCGACCTACAACGCGGGACCCGGAACGTACGCGAACTCGGCCCAGATCGCACTGATCGAGGTCGATGCGGAGACCGGCAAGTTCAAGATCCTGCGATATCTCGTGGTCGAGGACTGCGGACAGATGATCAATCCAACGATCGTCGATGGGCAGGTCCACGGGGGCATCGCTCAGGGACTGGGCGGGGCCCTCTTCGAGGAATTGATCTACGACGATGAGGGACAGCTCCTGACCACGACCTTTCTCGACTACCTGATGCCGGGAGCGACCGATATCCCCAACATCGAGGTCTCTCACCTGGTCACCCCCTCGGCCTTCGTGCCGAACGGGATCAAGGGTATGGGCGAAGGGGGCGCGGTGGCGCCCGGGGCGGTTCTTGCCTGCGCCATCGAGGATGCGATCAAGCCTATCGGAGAGGTATTCGTCGATCGGACCCCATTGACGCCGGAGAGGGTGGTGCGATTCATCGAAGCGGCATCCTCCGGCGGAGGGGTCGAGTGAGTGAGGCGAGATACGCGGTCGGCGTGGACGTCGGGGGGACGTTCACAGACCTCGTTGCCCTCACCGCCGACGGCCGCACCCTCGTGGCCAAGGTTCCGTCGACTCCCGGAGATCAGTCTGTCGGTGTAGTCAACGGACTGCAGGACCTCGCCGGACGGGAGAAGCTTGATCTACCGGAGTTCTTGGGCTCCTGTGGGTATCTGGTCCATGGGACCACGGTGGCCACCAACATCATGTTGGAGTTCAACGGCGCCAGAACCGGAGTCATCACCACCAAAGGCTTCCGGGACATCATCGACATCCGGCGGAACTACAAAGAGACGGACTTCGACATCCGCCTCCCACCCCCCACCCCCATCGCTCCTCGACGCGTCAGGAAAGCGGTTGAGGAGAGGGTGGACTACGCCGGTGGCGTGCTTATCCCACTGAACGAGGACGATGTTGCTCGTGCCGTCGATGAACTGAAGACCTTCGACATCGAAAGCGTCGCGGTTTGTTACCTGTTCTCTTTCCTCAACCCTTCTCACGAACTCCGCACGCGGGAGATCATCCTGGAGATCGATCCGACGATGCACGTCTCGTTGTCACATGAGGTTCTGCCTCGGGTTCGAGAGTTCGAACGGTTCAGCACGACCCTGGTGGACGCCTATGTCACGCCGGGTCTGAGCCGGTACCTGCATCAACTCGAAGACAAGCTGCGTGGATTGAACTTCTCAGGTGACCTCTTCGTGATGGCCGCCAATGGAGGCATGGTGTCGGTCGAGCAGGGATCGCGGCAGGGAGTGCAGCTCGTCCTCAGTGGCCCTGCGGGAGGGATCGTTGCCGGGGTCGAGGTAGGCAAGATCACCGGTATCAAGGACATCATCACTATCGACATGGGGGGCACCAGCTTCGATACGTGCTTGATCAGTGACTGGACCCCAACCGTCGCCGGAGACTCCTGGCTCAGCAGGTACAGGATCGCGATCCCCACCCTCGACATCCATCCGATCGGCGCGGGTGGCGGAAGTATCGCCTCGGTCGACGAAGCCGGGCGACTCCGGGTTGGTCCCGAGTCTGCGGGGGCGATCCCCGGTCCCGCTTGCTACGGGCGCGGCGGACATCTGCCCGCGGTGACCGACGCAGACGTCTGTCTGGGCTTGATCGGGACGTCCTCCTTCTTGGGCGGAGCGATGAAGCTCGATCGGGATGCGGCCCTCGAGGCGGTGGAGACCCACGTCGCCAAGGGCCTTGGTCTCGATGTGACCGAGGCCGCCGCCGGCATCGTACGGATGGTCAACAACAACATGGCGAATGGGATCCGCGAGGTGTCGATGAAGCGAGGGCACGATCCTCGTGACTTTGCCCTTGTCGCCTTTGGGGGAGCGGGGCCGGTCCATGCCGGGCGCCTCGCCGAGCAGCTCGGGGTCCAGACGGTGCTTATCCCGCGGGGGCAGGCATCGGTCTTGTCTGCTTTCGGCGACGTGCTGTCGGACGTTCGTATCTCGAAGGCGCGCGGCTTCTACGCACGGAGCTCGAGGGTTGACGTCGCCGAGCTCAACCGCTTACTCGAGGCGACGGTGGCCGACGCGATGGCGGAGATAGAGGGCATCAGCGTGGAGGGAACCCGCATCGACGTGTCGTTCGAGATGCATTACAAGCTTCAGACCCACGAGATCATGGTTCCCGCAGACGCCGAGGGCGGCCACATGACTGAGGCCGGCTTCGCCGCGACGCTCGATCGTTTCCATGACATCCACGAACGCCTGTACACGTTCAAGAAGCCTGGGCAAGAGGTCGAGCTCCTGGGCATCCAAGTGGATCTCTGGGGCTTACGAACGAGGCCATCGATCTCCACGGGAGCAACGTCATCCAACGAGGACCCCTATGTCGGTACCAGGGCCGTGTACTTCGAGGAACTTGGTGGGTTCAAAGACGACACTCCCGTCGTGGCCGGGCTCCGCCTTGAGGTCGGGGCGGGGATCCACGGTCCGGCCATCGTCGAGGAGCCACATACGACCATCGTCGTCGCACCGAGCATGTCTCTGTCGGTCACCGATGAGCTCGTCTACACACTGGCGGTGGAGGTATGAGGTCCGATCTGCCCTACTTCAAGAACGCGCTCTACACCTCGTTGCTCGACGCCCACCGGCATCTCTACAAGGTGTTGCAGTCTCATGGCCTCGGAGACCGGACGCATCTGTCGGTCGATGTCGTGAACAAAGAGGGACGCGTCGAGGTTTCGTCGGTCGCTACAGAGTTGAGCAATGCTCGAGCTGTGGTCGCCTCGATCCAGAATGCGGTTCCGCCCCTTGAGCCCGGCGACGTCGTTGTCACCAACGATCCGTACTCTGGTTCCCAGCATCTCCAGGATCATTGGATCGTGGCCCCGGTTGCGAAGGGGACAGCGGCCGGTGGCTACATCAGTGTGCATGCGCACCTTGCCGATGTAGGCGGTCGCAACCTTGGGAATCTTTATCCGGGGGCCAGGGACATCTGGCAGGAAGGCGTGCGAACGACCCCGGTCAGACTGTTCCGCAAAGGCGAACTCGACCGAGATGTCCTTGAGCTCATCAAGTTGAACAGCCGCATGCCGCTCGTCATGGAGAACGACCTGAGAGAGATGGCAACAACCGCGAGCGAACTCGCCTCTCAGGTGGGAGCATCGGATCCGTCCCTATTGGCAGATCTGCGATCGCAGTCGAAGGGTGTGTTCGCCCGACCGTTCGATGGCGCCGAGGGCCGAACTACGACCAAACGAGGGACGATCCACTCGTGCCAGGGCTCGGACGCAACCGTAGTTCTTGAGACGAGGGTTGAGAATGGGGCTTTGGTCGTCGACCTCACCGGGTCGTCGGATCAGGCAGAGCCGGGGTTCTTCAACTCCACTATCGCAAACACGCAGTCGTTCCTCGCCGATGTGCTTGCCAATCGTCTCTCGGGGGTCTTCTCGTCGGATGTCCTCGAGGCGCTCGATGTGAGAGCAGCCGAGGCCTCGGTGCTCAATTGCAGTTTCCCGCTTCCGGTGGGCTGGTCTCCCTACGGGCCCAGAAAGGTGGTCACGTCTCTCTTCCAGAGCGCGTTACGCGAGCTGGGGATCGGCGAGGACTACCAGGTCTTTGAAAGTGACTGGAGACCACCCGTTCACATCGAGGGCTGTCGGGAGACCGAGTGCCCTTTCTGAGCGTCAACGGAGGATCATGAAAAAGCAGGTCGATGCGATCACCAAGCAGGTGATCGCCGACTCGCTCGAAGCGATCTGTCGAGAGATGAGCAGGGTGGTAGAGCGAACATCGGTCCATCCGCTGTTCCAAGAGCTGCACGACTACTCGACCGGGATCTTCTACTTCGACGGCACCGAGGTGCATCTCGTAGCGAGAGCAACAGCTTTGCCTGCTCATATCTTCGGGTCCTTGTTGGCGGTGCGAGCGCTCGTCGAAGAGTTCGCCGGCGACATCAACGATGGGGACATGTTCCTCCTGAACGACCCGTACTACGGAGGGAGCCATCAAGCCGACTTCACGATGATGCGAGCCGTTAGCTTGGACGACAGAAGCATGATCTTCCCCTCGGTTAGAGCCCACATGTCGGACTTCGGCGGTGTGGTTCCGGGGGGATACAACCCCGACGCTAGAGATATCTGGCAGGAGGGTTACCGGATCCCTCCGGTCCGGCTACACGAGGCTGGCGAACTCCGCTCAGACGTATGGAACCTCGTGCTTGCCAACTCCAGGCTGGGCGACACCTTCGAGGGAGACATGCTTGCCATCGTCGGGGGATGCAACGTTGGGGCGCGCGAGGTCGGCCGGCTGATCGAGAAGTACGAGCCCCAAGGGGTAGCCAACGGGATCACCTACATCCTCAACTACGCAGCCGAACGTTTCCGGGCAGAGGTCTCCCGGTGGCCGGATGGCGTGTACACGGGGGAACGGTTCCTCGATCACGACTCGGCGGGCAACCGCGACCTGAAAGTGGCAGCCGCCGTGACCGTCGATGGGGACCGGTTGAGCATCGATCTCAGTGGTTCTTCTCCTCAATCACCCGGATACATCAGCAGCGTCCCCGGGACCACCATTTCGAATGCGATGTTGTCGGTGTGCGTGGTGCTTCCGGACGACATCCCACCGAACTCGGGGGCGTTGAGCCAGATCGAAGTCATCGCCCCCGAGGGCTCGGTCGTGAATCCACTCGCTCCCGCTCCAGTGATGTTCAGCACTACGGCGATCGGTTACGAGGTTGCGGATGCAGTAATGAAGGCGTTCGAGGGGATCGCTCCTGAGCGAGTGGGAGAACCCGGCCTTGGATTCTGCCTATGCACGACGTTCGGCAAGGACGCTCGCTTCGACGACGACCTGTACTTCACTCTCGACTTCGGGAGCAGTCTTGTTTCGGCCGGTGGCGCGTACGGGACCGATGGTTGGGGAGCGTGGCCCGCATCCGTGTCGGCCTTGGTTCTGGCCAACGTCGAGATGCAGGAACTCCAGTACCCCCTTACCTTCGATATCTACGAATACGCCGACAACGCGTGTGGAGCGGGCAGGTGGCGAGGAGTTCCCGGTTTCTTCATGCAACGAAGCGTCGGAGGGCAGCACCCCGCGTACGTGAACCTTACCGAAGAGGGTGACCGGCATCCGATGCCGGGCTACGTGGGTGGGCACGCGGGGGCCAGTAGCTACGCGATCCTTCGTCCCGGGACCGATCGCGCCGAACGCATCACGGAGTCGGTGGCCGAGGCAGAGCTCATGCCCGGTGAATCGCTGCTCACATTCAAGGGCGGAGGCGGTGGTTGGGGGTCGCCCCTCGAGCGGGAGCCGGCGTTGGTGAGAGACGACGTGCTCGACGGATACGTGAGCGTTGAGATCGCTCGTGACGTTTACGGAGTGGTGCTGATCGCAGACAGTGATGGGAAGCTCGAGGTCGATGGGCAAGGCACAGAGGCGCTGAGGTCGGCGTGATAAGCGCGATTACCAAACAAGTGATCGCCGACTCACTCGAGGCTATCTCTCGAGAGATGAGCCGGGTGGTGGAACGAACCGCCGTTCATCCTCTCTTTCAGGAAGTCCACGACTACTCGACTGGGATCTTCCTCTTCGATGGGACCGAGGTCAGCCTTGTGGCGCGAGCAACGGCGCTTCCCGCGCACATCTTCGGATCGTTGCTTGCTGTTCAAGCCCTAGTAGATGTCTTCGAGGGGGATATGAACGACGGGGACGTATTCCTCCTGAACGATCCATACCTAGGCGGGAGCCACCAAGCGGACTTCACGATGATGAGGGTCGTGCGGCTGAGCGACTCCTCGATGGTTTTCCCCTCAGTTCGGGCCCACATGTCGGACTTCGGCGGCGTGGTACCGGGCGGCTACAACCCCGATGCCCGTGATGTCTGGCAGGAGGGCTACAGGATCCCGCCGATCCGGCTTTACGAGAAGGGTGAGTTGAGGGAAGAGATCTGGGATCTCATTCTCGCGAACACCCGCCTAGGCGAGACTCTGAAAGGAGACCTCCTAGCGATCGTCGGTGGATGCAACGTCGGCGGGCGCGAGATCACCAGGTTGATCGACAAGTACAGCGCAGATGGTGTGCACCAAGGGATGAGTTACATCCTCGAGTACGCGGCGGCACGTTTCAGAACCGAGGTGTCCCGCTGGCCAGATGGTGTGTACCGAGGCGAGCGCATCCTGGACCACGACTCTGCCGGTAATCGAGATCTGAAGGTCGCAGCCAAGGTAACCGTAGCCGGAGACCGCCTGACCATCGACTTGTCAGGCTCTTCACCGCAGTCTCCCGGCTACGTCAGCAGCGTGCCTGGGACCTCGATCTCGAACGCGCTCCTACCCGTCCTCGCCGTTCTGCCCGATGACATCCCTCCAAATTCCGGGATCTTGAACCAAGTCGAGGTCATCGCTCCTGAAGGATCGGTCGTCAACCCCCTGGCTCCGGCGCCTGTGATGTTCAGCACGACCGCCATCGGATACGAGGTGGCCGACGCGGTGATGAAAGCTTTCGAAGGCATCACTCCCGAACGGGTGGGAGAAGTAGGGCTCGGCTACTGCTTGTGCACGACGTTCGGCAAGGACTCGAGGTTTGATGACGAGCTGTACTTCACCATCGAGTACGGGAATGCGATGTGCTCGGCCGGCGGCACTTCGGGCACCGACGGCTGGGGCGCCTGGCCGGCGACCGTTTCCGCCTTGATCATGGCCACCATCGAGACCCAGGAGTTGCAGTTCCCGATGTTCTACGAGACCTACGAGTACGCAGATGGATCCTGCGGCGCCGGACGCTGGCGCGGTGTGCCGAGTTTCGTCATGCGCCGGACGGTGGCCGGGGACCATCCCGCGTTCGTGAATCTGACCCAAGAGGGTGCCAGGAACCCGCTGCCCGGCTACGTTGGTGGTGCGCCGGGCGCCACGAGTTATGCGGTGCTTCGGCCCGGGACTCCAGAAGAAGAGGTGATCACTGAGTCCGTCGCCGAGGCCGAGCTTCGTCCCGGAGAGACCCTCTTCACCTTCAAGGGAGGCGGTGGTGGATGGGGTTCTCCACAAGAGCGAGATCCCGAGGCGGTGCTCGAGGACGTGTTTGATTCGTATGTGTCGCCCGAGGAGGCCAAGGAGCTGTACAAGGTCGCTCTCCGTGAGGGTGAGACTGGGCGCCTCGAGGTCGATGAGAGAGCCACCCAGGGTCTTCGGAGCGCCTAGAGAGAGCGCCCCAGTTCTTCGCCTTCGTAGATGACCGCCGGTAAACGCCTCGGCGCCAGCGCGTCGCCCAATCGGTAAACGGTGGAAGTACCACCTGAGAGGTTCTTGAAGAGACCGTCGTTCGGCAGGCGCAGAAGGGACAGGACGAGGGTCGTCACCTCGCGGACCTCTTTCTTGCTCCCAGTCCATATATCCGAGATGACGATCGAATCGGCGAGCACCTCGTCGATGAAGGTCTGCGGGGTGAGAGTCACGCCTAGGCGCATCAGACGTGGGAAAAGGTGCGAGGCCTCGAGGGTTCGGAGGAGGTCCTCACCCACAGCGGTTCGGGGACTTATCACTTCGACCGAAACTCCCGCTTGGCCGAGGATCTCCGCAAGCCCAAGAGGCAGGTACTCGCCCGACTCATCGATGATAACGACCCGGGTGCCGAGGGACTCCGGGTCGCCCAGCGCTCGGCGGCACGCGGTGGTGACATCGATAACGTGCCCCTGGTCGATCCCCGGAACCGACAAGACGCCGGGACGGAACGGGGTGTAACCCGACATGTCGTAGTGGGAGCCGGTGGCACAGACGATCACGCCCGGCGAGTGTTCCTCTACAAGGCTAGGCGTCGCCTCCGTGGACAACTCGACTTTTACGCCCGAGATGCGCATCAATCGTTCGAGGTCCCCGATAGCGATATCCCACTCCGACCGACTCGGCAGTCTCTTCAAGATATCGAGATGTCCACCCAGGACCGACTCCCGCTCGAGCAAGGTGACGTAGTGACCTCTCTTCGCGGCGGTCGACGCTGCGCGCATTCCGGCCGGCCCTCCGCCGATGATCACTATCGACTTTCGGTCACCTTCCGAAACCACGTCCAGGGTTCCCTCGCCCCAACGTTCTTCCCGACCGAGGATCGGGTTGACCGCGCACGTGATCTCCTTCTGATCGAAGAGACGCCCGAGACATTCGTTAGCGCCCACGCAGTGGATATGTTCGTCCTTTCGACCTCCCCTCGCCTTGGCGACGAGAAAGGGATCGGCCAGGTGTGCCCGAGTCATGGCGACCATGTCCGCCGATCCTTCGCTCAGGATCCTCTCGGCCATGTCTAGTTCGGTGATGCGTCCGACGATGAAGACGGGGGCCCGGTCACCCACCACTGCCTTGGCGCGCTTGCCGAACGGGACCATGAACCCATGTTCGACGGCCATCGAACCCGACGACAGATGCAACGTGTGGTAGCCGCCGCCGGCGATACTGAAGTAGTCGAATAGTCCACTCGAAGCGAAGATCTCAAGCTGCTCCTCGGTCTGTTCTCCGGTGATCCCGACATCGCCCATGAAGTCGTCGAACGACAGACGTAAGCCGACGACGATCTTGTCACCGACGATCCTCCTTACTTCCTGGGTGACCTCGAGGACCAATCGGCATCGGTTCGCAACCGAGCCCCCGTAGGCATCGTCTCTCTGGTTGTAGGCCGGGCTTAGGAACTGCCCCAATAGATAGGAGTGGGCCGCGTGGATCTCGACCCCGTCGAGACCGGACGTCAGCACGTTTCCGGCGGATTCGCCGTACCGGTGAGCCATGTCCTGCATGTGAGCCTGATCCATCACCATGGGGACCTCTTCGTGGATGAACGAAGGGATGGGAGAGGCCCCCCACACCGGGTGCCAGTTGTCGATCCCGGTCATCCCCTTGTCGTGGACTCCGGGGGCGTAGAGCTGAACGAACATCTTTGCGTCGTCTTCGTGGACCGCATCGGCCAGCTTGGCGTATTGCGGGATGGAGCGGCGGTCCCAGGCGCTGCAACCGGCTTGGAACGAGCCGTCCGCATAGGGATGGGCGCCCTGTTGCTCGGTGACCATCAGAGCGACTCCACCGCGAGCTCGCTCGCGGTAGTAGGCGATGTGCCGGTCACTTAGGACGTGATCCCGGCCGTAGAGGGTCGTAAGGGCGGTCATCATGATCCGGTTCCGCACCTCTAAGGGGCCGATCTGGAGCGGCTGCCACACCAGGGACAGTTCGCTTCCCGACGCACCGACCATGGATCTCCTCTCGGACTCCCGACGATCACCAGTCTCGTCGCTGAGGTGATGCTAAGCGGGGGGGAGGGCAATGTTCACCCCCATTCGGGTAGCTAGCTATTAACGAGTTTGCTATGTTGACGAAGTAGCTCCAGACTTAACTAGTAGCGTGAATGGGCGCCCCGCCAGAAGAGCGCCCCCGACGATCGGGGTCTCGGTTTGTCCGCTGTTGTGGAGGATGTGAAGGATCTAGCGCGCCCCCTGGCCCCCGAGGACTTGTTAGAGATCTCCTCTCTGCTATCCCTTGAAGAGGCTGCGATCCGGGACTCGGTTCGCAGGTACGCCGAGAGGGAACTGGCGCCGGGGATCGCCGAGCATTTCGAAGCCGGTACGTTCCCCAAAGAGATCTCCAGATCGCTCGGAGACCTCGGACTTCTCGGCATGCACCTCGAGGGATACGGGTGCGCCGGACTCAACGCCGTTTCTTATGGCCTCGCCTGCTTGGAACTCGAGGCGATCGATAGCGGCTTCCGCTCCTTCGTTTCGGTTCAGGGTTCCCTCGCCATGTTCCCGATCTGGAAGTACGGAAGTGAGGACCAGAAGGAGGAGTGGCTCCCGAAGATGGCGGCAGGTGAGGCGATCGGATGTTTCGGGCTCACCGAAACAGACGCCGGCAGCGATCCCTCGGGGATGAGGACAACCGCCAAACGTTCGGGTCCCGATTGGGTCCTCAATGGTTCCAAGATGTGGATCACGAACGGTGGGATAGCGGACGTTGCCATCGTCTGGGCGAAGACGGAGGACGGCCTGAAGGGGTTCATCGTTCCAACCGACACGCCGGGGTTCTCGACCACGGATGTTGCGAAGAAACTCTCGCTCAGAGCGTCTGTGACCTCGGAACTGATCATGGACGACTGCAGGATCCCCGAGAGCCTGCGACTACCCGACGCCAAAGGGCTTCGCGCCCCGCTCTCTTGTCTGAACGAGGCGCGGTTCGGAATCATCTGGGGAGTGATGGGGGCTGCCAGGTCATGCTTTACCACCGCCCTCGACTACACGGGGAGCCGCCGGCAGTTCGACAAGCCGATCGCTTCGTTCCAACTTACCCAGGAGCGATTGGTCCAGATCGCGGTTGAGTTGCACAAGGGAACCCTCCTGGCCTTACACCTCGGTCGGGTGAAGGACGAGAGCGGCTTGCCTCCAGCGATGGTCTCTTTCGGAAAACTCAACAACGTTGCCGAAGCTCTGAAGATCGCCCGTAGTGCCCGCGGCCTTCTCGGGGCCAACGGCATCACGCTCGAGTATCCGATCCTGCGTCACATGAACAACCTTGAGTCCGTCTACACCTACGAAGGCACCAACGAGATCCACACCTTGATCGTGGGAGAGGCGCTGACCGGGATACCGGCATACAGGTGAAGGGTTCTGCGCATGTCTTCGATCAGGGTTCCCTTTCCGGGGATCCGTTATCGATCCTCGACCAGGCTGGCCGGCTCGTCGCCGGTTACGAAGTCGACGGCGACGATCTGAGACGACTGTACGAGTCGATGGTTTGGATAAGGACGTACGACCGCAAGGCGACCGCCATGCAACTACAAGGACGGCTCGCTACCTACTCACCCTTCTTCGGTCAGGAGGCCTGTCAGATCGGCAGTGTTGCCGCGCTGGCCGATGGTGACTGGCTCGCGGGTACCTATAGGGACGCAGGGGCGATGTGGTTCCGGGGCTACTCATGGGAGCGTCTGTTCCTCGGCAGGACCGGAGACGAGCGAGGCGGTCAACCGGCTGAGGATGTAACGGTGATGCCACCTTCGATCACAGTAGGTGGCCACATGGTCCACGCGGTTGGATTGTCGTGGGCCGAGAAGATGAAGGGTTCCGGCAAGATCGCCTTAACCATGTTCGGCGAAGGAGCTACCTCGGAAGGAGACTTCCACGAGGCCATGAACTTCGCCGGCGTCTTTCACACTCCAACCGTCTTCTTCTGCCAGAACAATCAATACGCGATCTCCGCTCCGCGCGAGATCCAAACGGCCTCGGACTCGATCGCCCAGAAAGCGCTGGCCTACGGCATGGTGGGCTACCTGGTCAACGGTAACGACGTTCTCGCAGTTAGGGAGGTGACTGCGGCCGCTGCCGAACGGGCCAGGAACGGCGACGGCCCCTCCCTGATCGAAGCGATCACCTACCGCAGGGGGCCGCACACGACCGCCGACGACCCCACTAAATACCGAACCAGCCAGGAAGAAGATCTGTGGACCGAGCGCGACCCACTCGAGCGCGTTCGCGCCTATCTGGCCGACGCGGGCCTATGGGATGAGCCGTGGCAGACGGAACTCGAGGAGGCGGCTGGGGTAGCGGTCGAGACAGCCGTTGGCGCCGCCGAAGCACTACCGAAGCTCGACGCAGGGAACTTCTTCGATGCGGTCTTCGAGAATCCCAACCCAACCCTGTCCGATGAGAAGGCGGCCGCCGCCCGCCGCCTCGAGTTGGGAGAAGCGTGAGCGGGGTAAACATGGCGCGGGCGCTGAACGATGGGCTCCGGCTCGCTCTCTCCGGTGACGAACGTGTGTTGTTGATGGGGGAGGACGTCGGACGGGCCGGTGGTGTCTTCCGGATCTCCGACAAACTCCGTGGAGAGTTCGGTGAAGAACGTGTCATCGACGCCCCAGTTGCCGAATCGGGCATCGTCGGAGTCGCCTTCGGCATGGCGGTGGCCGGCATGCGTCCGATCGTCGAGCTTCAGTTCATGGGCTTCTCGTATCCGGCGTACGACCAGATCATCAGTCACGTCTCACGTATCAGACATCGGTCGCGTCATAGGTTCACAGCCCCCATGGTCATTCGCATCCCATACGGGGGCGGGATCGGCGCGGCCGAGCACCACAGCGAATCGATGGAGAGTATCTACCTCCACATCCCTGGTCTCAAGGTGGTGGTCCCCTCGACCCCGGTCGATGCCAAGGGGCTGTTGCTCGCCGCGGTCGAGGATCCCGATCCCGTGGTGTTCCTGGAACCGATCCGCTCTTACAGGTCGATCACCGAAGTAGTGCCGGGCGACTACTACACGACCCCGATAGGGGAGGCTGCGGTGCGGCGTGAAGGGACCGACGTCACGCTCATCAGCTATGGCGCCATGATGCGCGAAACGCTCGGCGCTGCAGATGTCCTCGAAGGAAGGGGGATCTCAGCCGAGGTGATCGACCTCCGGAGCCTCGTGCCACTCGACGTCGACACCATCGTTGCCTCCGTAATCAAGACGGGTCGGGTGGCGGTGGTGCACGAGGCTCCAAGGACCGGTGGCTTCGGCGGCGAGATCGCTGCCATCGTTCAAGAGAAGGCGTTCTTCTCGCTCGAGATGCCGGTGTTGCGCGTGACGGGATGGGACTCGGTGTTCCCTCTCAAGCGTTCGGAACGCCTCTACCTGCCGAACGTTGCCGGCATCGCCGAAGAGGTTCAGACCAGATTGTTTGAGGGATAGGGATGGCGTTCGAGTTCAAGATGCCCGACATAGGGGAGGGGCTCGCTGATGGCGAGGTCGTTCGCTGGGTCATCGAGGTGGGAGACGTCGTGGAGCAGGACGCCTCGCTCGTGGAGGTTGAGACCGATAAGGCCGTGATGGTGATCCCGGCCCCTCGGGCCGGCGTCCTTCTGTTCCGTGGTGGCGATGAGGGATCGATCGTCAAGGTTGGTGAGCTTCTCGCCGTGATCGGCGAAGCCGACGAACAGTGGCCCGCCGAGGCGCAAGCTGCGACCGTACCGACGGTGCTGGCCCCCGAGGAGGAGCAAGGTCGCCCGATCGTGGGCACGCTCGAAGAGGCGGCCCCATCGAGATCCTCCAGCTCGTCTCCACCGACCCCCTCGCTTCCCACTCGTGGCCGCCAGCTCGCTTCGCCTCCGACTCGCAAACACGCGAAGAATCTCGGTGTTAACCTCGCAGCAGTGAGGGGCACGGGGCCCGGAGGGCGCGTGTTGCGCACCGACATCGATGCCCATCTGAGTGGTTCCACCGTCCCCGTGGAAGACACCCACACGCGGTTGAGCGGACGGCGTCGTGCGATCTCGGAGCACCTTTCGAGATCCTGGCGTGAGATCCCTCACGTCACCGCGTTCGAATCAGTCCGAGCCGAGGGTCTGATGGCAGCGCGGAGGGTGCTGGCCGAACGACTCGGCGAACAGGTCCCGATCGAAGCATTGCTGATCCGAGCGGTCCTTCCCGTTCTGGCTGCGATGCCCGAGTTCAACTCATGCATCGAAGGTGAGACGGTGACCAGACGCGGGGCGTACAACATCGGAGTCTCGGTTGACACGCCGGAGGGACTGGTCGTCCCGGTGATCCACAACGCGGTTGCCAAAGATGTGCGGAGACTGTCTTTCGAGATCCTCTCCTTGGCAGAGAAGGCCAAAGCCAGAAAGCTCGAGCGCGCGGATCAGGAGGGCCTGACCTTTACCGTGTCGAACATCGGGGCCATAGGCGGCGGAAACTACGGCACTCCGATCATCCCGTTCGGGACGGCAGCCATCCTGTCCGTGGGACGGGCCGAGAAATCGGCGGTTGTAGAGAACGACTGCTTGGTGGTCGGACTGACCATGCCGCTCTCGTTGTCCTACGACCACCGGCTGATCGATGGTGGAACCGGACGACGGTTCCTCGCTCAACTCCGCAAGAACCTCGAGGAGCCCCTTTACTTCCTCGCGTCCTGAGCGGAGACCATCTGCTGCTCGGCCGCTTCTTCGTCGGAGCAGAAGATGCAGATCGGGAAGAACGTGATGGCCTTGTCGAACTCGAACATTACGAACGCGGTGTTGAACACCAGACGGCGAACGTTCTCCCATGCGATCGTCTCGAGCTGGTGGGGATACGATTTGGCGGCCTCTAGGACACTCACCCAGTAGGCGAGCAAGGTGAGCATGAGGGACTTCTCGGGAACATCCGAGCGTTCGAGGATGTCTCTCATCTGCTCGAGGCTCGACCGCCCGGAGCCATCATCCCTACCCCCGGAGGTGACCAGAGCCTCATCGGCGAACTGCTCCATGGCTACTTCGCAGAGGTGGGAGATCATCCCGTAGTCCTGGATGCCGCCGGTGCGCCACAAGAGGTTCTGAGCTTCGCTCCATTCCCCGTACGACCGGACGTGCCGCGACTGGAAGTCCTCTCCGTCGAGGTAGACGGTGACTTCAGATTCGATGGTCATCGCGGGATCGGCGAGCCTTGTCTGGGATTCTTCGTAACACTTGAATCCCTCGGACTCGAGCCGCATCTCGGTGATCCCAGGGGCTGTCTCATCGCAGACCAGTAGGCCCTGAGACTCGAGGTCGCGGATGCGACGGCCGTCCATAGAGACCCTTCCTCGGGGCAGCCCTGCGTGAACAAGGAAGTCGCCTTCCAGCGTCTGGACGATCAGGAAATCCTGGGTGCGGGCAGGCGGCACGTTCCAGTGAGCCTCGACCAGAAGCTTCAGTAGGAGGAATTCGTCCCTCGAGCTCATCTCATCTCCATCGCCGCACAGGTTAAGAGGTCGATGATGGCAGAGCATCGGTTTGATAGCAATAGGTACGAGCGAGTTAGCTAGCAGGTATGAGTGACGATCGCCTTCCCCTATGGCCTGTAGAGGTATTGCTAGAGAACTAGTTTGCAAGTTAGGTTAGGGCGTGCTTGAAGGCCATTTCCGTAGCAGAAGGACTTCGCCCCGCCTCTTGCCTCTTGCCGGAGAGTGGGACCGAAGATCAGCCGACCACGACTTTTCCCCCCAGGAACGTGGTTGGCCCGTCGGGCTGGCGGAGGGGTGACCAAGGTCCTCCTGCGCCAGCCTCGGCCCTATGACCTTGCGGACTGATTGCACCCTTACGTAATGACTTTCTCTGGGAACTCTGCGCTTGATGAGGCCCGGGAACATCTTCGTCTTGGGGTCCGTGAAACGTACTGCGCTTGTCTTACTCGCTATGGCCGTCATTCTCAGTGCATGCGGAACCACTGACACTCCGTCGAGCAAACGCGACGAGGGTCAGACCCAGGGCCAGAGCGCCGCGGAGGCCAAGGAAGCACGTGCCGAGCAGGGCCGTCAGGCACGTAAGAAACTTCGCGAAGCTCGGCTTGAAACAGCCCGCGAGCGTCGGAAGGCCCGTCAAGTTCGTCTTGCCCGTCAACGTCGCCGCGAGCGACTAAAGGAACAGAGAGAGAAGGAGAGAGACGAAGCTGCCGCGTTGGCCGCCTCTACCTCCAACTGCACTGATGGTTATGACCCCTGCCTAACCCCGGCGCCCGACTACGACTGCGCTGGAGGAGGTGACGATGGCCCCAAGTACACGGGATGCGTGACTGTGACCGGGTCAGATCCTTACGATCTCGACTCCGATGGAGATGGGGCGGGATGTGAGAGTTAGACGGCGGCCATGGTTCAGGCCAAGGAAGAGAGCTAGGGCCGAGAAGCGCCTACTCGAGTAGGATGGTGGGAATCGTGCCCCCGAGTTCCCCCAGGCGGAGGGACCCTCAAGAGGAGCAGGGTCGCGAGCACGCAGCAGCCGGCGGCGGCCCAGCCCGAGGCGGCGATGCCCCCGGCAGAGTAGATCGGCTGCGCGACCAGGGCTCCGATCACGCGGCCCATGCAGAAGAGGACCGCGAGTAGAGACAGGAAGCGATCGCGCGATTCGGTGGCGAGTTCGCTCACCAGCGGGATCGTCGAGCAGATCGTGATCTCGAACGACACCAGCCACGTGATGACCACGACGATCGCGATCGCGATGGTTCCGCCGACGATGCCGAGCGCGGCGTAGGAGACGGCCGATACGAGCAGGCCCAGCAGGACCATGCGGTGGAGGCCGACGCGGTCGGCGATCCACGCGGTCAGTGCCTCGCCGATCAGCTCCGCCCCCACCACGACGATCGTGAAGACGCCGATCGCAGCGACCGTCAGGCCCAGCGACTCCTCGAGCCACTGGCCGTAGACGATGAAGACGATCTCGGCGGCGATGCTGAACAGCAGGGTCACCGCGAGGATCGTGATCCGGGAGGCGGTCATCTCGAGCGGTTTCTTGATCCGGTGCGTGGGCCGGTCGTTGTCGAACCCGCTATAGATCGCGATCGTTCCGATCACGGCCATGGCCGAGATCAGGATGAACGGCGCCCTCCAGGAGGTCGCGGCGATCAGGAAGCCCGAGACCGGGACGGTGACGAGCAAGGCGGTGGACCAGGTGAGCTCGGTGATCCCGAGGACCCGGCCCCTGCGC
>WHTI01000018.1 GCA_009377815.1 Actinomycetota bacterium
ATCCACCCGATCCGGAGGCCCGAGTTCCGCCGCCTGCTCGCGATGTCGATCACGGTGGCCCTCGGTTTCGGGATGCTCATCCCCGTCCTCCCCCGCTTCGCCAAGGACTTCGGCGTGTCGCTGGCGGTCGTCGGTCTGGTCCAGCTCGTCTTCGGACTCACGAGGTTCTCTTTCGGGATCGTGGGTGGGGTCGTGGTCGATCGCTTCGGCGAGCGATCCTCCACCATCACCGGCCTGCTGATCGTTTCGTTGTCTTCCTATGCTTGCGGTTTCTCGGAGACGTTCACCCAGCTCGTTCTCGCCCGCGGCTTCGGTGGGGCCGGGTCCGCCCTCTTCATCGCGGGACTCCAGAACCGGATCATCCGGATCATCGAACCCGAGGCCATGGGCCGAGCGTCGGTGGCGAACCGCGCCACGTTCCTGATCGGGATCGGTCTCGGTCCCCTGCTCGGTGGCTTCGTCGCGCATTCGTTCGGTCTCGCGGCGACGTTCCACTTCTACGCGACCGGACTACTCCTCGCCGCGATCATCGGATGGTTCGTGATGGCCGAGGAGGGCGAGAAGGTCGAGCGGGTCCATCGTTCCCCGTTCGCCGCGCTGAAGGCGGCGAGACCGCTGTTCTCAGACCTCAGGTACGTCGCCGCGCTGGCCGCAACACTCGCGGCGTGGTGGATGATCTCGGGACCGGCCCAGTTCATGGGACCGCTCTTCGGCGAGGCCCGGCTCGGGTTCAACTCGAACCAGATCGGCCTCGCCGCCACGATGATCTCTGTCGGAGAGGCAGCGGTCCTTCCATTCATCGGTAGGAGCACCGATCGTTTCGGACGCAAGGCTGTGCTCCTTCCCGCCCTCGCCCTGGCCGTCGTTGCCACCGTCCTGATGGGTCAGATCGAGGACGTCCCGTGGGCCTTCTTCGCGCTGATGGCTCTGATGGGCGCCGCGATCGCCTCGATCTCCGTTGCCGCGGGTGCACTGCTCGCCGACGCGATCCCGCGCGGAGGATCGGGAGCGGCGGTAGGGCTCGGGCAGATGGCCGGCGACCTCGGCTACCTAATCGCTCCTGTCGCCACCGGCTACGCGGCCGAGACCCTCGGCTTCGGATCGGCCTACGTGATCGCGGCCATCCCGGCCGGTCTCATCTTCCTCGTGGCGCTGCGACTCCCCCGAGGCGTCACCGCGCGGAGCGAGGAGAAGCCGATCGAGATCCAGGGGAACGAGATCGATCCCCTCTAAAGGGTCGGCTGGTAGCGTGACGGCGTGAGCGGTCAGAGCTACGAGAAGGCTGGGGTCAAGGGACAGGGCGAGGCGTTGTCCTCGATCGTCAGGCACCTCGGTCCGACACTCGCTCTCCCCGACACTGCCGCGGTGCTCACCGATTTCGGTGGCTACGCCAGCGTTCTCAAGGTGTCCGAGGATCTCGCGATCGCGATCTCCACCGATGGAGTGGGGACCAAGACCCTGATCGCTTCCGCGATGGATCGCTACGACACGATCGGCTTCGACTGCATGGCGATGAACGTCAACGACATCATCTGCGTCGGCGCTCGTCCGATCGCGATGGTCGACTACCTCGGCGTCCACACGCTCGACGAAACCCGCCTGGAGGAGATCCTCAGGGGACTCGGCGCGGCGGCCAAGGAGGCCGGGGTCGCGATCCCCGGTGGAGAACTGGCACAGCTCCCCGAGGTCATCGGCTCGGACGGGAAGTCGCCGGGCGATGAGACCGCGTTCGATCTCGTCGGAACCTGCATCGGCACCCTTCATCCCGACGACATGATCCTCGGCCGCTCGATCCGCGCCGGCGATGCGCTGATCGGGATCGCTTCCTCGGGCATCCATTCGAACGGCCTGACTCTGGCGCGGACCGTGCTCCTTAAGGGAGCTGGTTACCGGCTGGGCGATGAGATAGGCAGGCTCGGTTGCACCCTGGGCGAGGAACTGCTGCGCCCGACCGAGATCTACGTACGCGCCGCGACGTCACTGTGGGACGTGGGGATCGAGACCAAAGGGCTCGTGCACATCACCTCTGACGGTTTCACCAACCTATGCCGCCTCGAAGCGGAGGTCGGGTACGACATCGACTCCCTGCCTCCGGTTCCAGAGATCTTCAAGCTCATCAAAGAGGCCGGCGACGTGCCGGACGCGGAGATGCACCGGGTGTTCAACATGGGCGTGGGACTCGTGGTCGTCGTCCCTCAGGAGGAAGCCGCCCGCGCGATCGTCACACTGTCCGACGCGGGCTACCGCGCCACGGCCATCGGCCGGACCGATGGAGATGTGGGAACCGTGAACCTGCGGGAAGCCGGCCTCGTCGGCCGCCTCGACTCCGGGGAGTCAACCTTCACCGCCCTCTGATCGATCTAGAGGGGCAGGTTCGTGTTGAGATCGATGCCGTCATCGTCGTCATCGACGTCGCCGGCCGGCGGGTCGTCGTCCGGCGTGCCCGACTTGGTCGTGCCATCCGTGTGAGACCCCTTGGTCGACTTCGCCGCACCACTCGACCCTTCGGGGACATCGATCGTCGGTGCGGCCTCGATGGCTGCATCGATGGCCTCCTGGATCGGAGCGCTCGCGAACACGATCATGGTGCGAACCGTGTCGGCGACGTCACTGGGGAGGGATGCAAGGAACGCCTCGAGCAGGGCGGCGTCGCCGCCACCTTCCTTGAGTTCGCGGTAGGCGATCAACTGCTCCTTGTTCAGTGAGATCAACCTTCCGCCGATCTGAAGGTGCTTGACGGTCTTGCCGCCCGGGCGCAACCGGCTGGCCAGGTGGTCGGCCGGCAAGGAACTGAGATCCGCAGCAACGTGCGCCGGCTTCGGCGATCTCGCTCGCTCCGCGAACATCCCCGCGACCGCGAAGCTCATGGCGGAGAACCCCATGACGCAAGCACCCAACATCGCAGTGATGAGCAGACGGGTTAGACGAAGGCGCGTGATCTTCTCGCGCCGGCGCGAACGAGCGGCTTGCACTTCGTTGATCGCTTCGACGAGAGCTTCTTCCTCATCGCGCACGTCGCCTTCGAGCTCCGCGATCAACCGGGTCGCCGCCTGGACCTCTCCCGCCCTCATCAGAGTGGCCGAGAAAGACAGCTTGTCGTCAACCGACTCTTTCGCATGACGGGTGAAGCGCAGCGCAGACTCGGCGAGCTCGAGGCTCGCTCTTTCTTCCTCGATGAACTCCTTGGTCCGGAGCTCGGCCAGACTGTCGCCCAGGGCGCGCATGTCTCTCACCAGTCGCATACCGACAACTTCGCCCCCGGAACCCGGTCCCCTGCCCGGGAACGGGGAGAATCTGCCGTTTCCTCCCTCTTTCCACGGCGGGGAATCCCTGGGGGGACCCGGCTCTTGGTGCCCACTAGACTTCAGCTATGGCCATCCCAGAGAAGGACGTACAGAAGATCACCGAAGCCGCCACCCCCGACCTCGAGGAACGCAAGAAGGATCTCGAGAGCCGTAAGGCTCAGGCCCGGGTTGCCGGGGGCGAGAAGGCGATCGAACGCCAGCACGAGCGAGGCAAGCTCACCGCGAGGGAGCGCATCGAGAAGCTCCTCGACAAGGACAGCTTCGTCGAGACCGACATGCTCGTCCGCCACCGCTCCCACGGATTCGGCATCGAAGACAAGAGGCCTTACTCCGACGCCGTGGTCACCGGTTGGGGCTTGATCGACGGACGCAAGGTATTCGTCTTCGCGCAGGACTTCACGGTCTTCGGCGGGTCCCTCGGTGAAGTCATGGGCGAGAAGATCTGCAAGATCATGGATCTCGCACTCGAGACCGGCGCGCCGGTGATCGGTCTCAACGACTCCGGTGGAGCCCGCATCCAGGAAGGTGCCGCGTCGCTCGCCGGCTACGGGTACATCTTCGATCGCAACGTACGTTCTTCGGGAGTCGTTCCGCAGATCTCCGCCATCATGGGTCCGTGCGCCGGCGGCGCGGTTTACTCCCCTGCCATGACCGACTTCACGTTCATGGTCAGCGAGACCTCTCACATGTTCATCACCGGTCCCGAAGTGATCAAGGCCGTCACCGGCGAGACCGTGACCCAGGAAGAACTCGGCGGAGCGATGAGCCACGGGTCGAAGTCCGGGGTCGCGCACTTCGTCACTGAGTCGGACGAGGATTGCCTCGAACAGATCCGCTACCTGATGTCGTTCCTGCCCTCCAACAACTTCGAATCCCCTCCCTACTTCGCGCCGACCGACGATCCGCAGAGGGACTGTCCCGAACTCGATGAGCTGATGCCGGACTCACCGAACAAGCCGTATGACATGCACCAGGTGATCGCGAGCGTGTTCGACGACGGTGAGTTCTACGAGGTCCACGCGCACTGGGCGCAGAACATCCTCACGGGGTTCGTACGACTTGCTGGACATCCGGTCGGCATCGTCGCCAACCAGCCACAGGTGTTGGCCGGCACGCTCGACATCCCGTCGTCAACCAAGGGTGCTCGTTTCGTGCGGTTCTGCGACGCGTTCAACATCCCGATAGTGACCTTCGTTGACGTTCCGGGCTTCCTCCCGGGCACGGAGCAGGAGTACGGCGGCATCATCCGCCATGGCGCCAAGCTCCTCTACGCGTTCTCCGAAGCAACCGTCCCCCGGGTGACGGTCATCACGCGCAAGGCCTATGGCGGTGCGTACGTCGTTATGAACTCCAAGCACATCCGGTCCGACATGTCGTTCGCGTGGCCGTCGGCCGAGATCGCGGTGATGGGGGCCGAGGGCGCCGTCAACATCATCCATCGCAAGGAAATCGCGGCCGCCGGTGAGGATGGAGCAGCGAAGCGCGGCGAGCTGATCGCCGACTACGTCGAGCGGTTCTCTAACCCGCTGCGGGCTGCGGAGCGCGGCTACATCGACGACGTGATCGAGCCGCACGAAACCCGTCGGCGCCTGGTCAAGACCTTCGACATGTTGCGCAGCAAGCGCGAGACGATCCCCCAGCGCAAGCACGGCAACATCCCGCTATGACGTACCGGTCGAAGAGACTCACCCTTGTCTCCGTCGATGGCAAGCCGACCGAAGACGAGATGGCCGCGATCGAGGTCGCGCTCGAAGATCAGATCGAGGACGAACGCTGGCGCAGCACGCTGTCGACCTGGCGCCGCGTGGGCCGCGCTCAGGGCCGTCGTCTCGGCAATACCGACTACCGGGATCGCTTCTCGAGTGACGACGCCTGGCGCCTATCGACCAGGCTCCCCTTCGGGGGCCGGGAGTATCCCGGCAAGAACGGACGCGGCGACTCCAAGTAGGTTGTTGAGCGATGCACTAACCGTGCATCGAGAGGCCGCCGGAGATGCTCACGGTCTGACCCGTCGTGAATGCCGCGTCGTCCGAGGCGAAGTAGGACACGATCGCCGCAACCTCTGCCGGAGTGGCTAGTCGCTTCAAGGGGGTGACCTGCTCCATCTGCGTCATGAGTTTCGCTCCCAGCGGAGCCTGGCGGATCCGATCGGTCATCGGCGTCTCCGCCGGGCCCGGGCAGACCGAGTTGACCGTCACTCGATCGCGCGCCAGTTCCCTCGCCATCGACTTCGAGAACGCGATGACCCCACCCTTGGCCGCGGAGTACGCGGCTTCGCCCATGGAGCCGACGCGCCCGGCATCGGAAGCGATATTCACGATGCGTCCGTAACCACTCGCTCGACACCGCTCGGCGATCGAAGGAGCCAGCACGAAGGTGCAGTTCAAGGTACCCATCATCACGACCTTCACGATCGAGTCCCAGTCCCGGGGGTCGCTTTCGAGGAAGAAGCCGGGGATGTCGAATCCGGCATTGTTCACGAGGAGGTCGACCCCTCCGTGCGTGCCGGTGATCTGCTCGGCTGCGACGCGCACCGAGTCGATGTCGCCAACGTCGCAATGGACCCACTCTCCGGCGCCTCCAGTGGAGTGCATCTCGTCGACGACCGAGGCGGAGTCGGCGTCGGAGATATCGGCGATCACCACGTGAAAATCGTCCGTGGCAAGGCGCCCCGCGATCGAACGGCCGAGTCCCGAGGCACCACCGGTCACGAATGCAACGCGCGGATCCATGGCGGAATGCTAGCGGAGTAGCGCTACCTCGATGTGTGCTGGTTGGAACGGTGACGGATCGCCCGGAACGCGGCGGCCGCCTTCAACAACGACGGCGGGAGCGGGTATCCCGCTCGCAGCAGCGAATCGGCCAGACCACCGGTGGACGCGGGATCGGCAACGATCTGCTCCCACGCCGATGCGGTCGATAGCGAACTCGAGGTGGACGAGCCGGTCGTGCCCGCGATCTCTTGCTGGTCCTTGCCACGAAGGAGAAGCAGCGCCGAAGACACGGAACGCTCGGAGCCGCCCGAGGGACGGTTCTTGACCTTGCCCTTGATGACCAGGGTGGTCGATCCCCCGCCGTCGAGGTTCAGGGCGTACGTCGCTCCGAGATCCTTGAAGAGCTTGGCGAAACGCTCCAGTGTCATCCCCACGCTGTAGCCCGGTTGCCGCCCGTCGACCGTGACGAAGAGAACCCTGCCGTCGGGAGTCGAGCCCACACCGGTGCGCGGATGCCGGGAGAAGAAAGACCCGGCCCCCGAAACGTTCTCCTGGATGATCTGGCCGCTCTCGATCATCGTCGGGTTCCCACCGACGGTGTCCAGCACGCCGCCCCAACCGAGCGTCCACCCAACCATGACGTCGTCTCCCGGAACCAGTGAAGTGATCTCGGTGACCCTCTTGCCTTCAGCGGGCGTCGAGACGACGACACCGTTCTTCAGGGCCAAACGCTTCGGACCGCAGAGCACCGCATCCACCCGATAGCGGGCCTCGACCCCGTCGGAGGGGAGAACCGCGATGGGGGACTCGCGGATGAGCCGGGCCGAACAAGCATCCTCGGGGGGTCTCTCTTCGTAGCCACCTTGGGGCGTGAATAGCGCGAGCTCGTTGACGCTCGGCGCGCCGGCGTTGACCCGGGCGATTGGGAATTCAAGACCATTGGAGGGATTCGACATCCAGCCTTCAGTGTTCGGGTGTCCTATGAAGGTCTTCGTCTCATTGCGATTCACCGAGAAGTTGCGGCCCCACAGCAGCGGGGTCTGGCCCAGGGTTCCGTCCGCCGCAAAGGTGAAGACCGGGCGCCCTGACGGCCGGGCGTAGTCGCCGTTGATCGCCACAAGGGCGTTGGACCGGTGCGCCATGCTCGAAGTGCGTTCCAGCCCGGGGAGCTGATTGCCCGCCAGCACGGTGTCGAGGGTGGAGCGCTTGTTCAGCTTTATCGAAACGACGTGGATCCGGTACGGGCCCTTGACCCTCTTCATCTCGATGTGCTTGACGCCGGGGACGATGCGGTGCGTCCGGGTCCAGCTCTTCGGTTTCCGCTTCTTCCTCGCCTCGGAGGGCGTGCCGGACGCCAGGGTTCCCACCAGAAGCGCGATAGATAACCCCACGACACAAAGGGTCGTCGAGGGCCTTCTGCTATCCGTTGGGTGATAAGTCCGGAATCCCATCGAACGAGCAACTTACCGCGCCCCTCTGAGAACGCAAGGCCCACGCCCCCTCTTTACTTTGAGTAGTCGTAGAAGCCGCGGCCGGTTTTGCGGCCCAAGTAGCCGGCTCGGACCATGTGCTCGAGCAAGGGGGCGGGGGCGTAGCGGCGCTCCCGGAACTCCTCGTGGAGCGACGTCAGGATCGCGTGGGTTACATTGAGGCCGACGATGTCCATCAGCTCGAACGGGCCCATCGGGTGCGCGCAACCGAGCTTCATCGCGGTGTCGATGTTCTCCGGGGTTCCGTAGCCTTCCTCGTGCATACGCACGGCGTCATTGAGATACGGGAACAGCAGAAAGTTCACGATGAAGCCGGCGCGGTCGCGACAGCGAACCGGTCGCTTCCCGATCGAATCCACCCACGTGGTGGCGCGATCCTCGACGTCGTCCGGGGTCGCGACCGTGCGGACGATCTCGACGAGCTTCATCACGGGGGCCGGGTTGAAGAAGTGGAGACCGATCACTTTGTCGGGCCGCGTCGTCACCGCGGCGAGATCGACCACCGATAGCGACGACGTCGTCGTTGCCAGGAGAGCGTCGGGCTTTACCGCGGCATCGAGCTCGCGGAAGATGGCTTCCTTGGTCGGAAGGTCCTCGGCCACAGCCTCGACAACGAGATCACACTCGGCGAGGTCGGTGAACTCGAGGGTCGTCGTGACGCGTCCGAGAACTTCGTCGGCGGCCGCTTGCTCCATCCGACCCTTGGACACCATGCGGTCGAGGCTCTTGGTGATAGCGGCCTTCGCCTTCTTGATCGAGGCCTCGCTGCGTCCGCGCAGGATGACCTCGTTGCCCGCCTTGGCCGCAACCTCGGCGATCCCCGAGGCCATCAGTCCGGTTCCAACGACTCCGATCGACGTGATGTCCGACCTCGCGTCGCCGGTCGGCTCCGGAGCGCCATCGACGACGGTCGGAGACTCGGGCTTCTCGTAGGTGTAGAACCCGCGCCCCGATTTGCGCCCGAGATATCCGGCAACGACGTACTGCTTGAGGAGCGGCGAGGGAGCGTCCTGGTCATCGCGGAACTGGCGCCAAAGAGCCTCGCAGATCTCGTAACCGGAGTCGAGGCCGATGAGATCCAACAGCGCGAGTGGTCCCATCGGGTGACCGCAGCCGAGGCGCATCGAGGCATCGATGTCCTCGCGGGTCGCGAACCCACCGTCGAGCATCCGGGTCGCCGAGTTGAGATACGGGAACAGGAGCAGGTTCGCGATGAACCCTGCCCGGTCGCGGCACGGCACCGCCGACTTGCCTAGCGCGGTTGCGAATCGTTCGGCGGATGCGAGGACCTCGGGGTCGGTTGCCACCGTATGCACCAACTCGACGAGCTTCATGACCGTCGCGGGGTTGAAGAAGTGGAAGCCGAGGACGCGCGACGGGCGGGCCGTAGCCACCGCCATGTCGATCACCGGGAGCGAGGACGTGTTGGTTGCGAAGATCGCCTCCGGCTTCACCACCGCGTCCAGGTCGGCGAACACTTCCTTCTTGAGATCGAGATGCTCGGGGACCGCTTCGAAGATCAGGTCGCAGTCGGTCAGGCCCCCGTAGGTCATCGTCGATGAGATCCGGGCGAGGACGGCATCCGCATCTGCGCGCTCGAGCTTCCCTCGGTCTACCGCCCGCTCCACGCTGCGTGTGATGCGCTCGTGGCCATGGCGAAGCTGCTGTTCGTCGGCCTCCATGAAGACGACCTCAAAGCCACCACGGGCACAAACCTCACAGATGCCGGACCCCATGGTCCCGCACCCAACGACTCCGATCTTCTTGATCTCGATGCTCACGGGGGCCTCCGGAGGGCTTTGATTTCAGCGGTGACCAAACCTAACCGCAACCGGGGCAACCACCGAGCGAGGAGCAATAACATGGCGGCTATGGCAGACCCCCGCAGGGAGCGCGACAAGCCGTGGATCTTCCGTACCTACGCGGGCTACGCGACGCCCGAACAGACGAACGCGCGCTTCAAGGCGAACCTCGGTAAGGGCCAGACCGGCCTGTCGGTCGCCTTCGACCTCCCGACCCAAACGGGATACGACTCGGACCACCTGATGGCGAAGGGCGAGGTCGGCAAGGTCGGGGTTCCGATCGGACACCTCGGCGACATGCGGGCGGTGTTCGACGGCATCCCGGTCGCCGAGATGAACACGTCGATGACGATCAACGCGACTGCCATGTGGCTTCTGGCGCTTTACACCTCGGTGGCCGACGAGCAGGGGGCCGAGCGCAGGGGCCTCGCCGGCACGACCCAGAACGACATCCTCAAGGAGTACCTGTCGCGCGGGACCTACATCTTCCCGCCGGAGCCATCGATCCGACTGACGACCGACCTCATCACCTGGACGCTCCGCGAAGTCCCCAAATGGAACCCGATCAACGTTTGCTCGTATCACCTGCAGGAAGCCGGCGCGACGCCGGTCCTCGAGGTCGCCTACGCCCTGGCCAATGCGGTGACGGTGCTCGACGCGGTTAAGGCAACGGGACGCGTGTCCGAGGACGACTTCCCGAGATTGGTCGGACGCATCTCGTTCTTCTGCAACGCCGGCATCCGGTACATCGAAGAGACCGCCAAGATGCGTGCCTTCAACGTCCTGTGGGAACGCATCACGAAGGAGCGCTACGGGGTCGACGATCCCAAGTTCCGCCGGTTCCGCTACGGGGTCCAAGTCAACTCCCTCGGGCTGACGTCGTCCCAACCGGAGAACAACGTCTACCGGATCTTCCTCGAGATGCTCGCGGTCACGCAGTCGAAGGACGCTCGCGCCCGAGCGGTGCAGCTTCCGGCGTGGAACGAGGCGTTGGGGCTGCCACGGGCGTGGGATCAGCAGTGGTCGCTGCGCGCGCAGCAGATCCTCGCGTTCGAGTCCGACCTCCTCGAGTACGGCGACATCTTCGAAGGCTCGAAGGTCGTCGAAGGGCTCACCTCCGACATCGCCGAGGGAGCGTGGGCCGAGTACTCGAAGGTGCTCGATTCCGGTGGCTCGGTCGACGCGCTCGGATACATGAAGGAACAACTCGTCGCCGCGCACGCCGACCGGCGCCGGGCGATCGAGTCGGGAGACTCGGTCGTAGTCGGGCTCAACCGCTACACCGAAGCCGAGCCCTCACCCCTGGTCGAGGGACTCGACGAGCTCGCCTATGAGAAGGTCGACCCGCGCTACGAAGCCGCGCAGATCCAGAGCCTCGAACGCTGGCGCTCCGAGAGAGATAGCGGTGCGGTCACCTCTGCCCTCGATGGATTGAAACGCGCTGCCGCGTCGGGCGACAACTTGATGGACGCGTCGATCGCGGCGGTGAAGGCGGGCGCAACCACTGGTGAATGGTCCGATGCTCTGCGCGACGCCTTTGGCGAGTACCGGGCCCCCACCGGCGTCGGGGCCGCGGCCGCGCACGGCGAGGGGCTCGAAGGCATCCGCGAGCGCGTCAAGGCCGCGCAGGACGCTCTGGGCGTGACCAAGCTCCGCATGCTGGTGGCGAAACCGGGCCTCGACGGACACTCGAACGCAGCCGAACAGGTCTCGGTCCGGGCTCGGGACGCCGGGTTCGAGGTCATATATCAGGGCATCCGCCTGACCCCCGAACAGATCGCCCGGGCTGCGGTCGAGGAGGACGTTCACGTGATCGGGCTCTCGATCCTGTCGGGGGCGCACGGGTGGTTAGTGCCGGACGTGATCGATCGGCTCCGGGCCGAGGGCGTCGATCCGGCTCAGGTCCCCGTCATCGTGGGCGGGGTGATCCCCGACGAGGACGCCCGCAAGCTCATCGAGCTGGGCGTCGCCAAGGTCTACACGCCCAAGGACTACGACCTCACCGAGATGATCGGGGCGATCGCCGACCTGATGGCCGCCCGTAGCTAGGCCGGAGCGCCCGGTAGGCTCCCTCCGGTGACCTTCAAGCTCGGGACCGGCCTCTACACCGGCCAGATCCCACCGACTTCGCCCCGAACCTTCCACCAGGAGTACCAGGACACCCTGGCCCTCGTCCGCCTGACCGAGGCCGAGGGCCTCGACTCCGCCTGGGTCTCGGAGCACCACGGCTCCGCCGACGGCTACCTGCCCTCGCTCCTTCCCTTGCTCGGCGCCTTCGCCGCAGTCACCGAGCGGATCGAGCTCGGTACCGGTGTGGTGCTCGCGCCATTCCACGATCCCCTACGTCTCGCCGAGGACTTCGCGGTCGTCGACCAGATCTCCGCGGGCCGGGTCATCGCCGGGCTGGCTCTTGGCTGGAGGGATGAGGAGTTCCGGGCGTTCGGCGTCGACCCGCACACGAAGGTCGGCCGCACGGTCGAGATCAGCAAGATCCTCCGCCTAGCATGGACTGAGAACCGCTTCGACTTCGACGGCAAGTACTTCCACTACGAGGACGTCGCGGTAACCCCGAAGCCGGCGCGTGTCCCTCCGCTTCTGATCGGTGGGTTCGTTGACGCCGCGATCGAGAGAGCCGGTCGCACCGGTGACGGATACATCTCGTCCCGCGGCGCGCCGGATCGCGTGAAAGCGGCGTTCGAACTCGCATCGAAGGCGCGCTCGGAAGCAGGATTCACCGGCGCTCCGATCGTCGCACTCCTCCAGAACACGTTCGTAACCGAGGATCCGGATGGTGACTGGCCAACCGTGCGCGCCGGGATCGGGCATCAACTCGGGGTCTATGCAGGATGGCGGTCGGGCACCGATGTGCCGGGGGTTCCGCTTGAAGTCATTCCCCCGTCCGAGGACGACATCCGCCGCACGACCGCGTACGGAACGCCCGAGCAGGTCGTCGACTATCTCAGCGATGTCGTCCGGGTACTCGGCTCCTATCCCGAATCCCACCTGGTGGTCAGGCTTCATTATCCGGGCATGGACGTCGAGGTTGCGGCACGTTCGATCGAGTTGTTCGCCCGGGAAGTCGCGCCGAGACTCCGAGAGATCGCGGCCGGCTGATGGAGACACCAGACAAGGGTTCGTTACCCGCGGGTCTCGTGGGGGCCGGGGCCGTGCTCGTGGCGCTGGCCGGGATCTTCCTCTGGACCCTGGTGCTCGCCGGACCCTGGCGTCTCGGTTCCGGGCTGCTCGAGACCGCCGATCGCATCAAACGCGCCGAGAAGCGTCTGTCCGACGGTGACTTCGACACCGCGCGCGAGGTAACGGCCTTTGCGGTCGCCGCCTCGGAGCGGGCGCGCGCCGGCGCCGACGGCGGAGGGCCGTTGCTAGACATCGCCCAGCTGGTCCCGGTGGCCGGCAACGCCCTCGAGGAGATCGAGCACTTCGTGAAGGCGACCGAATACTCGAGCGCCGCAGCGTTCGAATCGGTGAAGGTCGCAAGCGAAGCGCTCGGTGGAGATCTCATCCGTCCCGATCCTGAAGAGGAGAACGGGTCGATCATCGATCTCGAGGCCGTCGAGTCGCTGGCCGGCCGGGTACACAACATCAGGATCGGCCTGCAGAACGGCGCCGAGGAACTGACCGCGATCGATCCGAAGAATCTTCCCAGGAGGTTCCGGGGTGACCTCGCCGACGCCCTCGAGCAGGCGGCCACTGCAGACCTCCGGCTCGCCGACGCCGAGGTGGGCTTCGAGCTGCTCCCGGGCATCCTCGGGGCCGACGGTCCCCGCAACTATCTCCTCGGCTTCCAGAACAACGCCGAACAGCGAGGAACCGGAGGAGCCATCCTGCAGTTCTCGACCCTCACGGTGGACAACGGCCGGGTTCTGCTGGGCAACGACAAAAAGGCCGCCAAGACCGTTTACGACGTCGAGGGCGAGGGACGACCGCAGGTCGACGTGCCATTACCCGCCGATGCCTGGATCGTGAGTCAGATCCCGGACGCACAACGGTTCGGGAACGCCAACTGGAGTCCCAACTGGCCGATGACGGCAAAGTTGATGCTCGAGTACGCGAAGGCCGCCGACCGCGACAACGACGAGGTGGAGCTTCCCGACTTCGACGGGTTCATCGCGGTCGATCCGTTCGCGGTCGAGAAGATGATGCCCGGCGTGGGGCCCTTCACGACGGAGGCGGGAAACTGGATCACCTCCAAGCGCCTGGTCCCGTTCGTCATGTACTACGCGTACGGGAAGTTCCCGGTCCCCGGCGAGCGCAGGGCCGTCCTCAGGCAAGTAGTCGACGGGTTCTTCAGCCGGGCGGTCCAGCCTAAGTTCCCAACCGAGTTGCTCGAAGGGTCCGGTTCCGCTTTGGCCGAGAAACGTATCCAGCTGTGGTTGAAAGACGGTGCCGAGCAGGGGTTCATCAAGCACATGGGGTGGGACGGCGCGATCCCCAAGGCGAAGAGGTCCGACTATCTGATGGTGGTCGAGCAGAACGTCGGAGGTAACAAGCTCGACTACTTCGCGACCCAGACAACCGCTATGGAAGTCACGATCGACGGCGGCGACGCCCAGGTGGCGACCACCCTTGGCGTTCACAATGCGGTCTTCGCACCCCAGCCGCGCTGGATCATGGGTGACTCCGGGCCCTTCCATAAGCCGATGCTCAGCCTTTACGTGCCGGGTAACGCCACCCTCAACGGGCCGCCGATCGTCACCGGCGAACGGCTCGACGATCCGGCCCCCGCGTTCTGGTTGAACGGGCTCCCGCCGGAGGACCTCGAAGCGGGCAAGAAGGTATGGTCGGCGACGCTCTGGGTCCCGCCCGGCGAGGACGCTTCGATCGGTTACGACTACACCGTTCCCGGGGTCGTAAGAACCGTCGGTGACCGGCAAGTCTATCGCCTGGTGATCGGCCACCAGCCGAAGGTCAATCTCGAAGAGGTGACCATCACGCTTACCCTTCCTCAGGGGGCCACCGACATCAGCGCCCCGAAGGGTTGGGTCGAAGACGGCAACGTACTGACCTGGACCAAAGAACTGAAGGAGGACATAGAGGTGGAGGTGTCGTGGCAAAGCTGAGAGCTGCGGTTCTGGCCGCAGGAAGAGGTGTGCGTATGGGCGGTGAGCGACCCAAGACGTTGCTGCCCGTCGGCGACCATCCCCCACTGCTCCATCACATCCTGACCGGCCTCAAGGCCGCGGGGGTCGAAGACGTCTTGATCGTGACCGGATTCAAGCCGGCCGAGATACAGGACTACGTCACCGAGAAGTTCCCGGAACTCGCTGCCACCTACACGTTCAACGCTCGCTACGCATCGTGGGGCAATTTCCATTCCGTGCGTGTGGCACTCGATCAGTCTCCGGGCTTGGACGTGCTCGTGGTCAACTCCGATGTCGTTGTGACCCCCGATGTCTACCGGCGGGTTGCCGACGTCCCGGGTGACCTCGTCCTCGCGGTCCAAGAGCGCAGGCACCTCGACGACGAGGACATGCGCGTGAGGGTCGAGAGCGGACGGGTACTGGCGATCGGCAAGCACCTCAAGCGCGCTCTCTCGCACGGTGAGTATGCCGGCGTCTCGCTCCTCCGGCCCCCGGCCGCCCGTCAGTACCTGGACATCTCCGGTGACCAGGAATGGAGCGGAGCGCTGCACGTCTACTACGAGGACGTCTACGCCGAGATGCTCTCCAAGGTCGATACCCGTGCCGCGTCGGTCGGCGACGGTGAGTACGCCGAAGTCGACAAGCCCGAAGACCTGGCCGCGGCGATCGCCGTCATCGAACGCCTCGAGCCGGTTGGTTAGTTGGACACCCCGCGGGTCGTCGTCTTCGACGCGGGTGATGAGGATGATGCCGCCCGGCATCTCGCACAGTCGGTATCCGAGATCGGGTCATCGACACCGCTAGTAGTCACCTCGGTCCACGGTGAACACCTCGCGCGCAAGATCCATGGGGCACGGTTCGAGACCCCACCAGAAGACGCATCGATCGACTGGGCCTCGATCCTGGGGGCGGACGCGCATCGCTCCGGCTGCGACATCGTCGTAGCGGTCGGTGGTGGTCGATGCCTCGACCTCGCCAAGCTTGCCGCCGCCCGTGCGGGACTCACGATGGTGTCGGTCCCCACCCAGTTGTCTCACGATGGGCTCTGTTCTCCGGTCGCCGTTGCCCCCGGTCACGATGGGATCAAGAGGAGTGTCGGAGCGATCGCCCCGCGCTCGGTGTATCTGTCACTCCCCACTCTCCAGAAGTCACCGGCGGCCTCGGTGCGGGCCGGGATAGGCGACCTCCTTGCCAATCCGTTCGCCCTGCGGGACTGGGCCCTCGCCAAGGAGCGGGGGCTGGCCGAGGTCGACCAGGTTGCCTGGGACATGTCGGAGCGCTCCTACGCGACGATCGAACCGTTCCTCGAGATCGATCTCACCGACGGGTTGCACGACTCCGCCTTCCTCAGATCGCTGGCCGATGCCTTGGTCCTCTCGGGGATCGCGATGATCCACTCCGGATCGTCGCGGCCCGCATCGGGAGGGGAACACGAGATCTCCCACGCCCTCGACGAGCTCTTCGGCGGCCCCGGTATGCACGGCGCTCAGGTCGCATTCGGCTGCATATTCTCGGCCGCGCTCTACGGTGATGACCCGGGAGCCGTTCGCAAGCGCCTGACGAAGCTGGGCCTGCCGGCCGACCCCGGTGCTCTGGGATTGAGCCACGAGGATGCGGTGAAGGTCCTCCTCGCGGCCCCAGACACTCGTCCGGGCCGCTTCACGATCATCGAGGAAGCGGCTCTCGACGAGTCCGGCGCACAGAGGCTTGTAGGAGAGATATGGCGACCATGACGATGCGCGGCCGGCGGGTCGTCGCCGGATTGCTGGTGTTGGGTTTACTTGGCGGAGCCTTCTTCGTGGTTTCGGCGATCGGTGGAGACGACGATCCCGCGCCGGGAGATAAAGCCGCCGGCGCGATCGAGGTCGATGACCGCATCTTCGAGACCAACGACCCGGTCGAACGAGGCTGCGCTCTCGCTCTCGAGCTCCTGAAGCGGATCGAGCGAGGCACCGTGCCCGAGCACACCGAAGATCTGCTGTTCGTCCCTCAGGCCCCCAACTACGTGGGCACGTTTGGGATCAGGAGTCATTCGGGACCGTTCGACTACCTCCAAACGATCCCGCTCGTCTTCTACGGCCCCGAACGGATCGTCGCCCAGGGCGAAGCTCTGGATAAGGCGGCGAGCATCACCGACGTCTACCCCACCGTCGGACAACTCACCGACGTAGATCTTCCCGAACGCAAGGGGAAGGTGCTTGAGGACACTCTCAAGCCGGATGTTCCCGGGGTTCCTAAGTTGATCCTCACCGTGGTGTGGGACGGGGTCGGGCGCAACATGCTGGAACGGTGGCCCGACGACTGGCCAAACCTCGCTCGCATGGAGAGGAAGGGGACGTCCTATCTCGGGGCGACGGTTGGATCGTCGCCCAGCATCACGCCGGCCACGCACTCGAGCCTCGGCACCGGTGCCTTCCCGAAGGATCACGACGTTACCGCGATCACGATGCGCTTCGGCGAAGAGATCCGGGACGCATTCGCCGGTCGTGTCGCCTCCGACCTGAAACTCACGACGTTCGGCGACGAGGTCGACCTCGCGTACAACAACGAGTCGCTCGTCGGGATGCTCGCGTGGAAGTCGTGGCACTTGGGGATGCTGGGACACGGCTCCATGACCCCGGGAGGTGACCAGGACCTGCTGGGCATCATCGGCCACGACGAGAACATCACCGGGAACCCCGAGTACTACGCCACCCCCGAGTACCTGACTCCCTTCCCCGGCCTCACCGAGCGTCTCGAGGAACTCGATCGTGCCGACGGTGAGATCGACGAGCAATGGATGGGTCACGACATCGAGCTGCACGAGAATCCGGCGTGGGTCAACTACTTGGGCGACGTGCTCCTTGCGACCATGGACCGAGAAGGCTTCGGTGCCGACGACGTCCCCGATCTCCTGATGACCAACTTCAAGATGACCGACATCGTGGGTCACCAGTACTCGATGGATTCACCCGAGGAACCCGTCGTGTTGCGGGCGCAAGATGCCCAGCTCGGGCGCCTGATCGACTACCTCGATGCCGAGGTCAAGGATTACGTCGTGATCGTCACCGCCGACCACGGACACACTCCCAGCACGGAACGCTCGGGGGCCTGGCCGATCGCCAAAGGCGCCCTCGTCGCCGACCTCAACCGGTTCCTCGGGGTCGATGAGGACGCCAGCCCGGTGATCAACACCAGTGCGGTGGGGATGTTCTTCGATCCCGATCTCCTGTCGGCCACGGGCAAGACGCTTGACGAGGTCGCCACCTGGATGAACGACTACCGCCTGGAAGACAACTGGGACGAGGAGCTCCCCGCCGGCTACGAGGACCGTGCCGACGAGCAGGTCATGGCCGCGGTGTTCCCCACCGATGCGCTGCCCGAGATCATGGCCTGCTCCCGCCTAGGATGAGTTCATGACCAGCAGAGCCGCGGTGATCGGCCTCGACGGGGCCGCCTGGCACCTCCTCGACCCCCTCATCGAGGCGGGGCTGATGCCCCGCCTGGCCGCCCTGAAGGCAAAGGGCGCCTCGGGCACGATGATGTCGACCGTTCCCACCTACACCCCGCCAGCGTGGACCTCGGCGGCCACCGGTGTGAACCCCGGCCGTCACGGGATCTACGGATTCGTCGAGGGCCACGCGCAGGCGGAGCACCAGAGCCTCTCGCACTCGGGCAAGGTCAGGTCGTCGACGATCTGGGAGATGGCGAACGCGCAGGGGGCCAGGGCCGGGATCTACAACCTCCCGCTCACCTACCCGCCGCAGCCGCTCGACGGATGGATGGTCTCCGGGATGATGACCCCCGGCTACGGGGAACGGCAACGCGGGTTCGCCTCGTGGGGCGCACCCCACCAGGGGTCCGAACTCGAAGCCAAGATCCTGGAGTGGGCGCCGGGCTACGTCCTCGACATCTCCGCCAACTACGAGCAGGACTGGCGCGACGAGAAGCTGGCGATCTCGGCCCTCGATTCGATCCGCCAGCGCAAGGTCGTACTCGAACGCTTACTCGCAACCGATCCGCCCGACGTTCTGTTCTCGGTCCAAGAGGCCCCCGACCGGATCCAGCACGTCTACTACCGCTACCTGGATCCTTCCGACGTCCTCTACGACACGCCCGAGGGCCGCACGATCCGCCCGCACGTCGAGCGGTGCTTCGCCGCCATGGACGAGATCATCGGACTGCTCGACGACTGGGCCGGCGGCGTGATCGTCTGCTCCGATCACGGGTTCACCGCGTGGGAGGTCACCGTCCACCTGAACGCGTTGCTCGCGTCGTGGGGCTACTTCTCCTTGAGGGCCGGCACGCGTGCGATGCAATCGGGCGCCGTGCGCAAGCTCATCCCGATCGCGAAGCGTGTCCTCCCTCGCAAGTTCGCGCGCGGGGCCAAAGCGAAGACGTTCGCGGCGATCGACTGGTCGAGGACCCGGGCGTTCGCATCCCCTATCCCCCAGCAGGGGATCTACATCAACCTCAAAGGGAGAGATCGCTTCGGCATCGTCGAGCCATCCGAACTCGCGGCGATGAAGGCGGACATCACCGAACGGTTGCTGAGCGCGTCGGGACCCGACGGGATGCCGTTCGTCGACCGGGTGTGGGCATCGGAAGAAGTCTTCCACGGCCAAGCCCTCGAAGGTGCCCCCGACCTCCTCCCGGTCATGCGCGATCACCGCTTCGAGAACTCCGATGAGATCTTCCACACCGATCCGTTCTCGGACGTCGCGCACATGCCCCGCGGGGTTCACCACCCCGAGGGGATCGTGATCGTCTCGGGCCCCGGCGTTAAGCCGGGCGAACACATCGAGGGGCACGTACAGGACGTCACCCCGACACTCCTGTACCTCGCCGGCCTCAAGGTGCCCGAGGGCCTCGACGGCAACGTCCTCACCGGCGCTTTCGAGAACGGCCACCTCGAGTCACGGCCGGTCGAATGGACCGATCCCGCGACGAGTGGAGGACGGGACGGGAGTTCGCCATACTCGGACGAGGAGGAAGCGATGATCGAGCAATCGCTCCGGGGACTCGGGTACCTGTGACGCAAACCGAGGCTGTACCGGCCTTTCCGATCCGCAAGCGAGCCCACCGGCAGAGCAGCTTCCGCATCGCTCTGCGGGTCCTGGCCGACGGCATGGCCGTTTCGTCCGCGCTGTTCCTAGCCACCGCTCTCCGGTTCGAGATCTTCAGCGGTGCGCCGGGGAAGGTCGACGGAGCGCTGATCGATTACACCCTGGTGACTGTCATCGCGACGCCGGTGTGGCTCCTCCTGTTCTGGCTCTACGGGCTCTACGAGCCGCGCCAGGTTCTGTCGCCGGTCAACGAGTTCAAACAGGTCTTCCATGGGGTGGTTGCCGGCTCGGTGCTCATCTTCGTGGCCGACTCGGTCTTCAACCGCAACCTCGCGCGCGGGTGGGCTCTGCTCGGTATGGCGCTCAGCTTCGTCCTCGTGGGCGGCGAACGTCTGGTCGTTAGGAAGTTCCTCCACTTTATGAGGAGGCGCGGCTCGGATGCGACCCGCACCCTGATCGTCGGCACCAACCACGAAGCACGCACGATCGCCAAGACCCTCGACCGTGAGGGCTGGCTCGGCTATCAGATCCTCGGCTTCGTCGACGACGCCGGCCCCGACAGTGAGGAACTCGAGGACGGTTACACGGTGCTGGGAACGCTCGCCCAACTGAAGGACTTGGTCGATGAGTACCGGGTGAACAACGTCCTCATCGCTGCATCCGCTCTCGATCCCGGCTATCTCAACCGGCTGTTCTGGGAACTGCAGGATCACGACGTCGACATCCAGATCACCTCGGGAACCGTCGACCTGATGGCGTCCAGGATGATCGTGCAGTCGGTCGCGGGTGTTCCACTCCTGTACGTCCGTCGCAGTGGGATGGACGGACTTCAGAGAACCATCAAACGCAGCATCGATGTCGCCGGATCGCTGTTCGTCGGGCTCTTGCTCTCCCCCGTGCTCCTCGCCTTCGCCCTGTGGATCAAACGGGACTCCCACGGCCCGGCCTTCTTCAAGCAGGTGCGAGCCGGACGCGACGGCGAGCCATTCGTGTGCTGGAAGTTCCGAACGATGGTGGCCGATGCCGAAGAGCGGAAGGCCGAACTCGAGGCCCTGAACGAGGGGCCCGGCCTGCTGTTCAAGGTCAAGGAGGATCCGCGCATCACCAAGGCGGGAAAGTTCCTTCGACGGTTCTCGCTCGACGAACTGCCGCAGCTACGGAACGTCCTCAAGGGTGAGATGAGCCTGGTCGGCCCCCGCCCCGCGCTCCCCTCCGAGGTTGAGCAGTTCGACGACTGGACCCGGAACCGGATGAAGGTCAAGCCCGGGATGACCGGCCTGTGGCAGGTCTCAGGGCGGGCGGAGACGAGCTTCTCCGACTACGTCCGCTACGACCTCTTCTACATCCAGAACTGGTCCCTATCGCTCGACCTCTGGATCCTCTGGCGCACCTTCCGGGCCGTGCTCTCTGCCGAGGGCGCGCACTAGGCATCGAGGCGCCACGAAGGGGTAACCTCGAAGCATGCTTGAGGAGATCGTCCTATCCATCGACGACGAACCGGGGGCCCTGGCCGTTATAGGGGAGCTCCTCGGCGACTCCAAGGTCAACATCTACGCCCTGTCCGCCACGACCTACAATGAACAGGGAGTCGTCCACCTTGTTTGTGACGACGGTGATGACGCGGCGGAGGTCCTGAAGTCGAACGGATTCAAGGTCAGGACCACCCGCCCCGTAATGACCGCAACGGTCGACGACCAGCCCGGGGAGCTAGGCCGCTACTGCCGCAAGCTGACCGACGCCGGTGTCACAATCTCCGCCGCGTATGTCGCTAGAAAAGGTGGCGGCGAGACCGAGTTGGTGTTCGCGGTCGACGACCTCGAGGCTGCCCAAGAAGCGTGACGCCTCTACGTTGCGCGGGCCGGTCCCTCCGCTCCCACTGAACCAAAGTAGAGCGCCAGCGCCGCGGTCGCGACGTGCAGGTAGTTGTCGGTCGAGCCCGCGTCCTTGATGGCGAGGAACTCGAGGGCGCCGACCATGCCCAGCACGAAGAAGAGTCCGAGGACGACCCCGAAAGCGAGGTTCACGGACTTGGCCGAAGCGTGCTTGCCGGCGGCGCCGAGCCACACTGCCCCCAGTCCGAGGTGCACGATGTTGTGGAGTGGGTTCACGGGAAAGATGATGAGTTCCTCTCCAACACCCTTCCCTGCGAATTCATCGAAGCCCGTTACCGCGAACCCGAGCAGACCCATCACGAGGTAGACCACACCGAAGACCAGAGCGAATATCTGTGCCGGCGTCTTGTTCATCGTTCTCCTTTCGCGTGCCTAGAGGTAGCCAAGGTTCTTGAGGGACTCCTCGATCGCCGCTTCCTCCTCGGCCGTATAGGCCTCGGCCTGCGAGCCCTCACCTGCATTCGGAAGATCCATCGCCTCGATCACCGGCGGCCGGCCGGCGACCATTTCCGGGGGGAGATAGCGAGTCAGCACCTCGCCGTCGACCTCGGGGACCTTGAGCCCGGCGAGATACAGAGCGGTCGGCATCATGTCGAGGAGGTTCGCCCGTTCCCCACGGCGCGCTTCGATCCCGGGCCCGGCCACGCCGAAGACGCCGTCCATGTGGTGGAAACCCCTTGGCAGCGAGCGGTAGTCGTCGAGGACGGACGGTGAGTAAAGGCCGTCGGACAGCTCGTACGAGTACTCCCGGCACACGGGATAGAGGTCGGGCGCGAAGGGGGCCTGGGATCCGTTGACCACGTCCTCGCGCTTGTACACGTGGTCCACGACCGGCTTGCCGTCGTCGGGATCGATCAACGAGGTCAGCTTGGCGATGATCTCGTCCCTGACAGCTTCGTAGTCGCTCTGGGGGACGATCCCCTGCTCCTCGCGACCTTCGAGATTGATGTAGATCCCCTGCTGCGGGATCGGAGCGGAGAACGCCTTCGTGCTGCTCCAGTCGATCGACTGTTGCGCCGCGCCCTTGGCTTTCTGCCACACCGACTTCGGAAGGAGCTTCTTCGCCCTCCGCGCGACCTTCCTGACTCCTTGCGACTTCGTGACGGCACCGGCCCCTTTGACCGAGAGGAACCCCCACTCGCGCAGCGCGACGTTGATGTTCACGCTCTTGTCCTTGGGTCCGAAACCGTGGTCGGACATCGACAGCACCCAGCCGTCGTCACCGGCCCAGTCGAGGAGATCCGCGATCATCTCGTCCATCTCGTCGAAGAACTCCCACGCGCGTTCGCGGATCGCCTTCGCTTCGGGACGGTTGTAGTGCTCCTCGCGCGGATCGATGTACTTGTAGTGAACGTGCATCAATCGGTCGGGGGCTTCGAGCACCGCGAACAACAGAGGGACGTCGCTGGTATCGAGGAGGTACTTGAGAGCCGTTCGCTTCTTGGCGAGGTTCCGAGACAAGCGCTCGATGATGTCGGTGGACTTCCAGTCCTGCGCGTAGTCGACCTCGATGTCGATCTCGTAGCTGCCGGTCTTGCCCACGATCTCGGCCGCGAGCTCGGGCGGGTAGGTGAAGTTGTCCGGAGTCTCGCCGCCGCCTTCGGGAGTCAGCATGCCGGACACCGAGAATCCATCGACGACGGGGGCCGGGTAGGTCATCGGGATGTTGAACAGACCGATCTTCGTGCCCTGAGCGTTGGCGGCGTTCCAGATCGCGGGAGCGGCAACCTTCTCGAGCCGTACTAGGCCGAGGCTCTTCTGAACGTGCCCAAGGGTGAACCCGAAGATGCCGTGCTTGCCGGGATTCACGCCGGTGAAGATCGAGGTCCACCCCGGCGGGGTGTACGGCGGCACGGTGGAGGTCAGCTTCCCGGAGACCCCTCGGTCGAGCAACGCCTTGAACCGGGGCATGTGCCCGGCCTCGAACGCCGGATCGAGGACCGAGAAGGTCATCCCATCGAGCCCGAGCATGAGGGTTCTCACCGAAGGCGTGTCCATATGGTCTTGAGCATAGCGAGGGTGACCATGGCGATCCCTACGCCGAAGGCCGGGAGCACGAAGCCGCTCAGCGGACCGAAGATGTAGACGATTGCCTGGACGTCGGGCATCCCCGGGTTCGGTAACAGCCTCCGGCGCGCTAATGCCTGTGCCAGACGTCCGCCGGGACCGTCGCCCTTCTCGGCCCCCGCGATCTCAAGGAAGTAATAGGCGAGGAAGACGTAGGTGATGACCCACCAGATGTCCCGGTCGACGAGATCGGGCGCGCGCCAGACGTAGATCGCCAGTCCGGCCCCCGCTGCCG
Organism: Actinomycetota bacterium; assembly: GCA_009377815.1. Classification (GTDB taxonomy): domain Bacteria; phylum Actinomycetota; class CADDZG01; order CADDZG01; family WHSQ01; genus WHTI01. The sequence continues at coordinate 23,650 of WHTI01000018.1, forward strand.
CGCGCCGGGCACCGTCGGCAAGATGGTCGAGCGCTTCACCCTTCGCGCTGGTGACCCCGGTCGCTCGTGCCAGCTTCCCGTCGACGCAATCGAACACGAACGCCAGATAGAACGAGATGCCCCCGGCGATCAGGCCCCAACGCTCGCCGGTGGCGAAGAACCCGCCCGACATGAGCCCGAAGATCAACGCGATCACGGTTACCTGATCGGGGCTCAGCCAGCGATGCCGGAAAAGGAACCTCACGATGCGGATCGACACCGGGTCGGTCAGCAGGACCGTGAACCAGTAATCCCGCTTCTTCGCGCCGGGCGGATGGGCCCATATATCGGTCATCGCTTAGATCCGTACTGCGGATCGACGAGCCCGTGGCCGCGGGCCTGCTCCAACGAACCGGTGACGAGACCGGTCACGAGACCCGGATCGCGCGTCTGGATCGCCTTACCGATGTTGATGATGAACAGACCGGTCAGCGCCCACCACAACGCCGCCTTGTAGCGGAAGGTCTGCGGCATCAGCTTGCGGTGGAGGTAGAACTGATTCGCCATGTTCATCCGTTGCAGCTCGTGAGAATTCATCCGTGCGGCGTCGCTCTTGAGGTGGTCACAACGGGCCGCCGGAGTCTGCAGCAGGGTGTAGCGGCGCGAGACACGGTAGGAGAAATCGATGTCCTCCTTGTATCCGTAGCCGGCGAGTTTCTCGTCGAACCGATCGTCGGCGAAGACCTCTCGTTTGTATGACATGAACCAACCGTTCATGTACTCGATCCTCCGAACCCCCGCCGAATCGGAGACCCCCTCCGCGTAGAACCCCTTGCGGATCCTCCCCGAGGCCTCCGGCCACCACCCGCCGATGCCGAACAGGCGGCGATAGAGGATCGTGATCCTCGACGGCCTCGCGGGCCGCACCGGCGTGGCGCGGACACCACCGATCTCAGGTCCCCACTTCGCGTACTCGGCCAGGATCTGCTCGTGGCAGTCGGGCTCGAGGCGGACGTCATCGTCGATGAGGAAGACGATGTCGCCATCGGTGCGATCGATGCCGACGTTGCGCTGCACGGTCAGGCCCCTCGGGGCCGGATGGACGTAGTCCAGGCTCAGGCCGTTGTCGGCACAGAGCTTCTCGATCGCCTCTCGGTTTGGGGCCTCGTCGCTCGAGTCCACGATCGCCAGCTCGCCCGGCAGCACGGTCTGGGCCACGAGGCTCTCGACCGTTCGCAGCAGGTCATCGGGGCGGTTGCGCGTGGCTATGACGAACGAGCTCTTGGGATCTGTAGACATACCGGGGGGCAGGGTACCAATCCGGGCCCCCGAGCAGGGATGACCGATATGGGCCATTGTCCCCAGCCGCCCCAGGCCCTACCGTGACCCAATGCTTACCGATGCGCTCCACCTCATCCGGTCGCGCCGTGTTCTGGCCGCCGCCGGGCTTGCTCTCGCCCTCTTCGTCGCCTCCTTCGCGGGAGGCCCCGGGACCGTCTTGCGCGCCAAGGCCGCTCCCCTGGGCCAGACCACCCTCGACAAGACGATCGTGCCCAAGGGCAAGAAGGGCAAGAAGAAGAAGCAGTTGAAGTACGGCCCCGGCCAGGCCCGGGTGACCCGCTCACTCATCAAGAACTATCCGACCGGTCCCGGCGAAGGGCTCGCCGCTTTCCGCCAGATCTCGGACGTCCACACGGTCGACGAAGAGTCCCCGGCCCGGGTCGAGTGGGCCGACAAGTGTGGCCCCGGCTACACGAGCGCCTATCGTCCGCAGGAGGCGATGTCCGCCCAGGTCGGCGATTCGATGATGAAGGCCCTGAACTCGATCGTTAACGGACCGGCGACGGATGTCCCGTTCAGTTTCGCGATCTCGACCGGGGACAACGTTGACAACAACCAGTACAACGAGCTCCGCTGGTTCATCGATCTGCTCGACGGTGAGGAGGTCGTGCCAAACTCCGGCGGTACAACTGCCGAGGACCGTGCCGCATCTCCCTACGAGGGCTACACCCGAGATCTGACACAGAACAACCTCGGTGATGACATCGGGGTCCCCTCTGCGACCGCGTTGGGCACCAGCATCCTCGAACTCGCCCAGGACGGTTTCGACGCGACCGGCTCGGAGGTTCCCTGGTACGCGGTCCTGGGCAACCACGACGGCCTCGCGCAGGGCAACCTGCCGGGTACCGGCGCATTCGCGCCTGTCCCCCTCGGGAGCCACAAGAACTTCAGCCCCATCGAAGACAAGAAGTACTGCGCCGTCTTGGTCGAGGACGCCGTCCAGGGCGTGACCGACGCCCTCGTTGACCTCTTCAGCGGACACTCGGTCACGGCCGACCCCGACCGCCGCTTCCTTAGCAACCACAACGACGTTGTGGCCGAGTACTTCAACTCGACTGGTCTCCCAGAGGGCCACGGCTTCGACAACGCGCCGATGGATCCGCAGCACGCCGGCACCGCGGGCTACTACTCGTTCGACATCGAGGCCGAGTACCACATCAAGGGGATCTCGCTGGATACGATCACCTGGGGCGGAGGGCCGGACGGAAGCGTCTCCAACCCGCAGTTCCAGTGGCTCGAGGACGAGCTGATCGCGAACTCCAGCTCGTATTACGACGAAGCGGGAGAGCTCGTCGAGAACCCCGGCGTTGAAGACAATTTCGTCGTTCTGTTCTCGCACCACACCTCGAAGTCCTTGAACAACCCCGGGCCAGATGACGCAGGGGCGCCGTACCACTGCTTCAAGGCAGGTGACGATGAGGATTGCGACTCCGTGGGCCTCAAGGATCTGATCCACCGGTTCCCGAACGTGATCGCGTGGGTCAACGGACACGAGCACAACAACCGTGTCAATGCCTACAAGGCTCCCGAGGGCGCCGCGACGCGGGGCTTCTGGGAGATCAACACGGCCGCTCACATCGACTGGCCCCAGCAGTCCCGCCTGCTCGAGATCGCGTGGCAGGAGGGCGACCTCTACACGCCGGACGTCCTCATCATCTACGGGACGATGGTGGACAGCGCCGCGCCGATCAAGCCCAACCCGGAAACGCAGGTTCCCGTGACCTACCTCGCCGCCCTGTCGCGGTATCAGGCCTACAAGGATGCTTGCCTGCGGAAGGGCCAGGCCGACTGCAGTGCGAGGGGTAAGCCCGGAAGCAGGAACGTCAAGCTGATCATCCCGGCCGCGTTCAACCCGTGGCCTGACCTCTAGGAGCGCTCGGATGGCCGAGCGGGTCGCTTGACCCGCTCGGCCACTATCCGCACCAGGAACGCAGGGTTGCCCAGAATGTAGCGACGCCACATCCGGCGCGGTTCCTGTAGTAGCCGGTAGATCCACTCGATCCCCAAACGGTTCATCCAACGCGGCGAGCGCGGGACCTCACCGGCGGTGAAGTCGAAGAACGCTCCTACCCCAACACCCAGACGAGCGCCGGTGCTGGCCAGATTGGCCGCGAGCCATCGCTCCTGCAGGGGATTGCCCATCGCAACCATGACCACATCGGCTCCGCTGTCCTGGATCTGTGCCGCCACCACCCGATCGTCGGATCGCTCGAAGAACCCGTCCCGGGTCCCCGCGATCTCGAGTTCCGGGATCGCGGTCACGAGGCGTTCGGCGGCACGATCGGCCACCCCGGGCCGCGCTCCGAGGAGGAACAGGGACCACCCGTGGCGAGCCGCCAGGCGTGCGATCTCGGGATTGAAGTCACTGCCGTTGAGGTTCTCGGGGAACGGCTTCCCGTAAAGGCGCCCGGCGACGGAGAGACCGGCGCCGTCGTTCAGGACCACGGCCGCCGATCCAAGCAAGCGCCGATAGGCCGGTTCCTTGCTCGCCGTGTTGAGGGTATGAGCGTTCACGTAGACGACGAGGGCGGGGGCACCTTCGAGGGCAGCACGTTCCACCGTGGCGATCGCCTCCATGGTCGTCATCCGCCCGACCGGCACGCCGAGCACCTCTACAGGGTCCAGAACCATGGGGCGCAGTCTTACAGACCGAGTCGGTACACTGGGGCCCCCGTGCGGCGAACCTCCATCCAGAGGACCCTCACGAGGCTGAGACACCCGAGTAACCACGGAGGATCGCTTGAGCGCGCCGAACGTCCTGTTCCTGGCCATCGACTCCCTGAGGGCCGATGCCGTCTTCGGCGACCACATCCCCACGCCGAATCTCGACCGCTACGCAGCCTCGGGGGCTCAGTTCCGCCAGTGTGTCTCGACCACGACCTCCACGACCCCTTCGTTCTCCTCGATGCTGACCGGGTGTTATCCACCCCGGCACGGGGTCAGGGGCCTCCAGGGGTATCGCCTCTCGACCGCGGTGACCACGATGGCCGAGGCCTTCGGAGCGGCCGGCTACCAGACCCACGCCGAGGTTACCGGCCCCCTGGTTCCGGAGACGGGCGTGCTGCGCGGGTTCGAGAACGCCGTCCACCGTCCGGGCTACAAGGTGAAGCCGTTCGTGTGGCGAGACGATGTCATGGAGCGGATGAGCTCCTACACGGAACCCTGGTTGATGCTCCTCCACACCTGGGAGGTCCACCGTCCCTATCGCCCGGCCCCCGACTATGTGAGGCGCTGGGACAAGGGCGGGTACGAGGCGGTCGTGGCCATGAGCGATGAATGGCTCGCTCCCGTTATCGAAGCCGCCGGAGAGAACACGATCGTCGTGATCACCGGAGACCACGGCGAGGAATACCCCGACACGAGGATGGGCCAGAAGATGCATCGCGCGGCCACCAAGTCGCGAAAGAAGTTCCGTCTCGACAAGTGGTTCCCCTACCTCGACAAGAAGTTCGCCGGGATGGCACTCGGACACGGCTTCGCCCTGTGGGAGCACCTCGTGCGGGTGCCGCTGATCATCAACGGGCCCGGCGTTGCGCCGGCGAGGGTCGAGGACCAGGTCCGACACGTCGACCTGTTCCCCACACTGTTGGACCTGTGTGGGATAACGATCCCCGGGGACATCGATGGACGCAGCGTGAAGTCACTGATGAGCGGCGGAACCTTGCCTGAAGAACCTGCCTACATGGAAGCGGTAGGCGTGAAACTCGAAGGCGATCGGATCGCGGCCATACGCACGCCGGATTGGAAGCTGATGCGCTACAAGAGCGACCGGAGCAAAGAGGTTCTCTTCCGGCTCGACGGCGGCTTGCCTCCCGACGAGAAGCACAACGTGCTGACCCGGCATCCCGAGGTCGCCGGCAAGCTCGGTGCCTTCCTCGACCGCGTCCAGGCGATCGAAGCCGACCCCGACTCCCCGCTGAGCGAATCGGACGAGGCCGTCATCGAACAGCACCTGCGCGACCTCGGTTATCTGTAGGGGTGGGCTAGTGGAGGAGGCGCCGTTCTTCATCGTGGGGTCGGCCCGTTCGGGAACGACCCTTCTCCGGATGATGCTCAACGCGCATCCTCAGGCTGCAATACCACCCGAATCACGCTTCATCGTCGAGCTCTACCCGGGGACCGATCAGATCGACGTCGAGCACTACCTCGAGGTACTCGGTTCCCATCGTCAGTTCTGTTCCTGGCAACTACCGATCGATCTCGTTGCTGCAGAACTGCCGGAGAGCGGAACGATCCCCTACGCCGCGGCAGCCGTCGCCCCCTATCGCGCCTTTGCAAAGAGCCACGGCAAGCAACGATGGGGCGATAAGACGCCGCGCTACGTGCTCGACATCCCACTGCTGGCGCGACTGTGGCCCGAGGCTCGGTTCATCCACCTCGTGCGCGACGGTCGCAACGTCGCCCTGTCCTACGCCGACGTCCCGTTCGGCCCGAAGACCGTCTCGAAGGCGGCGCGACTGTGGGCCAAGCGCGTGCGGGCCGGGGTCGAGGCGGGCGCCGCACTGGGCGACCGCTATATCGAGATCCGCTACGAGGACTTCGTCACCGATCCCGAGGCCCAGGCGCGACTTCTGTGTTCGTTCCTCGGCCTCGAGTACGACGCTCAGATGCTCGAATACACCACCCGGTCGCGGGGGCAGGTACTCCCCCGCGCGTCGAAGTACAACCCCCACGTAACCGAAGAGCCGATCGCCCACACCAGATCGTGGGAGACCGATATGCCGGACGGTCAGGTCGGGGTATTCGAAGCGATCGCAGGCGATCTCCTGGCGCTCTTCGACTACCCGGTGCGGCATCCCAAGCCATCTCTCGCCACGCGCACCGCCGCAGGACTTGGTTCGGCAGGTCTCCCTATCGGTCGCCTGCACGGAAGATAGGCTGAGAGTAAGCCGCCGATCTCCGGGTAGATGACCGGGGAGGAAGGGCGTACCGGGGAAGACGGGCATAGCCGACGAACCCGAGGGAGGTCTGATGGCCGAGAGCCACTTCGACCCGATCGACTACGACACCATCAGGGGACTTCTCGAATATGAGGGTGATCCCGCAGTATCGATCTTTATGCCGACGCACCGCAGGGGGCCTGAGACGGAGTTGGACACGGTCCAGCTGAAGAACCTTCTGGCCGACGCGGCAACCATCCTCGAGAACCGAGGACTGCGCCGCCCGGCGATCGAGTCGATCATGGAGGGCCCGAGCTCCCTCCTCGATGACCGGCTCTTCTGGCAACACCAACTCGACGGGCTGGCTCTGTTCTCCGGGGACGGTTTCTTCCAGAGCTACCGCGTCCCACTTCAACTGGCGGCCCACGTCTACGTGAACCGGTCCTTCCACACCAAACCGCTGCTGCCCGCGCTCGGCCGGGGGCATTTCTACGTGCTGGCGCTCAGTCTGGGCTCGGTCCGATTGATGCGCGGAACGAAGTACGGCATCGAAGAGATCGACCTCTCCGAGATCGAGATGCCATTCAGCCTCGACGACACCTTGCGATTCGATGAGTTCGACAGTCGGGGAGGTCTACAAAACCGACCGGCCGGAAAGGGCGGCGCCGGAGGTCGGCTCCAGTTCCACGGTCACGGGCCCGGAGGAGAGGACACCAAGGCCGAGGCACTCCGTCACTTCCAAGGTGTAAGTGCAGGTATCGGCGAGGTTCTGCGTGGAGAGAAGGCTCCCCTTGTTGTTGCTGCGGTGGACTACCTGCATCCAATCTTCAGGCAGGCGACCGACTACCAGCACGTCACCGGGCACGGCATCGATGGAAACCCGGACCGCCTCAGTGCCGCCGATCTCCACGAGCGTGCTTGGCCCATCGTCGAGCCGCTATTCGATTCGGGGCTCCGCGAGGCGATCGAGAACTACGGTACCTATCAGGCACAGGACCGGGGATCGTGCACCGGGACAGAAGTCTTGACCGCCGCCTTCCAGGGCCGCGTCGATGTTCTGCTACTCAGGGCGGGGGCGTCGATGTGGGGCACCTACGACTTCGCCGAAGACCACCTCGATGTTCACGGTGACGAGGCGAAGGGCGAGGACCTGCTCGATCTGGCCGCACGCCAGACGGTTTTGGGTGGAGGCCGCGTCTACGTCGTCGAGCCGGAGCGGATGCCCTGTCCCTCGGAGGTCGCCGCTCTATTCCGTTATTAGTCCTGGCTAGCGGTCCTCGTCGTCCTGTTCGGCGGGGATCGCCTGCTCGAGGGCGTCGGCTTCGGGAACGTCGGGGTCGCTCGGAGCGGGCTCGACCTCCGGTTCGTCTGGGACCCAACCTTCCTCTTGCTCCTGAGCGTCGGCTTCGGGAACGTCGGGGTCGCGATCGTGACTCATTGCTTGCCTCCTCTCGCGATCAGGCGGGCAGGAACGACAATCTCAGTTTACGGGTCGGGTTATCTACGTTGGTATCGACCAGCACCAGGCTCTGCCACGTTCCCAGCTGCAGACGTCCACCGATGACCGGGACGGTGATCGAGGGCGCCACGAACGCAGGGATGACATGGTCGGCGCCGTGGCCGCTCGAGCCGTGCGAATGCGACCAGCGATCGTCGCGCGGGAAGACTTCGTCCAGCACCCCCGAGAGATCCGCCTCCGATCCGGAGCCGGTTTCCATGATCGCGAGCCCGGCGGTCGCATGAGGCACGAACGCATGCACGAGCCCGTCGCCCTCGGACGAGCAGAAGTCGTTCAGGCTCTGGGTGACGTCGGTGAACCGGCGCGTACCGGTGTGCAGTTCGATCACCTCCGAACGCATCCGTGCCTCCCATCGCGTAGCTAGAGCTGGTATCCGAGTCGTTCCATCGTCGGAGCGATCAACGGGGTGATGCTGGCGATCTCGGTGGGGTTCTCCCGCTTCCACTTACCCTTCTCCGGAGCCGTCACCACATTCACCGGGGTCGTGGCCACGCCGGCCGCAGCCGTCCGGACCGCGTGATCGAGCGGAACGCCGATGCGATCCATGATCCGAGCGACCTCTGCCGAGGGGTCGTCGGTCAGGTCCTCGTAGCGGACCGTGATCCAGCGGCTCTCATCGAACCGCGACCCGTCGTCCAGCGAATAGTCGTTGGCCAACTTCCACTGCTTGGCGCAAACCACCTCGAGAGGACCGCTGAGATCCTCCCTCCATCCCGGGTAGAGCACGAACTTCCACCAC
>WHTI01000413.1 GCA_009377815.1 Actinomycetota bacterium
ATGGGTACCGTGGAAGTGGTCATCGTCACCACCGGGATCGCACGTCGCCGAGAAGGGGCTACCCCCCGAACAGTCGACTCCACCCACGACGTCGAGATCGGGGTGGTCGAAGTCGATGCCGGTGTCGATGATGGCCACGTCTACATCCACCCGGAAGTCGTCGGCACCGTCGATGTCGATGTTGGGGTTGTCGTCGGCGAAGATCCGCGAGATCCCGGTGGGCACCTCCTGGGCGGATATGGAGTGGACCCTATCGGGCTCGACATAGGCCACCTCGGGGTTACGGGCTAGAGCGGCAGCTCCCTGCGGGCTTATCCTCACCGAGAAACCCTCCAACGCATTTTCGTACACGAAGCCAACGTCGCCGTTGTGGACTCTGGCCAGGTCGGCGGCGACGGCTCCGACGTTGCCGTGTCCCGGGTTCAGCACCACGATATAAGGCTGAGGGGCTTCGGGTGCTGCGGCGGCGGCAGTTCCCAGCCCCATCACAACGAGGGCTGTTACCACCATGGGATGAACAATCCTGCGGATCATCGTCTCCTCCTGCCTTGCCGAACCCAACCACCATACCCCTCAGCCCTCCCGCCCGACGAGAGAAACGGGTGAGTTCTCGGTTCCGACCTCCCAGCCATTCGCCCTTCTTCACCTCCTGGGACGGTCAGGAAGGGGCCAACCATGGGTTCGCCACCACCGGGTCATGGGTCCGTCTCCCGAAGTGCTCCCCACGGTAAATACGGTCGCATGTTTCGGCGAGCCAGGGGCGTCGCTCGCCAGTACCTATTGTGACGACTGGTGAGCCTTTCGTGGCCTACCCTCGGCGTCTGCGGCGAATCTCGTTGAGGGTCTCTTCGAGAAGGGGAACCACTGCTCGGTCTCTGGGGCGATCTGCGGCTCGCTTCGAACGGATCACCGCCTCCAGCGAAGCAACTGCCACCAGGTGGTCACCGAGCTCGGTCTCCACCGCATCCACCGCCAATTCGGCGTAGCCGTCGGTACCGGACGGTTTCAGGGTGACATCCAGGTCCCCGAATCGGGTGACCAGGTTCCAGATGCCGACCGCTCCGAGGGAGGCGCCGTCGTGTTCGAAGGCCAGACCCTCGGGCGTATCAGGGGTGCGAACCCGCGCTTCGAGCTCGCCGAGGGCAAGCGAGAGCCGATCGAGGTTCTCGGACGAGGTGGAGGGAGTGATGTCTATATCGAAGGTGACGTGGGGAGCACCATGCAGGGCCGCCGCCAAACCTCC
>WHTI01000417.1 GCA_009377815.1 Actinomycetota bacterium
CAGCCTCGAGTCGGGTGGCCGTGACGCACTCGTCGACGAGTTCTATGTGCGCGCCCGCGGGGTTGGCACCGGGACCAGGTCGCTGGAGGCCGTGCTGGCCGAATTGGCCGGGGAGGGGATCGGGATGGTGTTCCTCGAAACCGAGGGGTCCAACTTCGGTGCCCGGCGCTTCTACGCCCGCTCCGGGTTCGTCGAGGAGCATTCGGTGCGGATGCGACTAGACCTCAGCCAGTATCGTCCCTCGATGTGACCCGTGTCCTCATCTCCGGTATGGGCGGAAGACTCGCCACCTCGATCGTCGCCGCCATCGAGTCCACCGATGACCTATCAGTCTCCGGTGGTTACAACCCCCACGATCCCGAACTGTCCGATCCCTCTGTTCCTGCCGACGTCGTGCTCGAGGTCACCCGACCCGATGTGGTCATCGACAACCTGACACGGTGGCACTCCCGCGGGTTGCCCTGTGTGGTGGGGACATCGGGGTTCTCCTCGGACCGGGTGGAGGAGGTCCGCGGATTCTGGGGCGAGGACGACCCAGGTTGTCTCATCGTGCCCAACTTCTCGGTCGGGGCCGTGCTCATGATGCAGTTCGCCGAAAGTGCCGCGCCATGGTTCGGTGATGTCGAGATCGTGGAGCGACATCATGCCGACAAGCCCGATGCGCCATCGGGGACGTCACTCGCCACCGCCGAGCGGATCGCCGATCGGGGCGGGGCATCGGCCGACGCCGGTGATTTCCCGGCCCGGGGTCTCGCCCACAGGGGGATCTCCATCCACTCCATGCGTCACGCCGGTGTCGTCGCCGAACAGGAGGTCCTCTTCTCCTCGAAGGGGGAGACCCTCCGGATCGTGCACGTCTCGGGTGACTATCGGTCGTTCCACCATGGCGCCCTCCTCGCCCTCAGGGCCGTATCCGAGATGGCAGGGGTGCACGTCGGTCTCGACGTCCTTCTCCAACACCCTGAGACCTAGCCCGAGTTTCCCCTTTCGCGCCCCGGGTGCGTCTTCGTCCTGCGTCCTGGCGAGCGACGCGTCTGGCCGCCGATCTGCACAACGGCATTCCACACCAGTCTCCTAGAGCTGCCCGCGCCCGCTGGTGGCTACCAGCGGTTTCTCGTCGCGGCCGGGACGGAAGGTGTCGGCGTGATCGGGGAGATCGCCGCCTGTGATCCACTGCGCCGCCAACTCACCCGCCGCCGCGGAGGCCATGAGACC
>WHTI01000438.1 GCA_009377815.1 Actinomycetota bacterium
CAGCACCCCGGTGAACAGGATCCCGACCGAGCCCGCCATCGAACCGGCGATGGAGACATCGAGGAGATGGGCGATCCAGTAGCCGGCGACCGCCGACAGGACCGCGATGCCCAACGAGTACCCGATCATGCGGCGGAGGTCATCGGTCAACAGATAGCCCGCGGCGGGGGGGCCGACCATCAGGGCAACGACCAGGATCGAGCCCACTGCGTCGAACGCGCCGACCGCGGTGAGCGATACGAGACCCATCAAGGCGTAATGCACGATCGCCGGGGAGAACCCGAGGGCCGCGGCGAGCGTGGGATCGAACGTCGTGAGCTTCAGTTCCTTGAAGAACATCCGGATGAAAACGAGATTGGCGACGAGGATGGCCCCCATCACCCACGCGGCCTGGGGGCCGAAGTCCCAGCCGGCGAGGATCACACGTCGTTGGGGAGCCAGGGCGATCTCGCCGAGCAACACCGCGTCGGTATCGAGGTGAACGTCGCCCGCGTAGCGGGAGATCAGGATGATCGCGATGCTGAACAACAGCGGGAAGATCAGGCCGATGGCGGTGTCTTCGCCCACGAGGCGCGTGCGATGGACCGCCTCGACCAACCACACCGTTCCCAGTCCGACGATCGCGGCGCCGAGGATCAGGAACGGAGACGAGAGATCTTCGACGACGAAGAACGCGAGGACGATCCCCAGCAGGACGGTGTGCGTGATCGCGTCGCTCATCATCGCCATGCGGCGCAGCACGAGGAAGACCCCCGGCAGTGCACAGGCGCTTGCGACGATCACGCCGACGAGGATGATCTCGAGCTGGTACTGACTCATCTGCCCGCCTCCAACCGGAACGTTCGGTTGCTACGGCGCTGGAGGATGGAGCGCGCGATGAGGCCCCGGCCCGGCGCGAAGGCGAGCGAGACCGCGACGATGACGCTGGTGACCACCACGATGGCCGGCCCGGTCGGTAGGTGCTCGACGTTGCTGGACACCAGGGCACCGGTCACTCCGGAAACCGCTCCGAAGAGGGCCGCCAGGAGGACCATGCCCGCGAGATGACTGGTCCACTGCCGGGCGGCCGCCGCGGGTGCGACCACGAGTGCGCTCATCAGGACCACCCCCACCGCCTGCAGGCCG
>WHTI01000179.1 GCA_009377815.1 Actinomycetota bacterium
GACAGATTCGGCGGTGTCGTTCGAATTCGAGCCTCCGGGCGCCGACGTGTTCGCGACTCGCATCGAGCGCGGGCAACTCCACTATCCGTGGTTGGTGGCCGAGGACGACGGCGAGGTCGTCGGCTACGGCAACGCGTCCGGGCTCCGCTCGCGGCCCGCGTATCAGTGGTCGGCCGAGGTCTCGATCTATCTCGATGAGAGACATCGCGGCAATGGACTGGGGCGTGCGCTACTAGACGCGTTGCTCGTGGAGCTCGAGGCGCGCGGGATTCGAACCGTGATCGCCGGGCTAACCCTTCCGAATCCGGCGAGCGAGGCACTGTTCACGGCGGCAGGATTCGAGCTCTCGGGAACGTTCCGGAACGTCGGCTTCAAGTTCGGCGAATGGCACGACGTTAGGTTCCTGCAGCGATCGATCGGCGGCGGGGGACCCACCGACCGGCTGAGATCAGGCCGAGCGACGCTCCCCGGCCCCCTGGGCGCGCGCGAGCTTCGAGTTAAGAAGGACGCGAGCGCGCGTCAGAGCCTCGCTGCGTCCGAATAAGCGGAACGCCCAGTTCGCCTCCCCGAGCAGCGCGTGCATTTCGAACGCGAGCAGGGTCGCGTCGGTGTCCGACGGCAGCTGACCGCGAGTGATGGCGCGGCGTAGCTGATCCTCGAGCACGACGTACCAGCGCCCGGTGAGTCGAACGATCTCGTCTTTGACCTTCCCGGGGCGGCCGTCGAACTCAAGCGATGCCGCGTGGAAGAAGCAACCGCCCTCGAAACCGTTCATCAGGTAGTCGAGCCAGTTCTCGGTCAGGGCCCGAGCGCGATCGAGCCCGGCCTCGGAGGTCGCGGCTGGTGCTATCACCCGACCCTCGAAGATCTCGGCGGCCCTACCGATGGCAGCGAGCTGGAGATCCTCCTTGGAACCGAAGTGGCCGAACAACCCGGATTTGCTCATCCCGAGGTCGGCTGCGAGGCGTCCGATCGTAAGCCCCTCGAGGCCCTCGACCGAGGCGAGAACGACCGCCCGCTCGAGGATCTGGTCCCGCTTGGCGCCCCCCATCAAGCCCTCCTGGATAGTCCGTCCGACCGTTCGGACGATATCCATAACCCCAGGTCAGAGCCCGGATTTGCCAATCGACCACATGGGCACGGATCTGGGCCCCCCCGAGAGCGCGAAAAGGAGCGTTTCATGTCACACCCCCTCATTAGTGTCGTGGGCATGTTCGATCGAACGCTGGATACCGCCGAGGCCCGGCTCGACGAGGTGCTGGCCAAGATCGAGCCCGAGGTCCTCGACTCCCGTGATGCCCAGGCGCTTGTCGAGCGGTCCACGAGGCTCGAGCGCAAGTGCGCCGCCATCAAGGCGCTCGCCGCCCGCAAGATTGCCGCGTCGGGGGCGTGGCGCTCCTCGGGTGAAAGGACGGCCGCCAACTGGATGGCCAAGGCGACGGGTACCTCGGTCGGTCAGGCTCTCGGGGTTCTCAAGACAGCCGAGGCGCTCAAGGAGCTCCCCTCGGTCGATAAGAGCTTCCGGGCGGGCAAGCTGTCGGAAATCCAGGCCAAGGAAGTGGCTTCGGCGGCTGCGGCAGCTCCCAGGGCGGAAAAGCAACTGCTGAAGGCGGCGGCGACGGAAGACCTCGCCTCACTCAGGGACACCTGCGCCCGGGTGCGTGCGGCGGCGCTTCCCGACGAGAAGGCCCGCTACGAGAGGGTCCGGAAGAACCGGATGATTAGACACTGGAGGGATGGGGAGGGGGCGTTCCGCATGGAGGCGTCCATGACCCCGGATGCCGGGGCGACCTTCCTCGCTGCGCTCAAGCCGGTGGCCGAGCGGATCCGCTACGAGAATGCACGCCGGGGGGTGCGGGAGTCTGATGCCGCGAACCTGGCCGATGCCTTGGTCGAGATCGCTCAGCACTACCGGGACTGCGATGAGGCTCCCGTGGGCCGAGGCGCGGATTCGATGATCCACGTGGTCGTCGACCATGCCGCACTCGTCCGGGGCACGGTGCTCGAGGGCGAGACCTGCGAGATCCAGGGGGTCGGACCGGTGGCTGCGGTCATCGCTCAGGCGATGGCAGCCGACTCGTACGTCTCACCCTTGGTGAGTGACGGTAAAGACATCAAGACGATCGCCGGGTTGGAGCGCACCGTCCCCGCCCGGGTGCGGCGGGCACTGATCGCCAGGGGTCGTATCTGTGCGGTGCCGGGGTGCGGGAACAAGCGGCATCTCGAGATCGATCACATCAACGGTGATCGGAACGACACCAAGCTCGACAACCTCGACTGGTTGTGTCCCCATCACCACTACCTGAAGACCATCCACGGCTACGTGCTCGGGGGTGCGCCGGGGAACCGTACCTGGACGCCGCCGGTGAGATCGCGGCCGCCGCCGGCCAGACCGCGGCGCCGAGGGCGCTCCGGGCAGGGGAACAAAGTCGATCGGAACCAAGGCCGAGCCTGGACTTAGGTCCTCAGCCTGTGCGGACCATCGTGGAGAGATGCCGGCCGCTACCTGCTGAAGAACCTCGGGCCGGGATCGGTCGGAGGACATTTCGAGTCGTGGGAGGTCAGTACGGTGGCACACATGAATATCGACATCACAGAGGCTGCGTTGGAGAGGGCGGTGACCCTTCTTCAGAAGTTCATTGAGAACGACCTCGAAAGGGTGGACCCCGCGGATGCGCCAGTGATGATGGAGAGGCTCGCCAAGATCCAAAGCATCTGCAATGCCCGCATCGCGGAGCTGACGGAGCACATCAGCGCTCGGGGAGGGGCTGAGTAGGCCGGAGGTAGGGCATCGCCTCGACGGCGACGATCGCTCCCAGGATCAGAGCGGCGCCGAGCCAGCCCGAGGCGGAGAGACGCTCGTCTTTCAGGAGCCAGGAGAAGAATCCGGCGAACGCGGGCTCGGCGGCCAGGATCAGGGCAGTGCGGGCCGGGGGCGCGTGCCGTTGGGCGTAGGTCTGGACGAAGAAGCCGAGGGCGCTCGCGACGAACGCGGTCACTGCCAGGGCGAGCCAGACCTGGCCGGCGTCCGGCATCTCGATGTCGCCTCCACAACCGGCGATCAGGAGACTCACGAGGCCACAGACACCGAGTTGCACCGCGAGCAGCGCACCGGGGTCATGGTCCTTCACCGCCCTGTCGGTCACGAGGATGTGAAAGGCAAAAGAGCACGCGGTGATCAGGATCATCGCATCG
Organism: Actinomycetota bacterium; assembly: GCA_009377815.1. Classification (GTDB taxonomy): domain Bacteria; phylum Actinomycetota; class CADDZG01; order CADDZG01; family WHSQ01; genus WHTI01. The sequence goes on from WHTI01000179.1 coordinate 3,196, forward strand.
CCGGTGTTCAAGCCCCCCTTCGATCCCGACAACAGGTAGAGGCCGAACGCGGAGACGATCGCGGCGATCCACGCGATCGCTCCGGCACGATGGCCCAGGAGGATCGCCCCGAAGATTGGGGTGAACACGACGAACAGTCCGGTGATGAACCCCGCGTTGGACGAGGTCGTCCGATCGAGGCCCAGGGTCTGAAACGCGTAACCGGCGGTGAGAAAGACCCCCATCCCGAGGCCCGCGCGCCAGCCCGATGGAGGAAGGGCCGCGAGCTGCTTGCGGAAGATGACCGCCACCAGCAGCGACGCGGGGATGAAGCGGTAGGCGAGGAAGGTGAAGGTCGGCAACCTGCCGATCGCGTCCTGGACCATCGGGAACGTGAGCCCCCAAACCATCGCGATCCCGAGCAGGGACAACTCCGCGACGTGGAAGCGCTCGCTGGCCCCACGAGATTCGGTCACCGGGGGAATGTACTGCTCAGTGCGTCTGCGGGAACCCCAGGTTCACGCCGCGCTGCGACGGATCGGGCCACCGGGCGGTCACGACCTTCCCCCGCGTGTAGAAGTTCACGCCCTCCTTGCCGTGGACGTGGCTATCCCCGAACAACGATGCCTTCCATCCCCCGAAAGAGAAGAACGCCATCGGGACCGGGATCGGAATGTTGATCCCGACCATGCCGACCTGGACGTCGTGTTGGAACATCCGCGCAACGCCACCGTCGTTCGTGAAGATCGCGGTGCCGTTGCCGTACGGGTTCTGGTTCACGATCCGCAACGCGTCCTCAAAGGTGTCGGTCCGCAACATGATGAGCACGGGTCCGAAGATCTCGTCGCGATAGATCGTCATGTCCGGTGTGACCGAGTCGAAGAAGCACGGACCGATGAAGTAGCCGTTCTCGTAACCGTCGACCTTGAGGTCGCGGCCGTCGATCGCGAGCTCGGCCCCCTCGTTCAGTCCCGTCTCGATGTAGGAGGCGACTTTGTCGCGCGCCTGGGCGGTCACGAGCGGACCCATCTCGGCATCGGCGGCGGCGGCGGCGCCGACCTTGAGCTTCCCGACCCGTTGCTTGACGCCATCCAGCAGCGCGTCTCCTGCAGCTCCGACCGCGACCACGGCCGAGATCGCCATGCACCTCTGTCCGGTCGAGCCGTAGGCGGCCGAGACCGCCGCATCCGCCGCCAGATCCATGTCGGCATCGGGCAGGACGACCATGTGGTTCTTCGCGCCGCCGAGGGCCTGGACGCGTTTGCCGTGGCTCGCGGCCGTTTCGTAGATGTACTTCGCCACCGGTGTGGAGCCGACCGAGCTGATCGCGGCGACATCCGAATGGGTGAGCAACGCATCGACCGCGACCTTGTCCCCATGTACCACCTGGAAGACACCGTCGGGCAGACCGGCTTGGGTGAACAGCTCGGCCATCAGGTTCGCTGCCGACGGATCCTTCTCGGACGGCTTGAGGATGAAGGCGTTTCCGCACGCGACCGCGATCGGGTACATCCACATCGGGACCATCGCCGGGAAGTTGAACGGCGTGATCCCCGCGACCACTCCGAGCGGCTGCCGGATCGAA
>WHTI01000467.1 GCA_009377815.1 Actinomycetota bacterium
CGTCACCTATGTGGGACGTCTCGACGGCGCGTTGGTGGCGCTGCCGTGGTCGGAGGGATCGTTCCTCCGAGAGGTCTGGGATACGCAGTTCTACATGCTCGACTACCACGCCAACCTGACGACGCTGCACGGCTATCAGTCCCCGCCGTGGAGCTGGCCCGTCGTCAAACGGCCGGTTTCGTACTTCTTCGACTCGAGTGGCGGAACTTATCGAGAGATCATGGCGTTCGGCAGCCCTTTCGTGTGGTGGTCCTCGCTGCTGGCGCTTGTGTTCGTCGGTTATCGATGGATCAGGGCTCGCAGCATCGGCTCGCCGGAGGGAGTCATCCTCGGGGCCTTCTTCTTCACCTATGTTCCCTGGCTCGTCCAACCAACCGGTCGAGCCGCGGTCTTCCTCTTCTACCTGCTTCCGGCGGTGCCGTTCATGTGCCTGGCGCTTGCTTACGTCGCGGTTCGCATCGGAGATTCGACCGAGGCACGTCTCGCGATCGGCATCTTCGCGGCCGCGACGATCGCGTCATTCGTCTACTTCATGCCGTTGGCTCTGAACCGGCCGATCTCGGAGGACCAGTGGCGTTCGAGGATCTGGTTCGAGAACTGCACGAAACCGGAAGGGTACGAGGGGTCGCCGAACGGCTGGTGCTGGATCTAGGTGGGCTGGAACTAGCCGTCGGCCTGGACCTCGACCAGCTCGACCTCGAACGTCAACGTGGCCCCTCCCGGGATCGATGCGTAGCCCTGGGATCCGTAGGCGAGCTCGGGCGGGATCACGAGGATCCGTTTGCCCCCGACCTTCATGCCGGGGAAGCCTTCATCCCATCCCTCGATGACTGCGCCGGCGCCGACCTCGAACGGATAGGGCTCGCGTCCAACAGACGAGTCAAACTCGGTGCCGTCTTCGAGCATCCCGGTGTAGTGCGCCACCGCGACGTCCCCGACCTCGACCTCGACTCCATCGCCACACACGACGTCGGTGATCCTCAGGCCCGAGTCGGTCGTCCTCTCCTCGCCTTCGACGCAGCCGTCTTCAGCTGCGGCCGAAGA
>WHTI01000163.1 GCA_009377815.1 Actinomycetota bacterium
ACGCCGAGCGCAAGAGCGCGGACTCCGGTAAGCGGCCTCCGATCTTCCGCAGCAGCGATGCGGACGAGAAACGATTCGCGGACGAGGGCAGGCCCTTCACCGTGAGGGTGATCGTTCCTCCCGATCGGACGATCACGTTCCACGACGAGGTTCTCGGCGACATCTCGACCGACATGGGGAGGACCCCGGACTTCGTCATCATGCGTAGTGACGGGACGCCGACATACATGCTAGCGGTGACGGTCGACGACGCTCTGATGGAGATCACGCACATCATCCGCGGCAACGACCTGATGGCCTCGACCCCGCGGCAGCTCTTGATCCGTGAGGCCCTCGGGTTCAAGGAGCCACCGGTCTTCGCCCACCTTCCGATGATCGTGACCGAGGACGGCAAGCCGCTCAGCAAGCGGTGGGGTGACGTCTCCGTTCGCTCATATCGCGAGAACGGCTTCCTCCCCGATGCGTTGGTCAATTACCTCGCGCTGCTGGGGTGGTCGCTCGACGACAAGACCAACATCTTCTCGAGGGACGAACTCGTGTCGAACTTCTCTCTCGAGCGAGTGGGGAAGAACCCTGCTGCGTTCGATGTCGACAAGCTCGAATGGGTGAACGGCCACTACATCCGTACCTCGGCTCCCGAGGATCTGATCGATGCGATGGCCGAGGTGTGCGTCGAGCACGGCATCCCCGACGCGAGCACTCCCGAGGGTAAGCAGATCCTCGGCGAGATCGCTCCACACCTGATCGAACGCATGAAGCGGCTGACCGAGACCCCGCCCATGGTGAGGTTCCTCTTCGAGGACGTAACCCCCGACGAGAAGGCCGCGGCGACCCTCGAGGGTCAGGGGGACTACCTGGCGGCCGTGGCGACGACGCTGGAGGCCGTGGAGCCGTGGACGGGAGCCGCGATCGAAGCGGCGCTCCGGGCGCTGGCGGAAGAGCGGGAACTCAAGCCCAAGAAAGCCTTCCAGCCCATCCGAGCCGCGGTCACCGGAACACTGGTATCGCCCCCGTTGTTCGAATCCCTGGAGATACTCGGCAAAGAGCGAACCCTCGAGAGGATCAGCCGAGCCGCCTGAAGCGAGGCTGTTATCCTTTGCTACCGCAGCAAATAGCCTCGGCGGGACCGCTGGAAGAACTGGGTACGAGCAAGCACACCAGGGAGCAGGGATCCAGAAGCGGGCCGCCTCGGCGGGACGCAGAACAGATGGGGCGTGGGGTAACCTGGCAGCCCGGCGGTTTCTGGTACCGCTAGTCCTGGTTCGAATCCAGGCGCCCCAGCTCCGGCGACAGCGCGGGAAGAGCAGGACAAACAAGGCCCGGTAGTCTAGTTGGCCAAGGACGTCGCCCTCTCAAGGCGAAGATCACGGGTTCGAATCCCGTCCGGGCTACGAATGATTGACTAAGCACGAGTACGCCCGACAGGGCGCACATAGACAGAAGCGGGCCGCCTCGGCGGGACGCCAAACAGAATGGGACCGAGATGAACAAGACCATCGATCTGGTTGAGCGGACCCACCTCCGCGACGATCTGCCGGACTTCCGGCAGGGTGACACCGTGAAGGTCCACGTGCGCGTGGTCGAGGGCGAGCGCGAGCGCGTCCAGGTCTTCGAGGGGATCGTCATCCGCCGCCGGGGGAGCAAGCTGTCCGAGACGTTCACCGTGCGGAAGATCTCGTTCGGGGTCGGCGTCGAGCGCACCTTCCCGGTTCACTCTCCGATGATCTCCAAGATCGAGATCGCAGCTCACGGCCAGGTTCGCCGGGCCAAGCTCTACTACCTCCGATCGAGGATCGGTAAGAAGGCGACCAAGATCAAAGAGCGGCGCCAGGCGTAGTGAGGGACGTGGACCCGTCGGGAACCGGCACCTCCGAACCCGACGATCACTCCCGCCTGGGACCGCCGCCTCCTCCACCACCACCTCCTGCCGCGCCTCCTGAGACGCCGCCGGAGGAGCCATCGGAGCATCCCGCCAAGCGCAAGCGCCCGTTCTGGGTGGAGCTGCCCCTGCTCGTCGTGATCGCCTTCGTGGTCGCCCTGATCATCAAGACGTTCCTCCTGCAGGCCTTCTACATCCCGTCGGTGTCGATGGTTTCTACGCTCCACGTCGGCGACCGCGTCCTGGTCGAGAAGGTGAGCTACCGGTTCCACGAACCGCGGCGCGGTGACGTGGTGGTGTTCGAGCGAGATGCTGCCCCCGGCTTCGAGTCCGAGGACGACGGCTCGTTCATGACCGACGTGACCGACGCCTTCAAGGGACTGTTCGGGTTCCCAACCGGAGGCAATGAGGACTTCATCAAGCGAGTCATCGCGGTCGAGGGGGATTCGATCGAATGTCGCGACGGCGAAGTGATGGTCAACGGTGAGACGATCGATGAGCCCTATCTCGACGAGGGGATCGTGACGTCATCGTTCACCAAGACCGTGGTCCCCGAAGGGATGATCTTCGTTATGGGGGACAACCGGATGGATTCCCAGGATTCACGCAGCTACGGCCCGATCCAGATGGAAAAGGTCATCGGGAACGCATTCGTGATCGTTTGGCCCTTCTCAAACCTCGGTGGGCTTTAACCTGAGGTCATGACCAACGAGGAACCCACTAAGGCGCCGGCGATCGACGTCGTTGCCCCTCCGCATCCCGAGGCCGGACGAACCGAGCTCACGCCCGTTCATCCCCCCGAGGAAGGTCCGGCCCCCGGCGACGACCCTCCGATCGATGAGCCACGCAAGAAGGGGTGGCGTCACGGCCTAGCCGAGCTGCCGGTCCTGATCGTCGTCGCCTTGGTGATCGCCGTGATCATCAAGTCATTCATCGCCCAGGCGTTCTACATACCGTCGGCATCGATGTATCCGACCTTGCGTGTCGGTGACCGCGTGCTGGTCGAGAAGATCGGCTACCGCTTCGGCGAGCCGAGCCGCGGAGACGTCGTCGTCTTCGCCCGGGACGTCTTCGGTCCCGATAAGGACTTCCCCTGGTACGAGGACGTGCGGAACTTTGCCCGGGATCTCTTGGGGCTCCCGACCTCGGCCGAGGAGGACTACATCAAGCGCGTCGTCGCGGTGGGCGGAGATGTCATCAGCTATACGGGCTCACCACGCCAGCTTCGGGTCAACGGCGAGGTGGTGGAGGAGCCGTGGGTGCGGGGTGGGACCGACAACGGAAGCCAGTCGTTGAACAAACGGGACTGCGAACGTCTCCAGATGGAAGCGACCGAGGATGGCTGTCTCGTCCCGGAGGACGATGTCTTCGTGATGGGCGACAACCGCAGCAACTCCGAGGACTCGCGCGTGATCGGACCTATCCACAAGGAGAAGATCGTCGGCCGGGCATTCGCCATCGCCTGGCCCCCGAGCCACCTAGGAGGCTTGTGATGCGAGCCCTCGCACGCCCGTCGGCGGTTACGGCATCCAGAAGCGGGTCGTCTCGACGACCCGCACAACAAAGAGGTTTGTGAGCCCGTGGTCTCGGATGCGTCGGGACTGTTGGAGAAGCGCCTCTACGACGCGGGGTTCGTGCACGTTGCCGGCGTTGATGAGGTCGGAAGGGGAGCACTGGCCGGCCCCCTGGTTGCGGCCGCGGTGATCCTTCCGCCAGGGACCGAGATCGACGGACTCAGGGACTCGAAGATGTGCACTCGGCTCCAGCGAGAGAGATTGGCGCGCGAGATCGAAGAGCGAGCCGAGGCTCTAGCGGTCGTGAGGGTCTATCCCAACAAGATTGACCGGATCGGACTCCAGCGGTGCAACCTCATGGCGATGAGGAAGGCGCTTTCCGGGCTCGACGTGGGTCCCGACTACGTGCTCGTCGACGGATTCCCGCTCAAGCGACTCAAGGTCCCTTCGCTGGCGGTGAAGAAAGCGGACGCGGTCTCACGGTCGGTGGCGGCGGCTTCGATCGTGGCCAAGGTCCATCGGGACGCCGCGATGCGCCGCTACCACCGCAGGTATCCGCAGTATGGGTTCCTGAGCAACGTCGGCTACGGGACCAGGTATCACTGGCGTGCCCTCAAGGAGCACGGGCCCTGCGATATCCATCGCCGCTCGTTCTACGGCGTGACCGGCTTCCCGGAAGACGACGCTGGGGCGCCGGATGAGCCTCTTCTCTCCGGGGACGAGGTCGCTCTGGTGGGGAGATTTCGGGGCGAAGAGACTACCGATAGGGGCCTTGCGGCGCGACACTACGGGGAGTCGCGGGCGGGATCCGTGACCGAAGAGGACGTGGATCTACCGGAAGATCTAAAGGAGATCGGATGAGCGTCGAGGACCTCGAGAAGTACGAGGCCGAGATGGAACTCCAGCTGTACAAGGAGTATCGGGACGTCCTTCCGATGTTCAAGTACGTCGTGGAGACCGAGCGGCGCTTCTACCTGGCGAATGACGTCAAGGTCGAGACCAAGAACGCCGGTGCCAAGGTCTGGTTCGAGGTCGAGCTCAACGATGCCTGGGTGTGGGACATGCACCGGCCGGCCCGCTTCGTATCGCATGTCAAGGTGGTCACCTTCCGGGACATGAACGTCGAGGAACTGGCACAGCTCGCCGAGAGAGATCTGATCCCGGATCCCCCGAGCCTCGAGAGCTGAGCGCCTGCGGCTCAGTGGGCCGCGCGAGTAAAGCTCGTGTCACAGGGCCCAACTACCGTCATGCCATGACCGCTCGCGATCAGATCTGGCACCGGGGTGAGGATGCCGCGGCCGAGGCGTACCGGCGCTCCGGTCTCGAGGTGATCGATCGGAACTACCGGTGTTCTTCGGGCGAGATCGACCTGATCCTGCGAGAGGGATCGACGATCGTGTTCTCCGAGGTCAAGGCCCGGTCCTCGGATCGCTTCGGCTCTCCGGTCCTGGCGGTCGATGCCCGCAAACAGGCCCGGCTCCGCCGGCTTGCCGCTGCGTGGCTGTCGGAACGGCGACCGGGCCGCGTGAACGTGAGGTTCGATGTGGTCTCCGTTATCGTGACGCCCACCCGGACCGAGGTGTCGGTCGTGGCCGATGCGTTCTAGGAGGCACGTTGTCCGATTACGAGTCGTTGCTTTGGGAGCAAGACGGCCACGTCGCGTCCGTGACCCTCAACCGTCCCGAGAAGAAGAACGCGATGTCGGGGACGATGTTCGAGGAGATCAAGGCGACCTTCGATCGCGCGAGCCTCGACCCCGAGGTTCGGTGTCTGGTGATCTCGGGAGCGGGCGGCTCCTTCTGCTCCGGCGCCGACCTCACCGATCCGGCCAACATGGTCACCTCGCCGTTCGAGCTGAAGGATCGGATGCGGAAGGTCCACGACGTTGCCCAAGCGGTGCTGACCTGTTCGGTTCCGACGATCGCCAAGGTCACCGGCGTCGCCGCGGGGGCCGGGTGCAACCTCGCTCTCGGCATGGATCTGGTGGTGGCCTCGACCGAAGCCAGCTTCGCCGAGCTCTTCATCAAGCGCGGACTGGTCGTGGACTTCGGTGGGTCGTGGGTCCTTACCCGACTACTTCCCCTCACGAAGGCGAAGGAGCTGGCCCTCCTCGGTGACGCGATCTCGGCGGCGGAAGCGGATCGACTCGGGATCATCAATCGACTCTGCGCACCGGACGAGGTTGACTCCGTCACCGCCGAACTAGCTGCCCGGTTGGTGGCGGTCCCGCCGCGCACCGCGTCGATGATCAAGGAGAACCTCAATCGAGCGACCGACGGGGGCCTTAGCGACTCCCTCGACATGGAGTCCCTGACCCAGGCCCTTTGCTTCGCGAGCGACGACACCAAGGAAGCCG
>WHTI01000306.1 GCA_009377815.1 Actinomycetota bacterium
CTCATAGCCTATCTGCCGCTGGTAGTGGTCGCCCTGCTCGTTCTCTTCGTGACAGCCGCGATCGCGAACTGGGCGGCACGCACCGTGCGCCCGTTTGCCGAGAGCCGTGGTCTGGGTTGGGTTACAACGGTGGTCAGGATCACCATCCTCGTGATTGGTGTTCTCGCCGCCCTCGACACACTCAGCTTCGCCCCATCGGTCACGGCCAAGATCGAGAACACGCTTCTGCAGTACCTGCCGCTCTCCGTTCTAATCGCCGGCACCATTGCGTTCGGTGTGGGCGGAATCGACACCGCCAAGAAGTGGTGGAGGAGGCTAGAGCCGGGGAGCCCCGACATAACCCAGTTCGGGTCGGCCGACGAGGACACCACCTTCAACCCGTAATCGGGGACGAACGGATCGGGGCGAGCGAACACGCGTCGGCGCCCCGGTCCTACCATCGGAGCATGGCCGAGGAGTTCGGGTTCCACACGAGAGCGATACACGCCGGACAGCGGCCCGATCCCGAAACCGGATCGCGGGCCATGCCGATCTATGCGACCACATCGTACGTGTTCGACGATGTCCAACACGCCGCGGATCTGTTCGCCCTCCAAACGTTCGGGAATATATACACCCGCATCGGCAACCCGACCACGGCCGCCTTCGAGGAGAGGATGGCCTCGCTCGAGGGCGGGCTCGGAGCGGTCGCGACCGCCTCCGGTCAGGCGGCCCAGATGGTTGCCATCCTCACACTCTGCTCCCAGGGTGATCACATCGTCTCGGCGCGGAATCTCTACGGTGGCACCTACACCCAGTTCGACGTGACCCTCCGAAAGATGGGAATCGACGTCACCTTCGTCGATGCCTCCCAACCCGGTCGTATCGAGGAGGCCATCAACGAGCGGACCAAACTGGTCTATGGCGAAACGATCGGGAACCCCCGCGCCGATGTGCTCGACATGGAGACGGTCGCCGGTATCGCAGGGGCTGCGGACATTCCGCTGATGATTGACAACACCTTCGCCACTCCCTGGTTGTGTCGCCCCATCGAATGGGGTGCCGACATCGTGGTCCATTCCGCAACCAAGTTCATCGGCGGTCACGGCACCGTGATCGCCGGTGTGGTCGTCGAGAGCGGCCGGTTCCCCTTCGACAACGGGAAGTTCCCCGAGATCGTCGAACCCTCCCCGGCCTACCACGGTCTTCGTTTCTGGGAGAACTTCCGGGAGTTCGCCTATCTGACCAAGGCCAGGACCGAGCTATTGCGCGATCTGGGCCCCGCCCTCTCCCCGTTCAACTCGTTCCTCCTGTTACAGGGATTGGAGACCCTCCCGCTCCGGATGGAGCGCCACGTGGAGAATGCCGCCGAGGTCGCCCGCTTTCTCGCCTCCCATCCCGCGGTGGCGTGGGTGAGCTATCCCCTGCTCGACGACGGACCGGCCCGCACTCTCGTCGACAAATACGTGCCCCGAGGCCCGGGCGCGGTGTTCACGTTCGGGGTCACCGGTGGCTACGACGCCGGTGTGGGATTCATCCAGAAGGTGGAGCTCGCCTCGCACCTCGCCAATGTGGGCGACGCCAAGACCCTGGTTATCCATCCGGCGTCGACCACGCACCAACAGGTCCCCACCGAGGAGCGGGAAGCAACCGGCGTCGGTGACGACATGATCCGGATCTCGGTCGGTCTCGAGGACATCGAAGACATAATCCACGACCTCGATCAGGCGTTAGGAGGCCGCTGAACAATGCATGTCACGCCCACGATCCCCGAAGCGTCGGCAAGGGACCGGCTGCGAATCATCCGGGAGGCCAACTCGGTCGCCCTTGTCGGGGTCTCCGGTAACGAACTTCGGTCGTCGAACTTCGTTGCGCGTTATCTGTCACGCACCGGACTGACCCTTTATCCGGTCAATCCCAACTACCAGGAAGTCCTCGGGATGAAATGCTACCCCTCCCTTTCCGATCTCCCCGAGACCCCCGATATCGTCGAC
>WHTI01000470.1 GCA_009377815.1 Actinomycetota bacterium
CGAACTCGGCACCAACTCGGAGACCTCGGTGATCCTCGTCCACCGCGGCAACGACGGCACCCACAGTGTCCCCGATGTCTTCCTCGATGTCGGCGACGGTGCCCGTCTTCGCTTCCTCGAGGTGCAGGGCTTCGCCCCCGATGGTGTCGGGGTCGTCCACCAGCGGGTTCGGGTCGGACGCGACGCCACCGTGCGTCTCGGTGAGGTCGGCATCGGTGGCCTTCTCGGCCGGCTCGATCTCACCATCGAGATGGAGGGCGACGGTTCATCCTCGGAGGTGGTAGGCGTGTTCTTCGGCGAGGGCGACCAAACCCTCGACTACCGGATGGTCATGAACCACATCGGACGGAACACATCGAGTGATGTCTTCCTCAAGGGCGCCGTGGAGGATCGGGCGCAATCGGTCTTCACCGGTCTACTCCGCATCGACGAGGACGCCTCCGGGACATCCGCCTTTGAGACCAACCGCAACCTCGTCCTCTCCGAGGAGGCCAAGGCCCACTCCGTCCCGAACCTGGAGATCCTCAACAACGACGTGATCTGCGGGCACGGGTCGTCGGTGGGCCCCCTCGAGGAGGCCAACCTCTACTACCTGATGAGCCGTGGACTCTCCCGGGAGCGCGCCGAACGGGTGCTCATGAGCGGGTTCTTCCGGGAGGCGATCGACCGTCTGCCGGTGAGCGAGTTCAACGAGGTCGTCGAGGAGATCTTCGCCCAGCGTTTCGTCCGCGCCCATTCACAAACATCTGCGGCGTCATCGCAGTCGTGACCCGTATTCGTCTCGCCTCGGTAGGCGACATTCCCGACGAGACCGGTCTGCGGGTGGACACCGATGGTTACCGGATCGCTCTGTTCCGGGTAGAGGGTGACATCTACGGGATCGCCGACAGATGTAGCCACGAGGAGGCGTCGCTGGCCGAGGGTGATCTCTTCGACGACGAGATCGAATGCCCCAAACACGGGTCGGAATTCAATGTCCGCACCGGGGCGGTGCTCAACCTCCCCGCAACCGAGCCCGTGGCCCGTTACGACGTCGTCG
>WHTI01000346.1 GCA_009377815.1 Actinomycetota bacterium
AAGGTGTGAAGGAAAATCTCTCGGGATCCTCGGATCCCACCTCGGCGGTGGCCACGAGCACCGACCGGCGCCCCGCCCTGCGCTTCCAGCTCGACCGCACCCCACCTGAGGGGTGGGACCGCTTCGCGCTGTCTTCCGGGTGCTATTTCTTCTCGACCGTTCGCTGGACGGAGGCCGTCGCCGCCGGATTCGGGGGCGAGGTGCTGTTCGCGACGCTGATGGACGGTGACGAGATCGTCGTGGCCATGATCGGAACCGAGCGCAAGACGATCGGGTTCCGGATGCTCCAATCGTTCTTCCCCTACGGCGGTCTGATCGGGGATGTAAGCCGCGGAGACGAACTCCTCGATCACCTTCTTCCGGCGCTCAAGGAGCGCCGCTATCACTCTCTTGTGGTCGAGGATCCGTTCTGCGGGCTCCCCGAAGGACATGTCGCGCATCCCACCTACGGCCGGAGACACGTCCGGCCCATGGAACGCTACGAGCTTCCCGTTGACGAGGCGGAGATGTTCCGCACGTACCACAAGTCGGTGAAGAAGAACGTGCGACGAGCTCGCGAGGCCGGGCTGGTGGTCACCGAAGCAACGTCCGAATCTGATGTCGGGGACATCTACGAGATGTATCGCTCGGCGATGGAGCGGAACCATGCGCCCACTTGGTATCCGAAAGACCTGTTCGTCGAGCTGATGCACCGCTTCGTTCCCACGGGCGAGGTGAGATATCTGGTCGTGAAGCACGACGGTCACATGATCGGGATGATGGCGATGCTTTACTCCGAGCACGGGGGTCACTACTGGATGGGGGGATCCTCCGAGGAGGGTCTGAAGCTGAGGGTCAACGACCTCCTGTTCCACCACGCGATCTGCCTCTCGGCGGAACGCGGCGATCGCTTCCTCGACCTCATGGGTACCGGCGTCGAAGACGCATCGCTCGCTCGCTTCAAGGAGAAGTGGGGCGGCGTTTCGGAAGAGGTCCTGGGCTATCACCTCGATCTGGTCCCGTTCCGGGCCAAGCTCCTCCGGGTCGCGTACCGACTCGTACGCCAGGGTCCCGGGGCGTGGCTGGTGCGCAAGATCATCCGCTGAGGCCTAGCATCGCGGTAGTGAAGCAGCCCCCGTTCCCCGAGACGATCCTGCACGTCGACATGGACGCCTTCTACGCGTCCGTCGAAGTCGCCAAGGACCCGACGCTACGAGGAAAGCCGGTCGTGGTCGGGGGCCTGGGGGGCCGCGGGGTCGTCACCTCAGCCTCCTATCAAGCGCGCGAATACGGAGTGACCTCGGCGATGCCGATCGTCCGGGCCCGCCGGCTTTGCCCGCATGCGATCTTCCTTCCGAACGACTTCACGGCCTATGCCGATTTCTCCCGGAGGATCCGCGACGTATTCCTCTCGTACACCCCATTGGTCGAGCCCCTGTCACTCGACGAGGCGTTCCTCGATGTCTCGGGGTCCGTGAAGCTGTTCGGCGATCCGGTTTCGATCGGAAGGCAGATCAAGGCGGACGTCGCCGCGCTCGGACTCCCATGCACCGTCGGGATCGCGGCCAACAAGTTCCTCGCCAAGCTCGCGTCGCAGAAGGCGAAGCCGGATGGGCTCCTCCTGGTTCCCGCCCACGACATCGAGGGCTTCCTCCATCCGCTCCCGATCACCGCGCTGTGGGGTGTGGGGGAGAAGACCGGAGAGGC
>WHTI01000380.1 GCA_009377815.1 Actinomycetota bacterium
ATTACGGAGGTTTGGGCCCGATAAATAGCCCGTTCGAGTGGTCTTTCTGGCGTACTACTAGGCGGTGGATATCGACGCCGTCCTGTTCGCCGCCGGCAGGGGCGAACGCCTCAGGCCCCTGAGCGACCGGATCCCCAAGCCTGCCGTCCCGATCCTCGACGTCCCCCTGGGCGCCTGGGGCCTCCACGGTCTCCTGGCCGTCTCCGAGCGGGCGGCGATCAACGTCTCCCACCTCCCGGAGGCGGCGCTGGCCGCCCTGGCCCCCTACGCCGAAGAAGGCGATCTGGAGGTCCTCCTCGAGCCCGAGGAGCCCTTCGGGACCGCAGGGACCCTGCGAGCCCTGGAGGGCCGCCTGGCGGACGACGTGGCGGTGTGGAACGGCGACCTCCTCGCGGCCGTGGACGTCGGCGCCTTGAGGGAGCTCCACCGATCGTCCGGTCGTCCCGCGACCCTGGCGGTCCGCCGGGTCGAGCGGGGGGCCGACCTCGTGATCGAGGGCCACCGGGCGGTCGCCTTCATCGACCGGCGGACCGAGCCGGAGGCGGCCGGCGTCCAGTTCCTCGGCGTCGCGATCCTCAGCCGTGAGGCTCGAGCTCTGATCCCTGCCGATGGCGCTCAGGGGCTTGGAGGCGCGGTCATCCAGCCGTTGGCCGAGGCGGGCGAGCTGAGCGTGATGATCCACGACGGCTACACGATCGATGTCGGGACCCCCCATCGTTATCTGCAGGCGAACCTCGACGTGCTGGCCGGCCGCGCTCCGCCACCGCCGCACCCGCCTCGCGGGACCGTGGTAACTGCTGGCTCGGGGTCCGCCTATCTCGGGCCCGGTGCCTCGGCCGAAAGGAGCTCACTCGGACCTGGTGCGATCGTCCTGGCCGGCGCGGTCGTAGAGCCCTCCGGCCACATCGAGCGATCGGTCGTATGGCCGGGACTCCCGGCAACGGGCACGGTCGTGGACTCGATCTGGTGCGACGGGGCCATCGACGCCCGGGAGAACCAAGCTACTGACTAGGGACGAACGAGGGCGTCGAAGGCGTTGGCGGCGTACTCGGCCAGCGCGATCTGACTCAGCTCCAACCCGCGGCTCGAGGGGATCAGTCCGGTGACCTTGTGGCGGGCCGAGACGAGGTACCCGCACGGATAGGCGATGGGTTCGAGGCCACCGCGGCGGAAGACCCGCATCGAGCGCGGCATGTGGAACGCAGAGGTCACCAGCACGAAGGGTCGCCCGCCGAGCTCCTCGGAGATGGCACGCGGATGATGGGCGGTCTCCTTCGAGTCGAACTCACCGAGCGAAGTGCGCGCGGGGAAGAGCACTCGGGACGCGTCGCCCAGAAGCCCTCCCGCGGCGCCGGTGAAGATGATCCGGCACCGGGGGCCGAGCCGAGCGGCGAGTTCCTGGCCCCCGAGGAATCGCGCCATCGACCAGCCGGTCAACGAGTCGA
>WHTI01000324.1 GCA_009377815.1 Actinomycetota bacterium
GATCGACGGCCCGGTGAGGTCGCTGCCGCGCGTCATCGTCGGCGGCGGGAGCCGCGCTCTCAAGCTCTACGTCCCACCCGACGCGCTCGCGGCTCTTCCCGGCGCGGAGTTCGTCGTGGGCCTCAGCAAGGAGCAGCCGTGACCGGCCCTCAGATGCCCGACTACATCGCGCGCAATCAGGCGAGTTGGACGACGGATTCGGAGGACTTCGAAACCTCGGGACGCCGGGACTGGAGCGCCGACGATCCCTCGTGGGGGATCTGGCTGATCCCCGAGGCGGAGGTTGGGATGCTGCCCGACGTCGCGGGCAAGGACGTTATCGAGCTCGGATGTGGAACCGGATACGTCTCGGCGTGGCTCCACAGGTTGGGGGCCCGGCCGGTGGGGATCGATCCGACCTGGACGCAGCTGGCTCGTGCCCACGCCTTCCAGCAGGAGTTCGATCGTCGCTTCCCGCTGATCCAGGCGCCTGCGGAGGCGGTTCCCCTGGCGGACGCATCGTTCGACATCGCGATCTCGGAGTACGGCGCGAGCATCTGGAGCGATCCCTATCTGTGGGTCCCCGAGGCGGCACGACTCCTGCGACCGGGCGGCGAGCTGATCTTCCTGGTGAACGGAAACATCCTGATGCTGTGTATGCACGACGACGAGAACGTCCCCGCCGAATCAAAGTTGATCCGCGACTACTTCGGCATGCACCGGTTCGAATGGCCCGACGACGACTCGGTCGAGTTCCACATCGGCTACGGCGATTGGATCAGGTTGCTCCGAGACAACGGGTTCGAGGTCGAGGACCTGATCGAGTTGCGTCCAGGCGAAGGCGCGACCACGAGATACCCGTGGGTCACGCTTGATTGGGCACGCCGCTGGCCGTGCGAAGAGATTTGGAAGGCGCGCAAGAGATAGCCACGCGCTGATCTACGGAGCCTGCGCTTTCAACTTCTGGGCGCGGCGGGTGCGTTTCGCCTGGGGCTTCTGTTTGGGAGGAGCCTTCGGGGTTAGTTTGCCGGCTCGCCGGTCGCGGGCGGTCTTCGCCTGATGACAGGGCCAGCAGCGGGGGCCCAGATTGAAGTGCGCGTCGGGTCCTCCGGCAGCGACCGGCTCGAAGTGGTCGAACTGGGTCTTGAAGCGTTTGCCGCAGTCGACGCACTTAACCCCGGGAAAGTCGGGTGCCATTCCCAACTCCAGGGCGACGCTGATCTCGACCGGGGTGGAGCGACCCCAACGCTTGAAGTGCCGGAGATCCTTGCCGTCGTAGAACACGCCGTTCAGGAACGCATCCTGGCCGATCTCCTTGGCGATCTCGGGTGCGACCGGGCCGACTCCGGGGATCTTGCACATCTCACCCTTGCGGACGTCGGTCCAGCCGCGTTTGGCGACTTCGTGGCTCACCAGCACGACCAGCTCGGGACGCTTGGCGCGTCCTTTGCCCATTCCCTTGAGCAGGTGGGCGTAGGCATCGGCGAGATGACAGGGGAAGTCCTCCTGCGCTCCCGCCTTCTTCGCGGCGCGGGCGAGACGCTCGGCTTCGGCCTCGGCGCGGGCGGTGATCTGGGTTCCGATGTGGGGTTGGAGAGCCATGTGGATGTGGACCATGCCCAACTCATCCGTATGGTGCGAGGCGCGCCGCGCCTTCAGTTGCCGCTCCGCGAGTCCCCGGTGCTGTTCGGCTTCTAGCTTGGTCTTGCGGGCCTCGTCTCTGAGGACGTGGAACGACTCTTTCTTGGCGACCTTGAGGAGTTCTCTGGCCGACCCGGGAGCGGATGCCTCGGCCCGAGCGATCTCGTTCGCCTGATCTAAGGAGATGCCTCCGTGGCGCA
>WHTI01000461.1 GCA_009377815.1 Actinomycetota bacterium
CGATCACGAGCGCGCTGACTAGAAGCCACGTTTCCGGGTGCGGTTGCCAGGCCAGCGATGCGGTCATGACGTCAATCGGTCAGGAGCGGAACCGGTCCGCCGCGTCCGAAGAGGACCGCTAGATAGACGCTGAAGACGATCAATGCGAGGACGATCCCGAATAGGAACAACCGCCGGAAGATCGGGCTATCGAACCTCAGATGCATGAACCAGAGCGCGACCAGAGCGAACTTGATGATTGCGGAGATGATCAACAGTGGCACGACGAGGTCCCCCAGTGCGGTGGCATACGACAACGCCACCTCGATCGCCGTGACGAGAGCGAGGATGACCGCGACGGTGATGTACGTGCGCGGCTCGGGATGGTGGCTTAGTTCCTCGGCCTCGATCTCTTCGACGGATCGGCTCATGGTTCCCCCTCTCAGTTCGTCGGGATCAGGTAGACGACGGTGAAGATGATGATCCAGACGATGTCGACGAAGTGCCAGTAGAGGCCGATGAGCTCGACCTTCCTGGGGCCGTCGGCGTCATCCAGTTTGCCGAAGGTCGACATGCCGAACAGAGATAGCAGCATGAAGATCCCGACCGTGACGTGGGCGCCGTGGAAACCGGTCATGAGGAAGAAGCTGCTCCCGAAGGTACTCGTCGACAGCTTCAGACCCTCCTCGACGAAGGTCGTGAACTCGTAGATCTGACCACCCACGAACACCATGCCGAGCATCGCGGTTGCAAGGATCCACACGCGGAACCCGGTCATGTCTTTGCGCTGGATCGCCGCGAGCGCAAGAACCATCGTCAGAGAGGACATCAGCAGCACGAAGGAGCTGACCGACGTGTAGGGGATGTCGTAGATCTCGTGCGGCGTGGGGCCGTCGAGCACGTTGTTGCGGTACAGCAGGTAGGTCGAGATCAGGGAGCCGAAGAAGAGACATTCGGATCCGAGGAACGCCCACATCCCCAGCTTGACGTTGTCGAGCCCGGTCGAGGTGTGGTGCTCGTGCGCGGCTGCCTCATGCGTCCCCATCAGTGCGCCTCCTCAGACCCGGGCTCGAGGACCCAACCGAACA
>WHTI01000420.1 GCA_009377815.1 Actinomycetota bacterium
GGGCGAGACCGATCCCCTCGGCTTGGTGGCGAGCGTGGAGGGTCTCGGCGATGCCGACCGGGCTGCCATCGGTGGCGGCAACGCCGCCCGGGTCTTCGGATGGGGATAGGTCGCGTCGTCAAGCTGTCCTGGATGGCAGCGGCGAGAGCGCCTTTGCGAAATCTCCTCGGGATCGGCGATCGGTCAAGATGGCTCGGGCCCAACCGGCGACTCGTCCCCAACGCTCAAGTGGTTGCACTTTTCGATTCCCGAGAGTGGTGTTTCAGTTCTCGCGGGCTCGAGCCGCGCCGTATCGCTACATCGTGGCGCTACACTATGGCCATTATGGTGACTGAGACCGCGACCATCCGGGTGACGCGCCAGACGCGCGATCGCCTCGCAGAGCAAGCGCGTGAGCGCGGAGTCTCGCTTTCCGCGATGCTCGCCGAGCTAGCCTTGAATGCCGAGCGGGAGGCGGTCTTCCGTTCCGAGCGCGAGGCATCTTCGGCCGACGCCGATGAGCCCAGGGTAAGGGCCGAGGAGCGCGAGTGGGAGACGGCTCTCGGCGATGGCATCGACTGAGCCGCGTCGGGGGGAGATCTGGCTCGTCTCGCTGGGGGCCGCACGGAAGGGCGAGCCCGGCAAGAACCGACCGGCCATCGTTGTCTCTGTGGACGAGATCTCGGCAGGCGTCGAGGACGAGCTGTTCATCGTCGTGCCGCTGTCCAGTTCGCGTGCCCCGTCGCCTCTCCGGCCCAGAGTTTCGCCGGCAGAAGGGATCGACGCGCAGAGCTGCGCGATCTGTCGAGGCGTCAGAGCGGTGACTCGCACGCGTTTACTCCGGCCCGTGGGCAAGGCGAAGCCCGAAACACTCAGTGAAGTCGAACGCGCGCTGGCAATGATCCTTGGCATCGAGGATCCGCGTCGCGGCTCTCCACCACAGGAAGGCGGTCGCCATTAAGATCGAATCGGTCCTCCGCTGCGGTGGCGATCTGACCCATTCGCGTTCGGGGGACGAGCGGATTCCAATCACACCAGCAGTCGTTCCTCGTACTCGACCCGGGAGAGGATGCGGGCGTCGTCCTCGGTGATGAGGACCATGTCCTCGATGCGGACGCCCCCGCCACCGGGGACGTCGGGCACCCACACCAGCGGCTCCACGGCGAACACCATGTTGGGTTGGAACTCGTAGGTGGGGGCGCCGGGGAGGGTCTCCCC
>WHTI01000432.1 GCA_009377815.1 Actinomycetota bacterium
TCACCGCCAGGGCGAGGGCACCCTGGGCGGACTGCATCACCCGGCGCACCGCCTCGTCGAGGGGGACATCAGCCATCTCCTCGATGAGGTGGCCCACCACCTCGGTGTCGGTGTCCGAGGTGAACTCATGGCCGCGCCCGACGAGCTCCCGTTTCAGCTCGGCCCAGTTCTCGATTATCCCGTTGTGGACCGCCGCCACATCTCCGGTGCAGTCGGTGTGGGGATGGGCATTGGTGCCGTTGGGCGCGCCGTGGGTGGCCCAACGGGTATGGCCGATACCGAGGTGCCCCCCTGTGTCGAGATCGGCGAGTTGTTCGGCGAGGTCGGCGATGCGACCGGCCCTCTTGGAGACGGTGAGCTTGTCCCCTTGATGGAGGGCCAGGCCCGCCGAGTCGTATCCCCGATATTCGAGCCGGGCCAGACCCGGCAGGAGTATCTCTCCCATCGGACGCGGTCCGATGTATCCAACAATTCCACACATGTGCGATCGCTCCTTTGAACGGTTCGGTCGGCGACCGCGGAACCCCAAGCTCGGACCCGACCTGGTCCGAACTTCCACCTCGTCCCCGTCTCTGTCCCGGAGATCGCTCTCCGGTTTTTGTCGAGGACGTCACGACCGTGGAGCCGGGAGGGCATCCGCCGAAAAGATTCGATGACCCTCCACCTCGTCACCTCTCCCACTGGAGAGGTCTGGCGCTCGTCTGTGTTTTTTGGGATTTGCGGTTTTCAGGTGATCCGAGTTGCTACCGGTACCTCCTCTCGTCGGTCAGCCGCCGAGCTCCGACTCGACGACTCGACACAGACGATCAGCATACCCTTGCGCCGTCTCCAACTGGGAGCTCTCCACCATCACCCGGATAAGGGGCTCGGTACCGGACGGCCTGAGCAGGACGCGACCCTCGGTGCCCAGTTCCTCCTCGATGGCGGCGACCTCGGCCCACACGGCGTCGGCATCGTCGAGGCTGACACCCCGCTCGATCCGCACATTCTGGAGGACCTGGGGATACTGACGAATGGTTGCCGCCCTTAGTTCCCGTAACTCCGACCCGGTGGCGACCAGGACATCGAGCAGACGGATCGCCGTCAGGAGCCCGTCACCGGTGACGGCGTCGTCGAGGAAGAGGATATGGCCGGACTGCTCGCCACCGA
>WHTI01000296.1 GCA_009377815.1 Actinomycetota bacterium
GATGCTCAACCACAACTACATCGGCACCGAGCACATCCTGCTGGGTCTGATCCACGAGGGCGAGGGCGTCGCCGCCAAGGCCCTCGAGTCGCTGGGCATCGCCCTGGAGGGCGTGCGCCAGCAGGTCGAGGAGATCATCGGTCAGGGCCAGCAGGCGCCCTCGGGCCACATCCCGTTCACCCCGCGGGCCAAGAAGGTGCTGGAGCTGTCGCTGCGCGAGGCGCTGCAGCTCGGGCACAACTACATCGGCACCGAGCACATCCTGCTGGGTCTGATCCGCGAGGGTGAGGGCGTCGCGGCACAGGTGCTCGTCAAGCTCGGCGCCGATCTCAATCGGGTGCGCCAGCAGGTGCTGCAGTTGCTGTCCGGCTACCAGGGCAAGGAGCCCGCGGAAGCCGGTACCGGCCGTGGCGAGGGCACCCCGTCCTCCTCGCTGGTGCTCGACCAGTTCGGCCGCAACCTCACGGCGAGCGCCCGCGAGGGCAAGCTCGACCCCGTGGTCGGCCGGGGCAAGGAGATCGAGCGGGTCATGCAGGTGCTGTCCCGCCGGACCAAGAACAACCCGGTGCTCATCGGCGAGGCCGGCGTCGGGAAGACGGCGGTGGTCGAGGGCCTGGCGGCAGGGATCGTCAAGGGCGAGGTCCCCGAAACGCTCAAGGACAAGCAGCTCTACACCCTGGACCTCGGCTCGCTGGTCGCGGGCTCGCGGTACCGCGGTGACTTCGAGGAGCGCCTGAAGAAGGTGCTCAAGGAGATCCGCACCCGGGGCGACATCATCCTGTTCATCGACGAGATCCACACCATGGTCGGCGCAGGTGCCGCCGAGGGTGCGATCGACGCAGCCTCGATCCTCAAACCGATGCTGGCCCGGGGTGAGCTGCAGACCATCGGTGCCACGACGCTCGACGAGTACCGCAAGCACGTCGAGAAGGATCCCGCGCTGGAGCGCCGCTTCCAGCCGATCCAGGTCGGCGAGCCCTCGGTGGAGCACACCATCGAGATCCTCAAGGGGCTGCGCGACCGCTACGAGGCGCACCACCGGGTGTCGATCACCGATCCGGCGCTGGTGGCCGCGGCCACGCTGGCCGATCGCTACATCAACGACCGGTTCCTGCCCGACAAGGCGATCGACCTCATCGACGAGGCCGGCGCGCGGATGCGGATCCGCCGGATGACCGCGCCACCGGACCTGCGTGAGTTCGACGAGAAGATCGCCGACGTCCGCCGCGACAAGGAGTCCGCGATCGACGGGCAGGACTTCGAGCGGGCCGCCAAGCTGCGTGACTCGGAAAAGCAGCTGCTCGGCCAGAAGTCCGAGCGGGAGAAGCAGTGGAAGGCCGGGGACCTCGACGTCATCGCCGAGGTCGACGAGGAGGAGATCGCCGAGGTACTGGCGAACTGGACCGGCATCCCCGTCTTCAAGCTCACCGAGGAGGAGACCACCCGGCTGCTCCGCATGGAGGACGAGCTGCACAAGCGGATCATCGGCCAGCACGACGCCGTCAAGGCCGTCTCGCAGGCGATGCGCCGTACCCGTGCGGGTCTGAAGGATCCCAAGCGCCCGTCCGGCTCTTTCATCTTCGCCGGCCCGTCCGGTGTGGGTAAGACGGAGCTGTCCAAGGCGCTCGCGGAGTTCCTGTTCGGTGACGATGACTCACTCATCCAGATCGACATGGGTGAGTTCCACGACCGCTACACGGCCTCGCGGCTCTTCGGTGCCCCTCCCGGTTACGTGGGCTACGAGGAGGGCGGCCAGCTCACCGAGAAGGTGCGCCGCAAGCCGTTCTCCGTGGTGCTCTTCGACGAGATCGAGAAGGCGCACCAGGAGGTGTACAACACGCTGCTGCAGGTGCTCGAGGACGGTCGGCTGACCGACGGTCAGGGTCGCACGGTGGACTTCAAGAACACCGTGATCATCTTCACCTCGAACCTCGGCACCTCGGACATCTCCAAGGCGGTCGGGCTCGGCTTCAACGCCGGTGGCGGCGAGGCGTCGGACTACGAGCGGATGAAGAACAAGGTCATGGATGAGCTCAAGAAGCACTTCCGGCCGGAGTTCCTCAACCGGATCGACGACACCATCATCTTCCACCAGCTCACCGAGGAAGAGATCGTCCGGATGGTCGACCTGATGATCACCCGGGTGGA
>WHTI01000185.1 GCA_009377815.1 Actinomycetota bacterium
CCTCCCACGGAGTGCGCCTGTTACGCGTTGGCCGTCGCTCAGCCCTTCGCTTGAAGTACGTAACTGAGGTCGGCCCCCTGGTAGCTGACGGTGACTTCCCAGCACCCCGGCTCAGGGAGCCCTAAGGGCACGAGCAAGAAATTCTTTGTGAAGCGGTTGAAGGAGGGCACTCCGCCTTTCTGAACTACTTTCGGAGCGGTTCCGTCGAGATGTACTGCTCTAATTGTGATGTCATCGTTGCCGCTGAAGTCCTCGCCTTCAGCGGTTGAGAAGTTCTCGCTCCACCACAACGTCTTGTTCGCCACGCCCCCGTCCGGTTGAACAGGTACGTCCCATACCGCACCATCCGGAGGGAGCGACGTCCAAAGTTCGGGGGTTCCGTACCAGACTCCAGTGGCAAGCTCCGGCGGATAGTGATCAGGGGGAACGAAGCCCGGCCGTGGAGGGACGGTCACCGGACAGGTGCTCGGGTCCGTCGAAGAGCTTTGGGGTAGGACATTCGCTCGCTCGCTAGCACCCACCCCGCAGGCCGAGATGATCAGGCCGCTGACTAATGCGACGACGATCGTCCTCATAGAATAGCTTCCCTCTGGCTGCTCAGGTCCTCACACTATTCTGTTACACCGCCAGGGGACCTTGGGTTCCCCGACCTAACGCCAGCGGCCTAGAAGTCCTCGGTGTCGGTGTCGTCGTCGTAATCGTCGTCCAGGCCGTCCAGTTCCTCGATCGTCATCAGGACGTCGCGGGGCTTGGAGCCTTGCGAGGGGCCGACCACTCCGCGTTGTTCGAGGAGGTCCATGAGGCGGCCGGCGCGGGCGAAGCCCACTTTGAGTTTGCGCTGCAGCATCGAGGTCGAGCCGAGCTTGGAACGGACGACGAGGCCGAGCGCCTCCTGGAGCAGTTCGTCGTCGTCTCCGGCTGACCCGTACGTGCCGCCGGAGGACTTCACGTCCTCGACCGCGACGCCCTCGATGTACTCGGGGTCGCGCTGGCGCTTGCAGAAGCCGGCGACCGCGGCGATCTCCTTCTCGGTGACGTAGGCACCCTGGATGCGGATCGGCTTGGGCGCAGACGCGTGGAGGAAGAGCATGTCGCCCTTGCCGATCAGCTTCTCGGCACCACCCTGGTCGAGGATCACGCGCGAGTCCTGCTGCGACGCGACGCCGAAGGCAAGTCGGGAGGGCACGTTGGCCTTGATCACACCGGTGACGACATCGACCGAAGGACGCTGGGTTGCGATCACGAGGTGGATGCCGACGGCACGTGCCATCTGTGCGATGCGGCAGATCGCCGCCTCGACATCGCGGGGGGCGACCATCATGAGGTCGGAGAGCTCGTCGACCACGACCAGGATGTACGGGAGCTGCTGAGGCTGCTCGCCCTCGTCGGCGGCGATCGCCTTGCGGGCAACGGCCTCGTTGTAGGACTCGAGGTTGCGCATCCCGTACTGCGCGAGCATCTCGTAACGCATCTCCATCTCACGCACGACCCACTGCAGCGCACTGGCCGCCTTCTTGGGGTTGGTCACGACCGGCGTGATGAGGTGCGGGACGCCGGCGAAGTGGGTGAGCTCGACGCGCTTGGGGTCGATGAGGATCATGCGCACCTGGTCGGGCCGCGCACGCATCAGCACCGAGGTCAGCATCGCGTTGATGCACGACGACTTCCCTGAGTTCGTTGCGCCGGCTATCAGCACGTGGGGGAACTGGGTGACGTTGGTGAGCATCGCGTGACCCTCGATGTCCATCCCGAGCACAACCGCGAGCGGGTGGTGGTCGGCCATCGCCTTCTTCGAGGTCAGGACATCGCCGAGAGTCACGATGTTGGTGCGGTTGTTGGGCACCTCGACCCCGATCGCGGAGCGACCCGGGATGGGGGCCAGGAACCTGAGTTCACCGGAAGCGAGCGAGTACTTGATCTCGTTGGCGAGCGATAGCACGCGATTGACCTTGACGCCGGCCCCCAGTTCGATCTCGAACCTCGTGACCGCGGGACCAGCGGTGAAACCGGTGACGCGGGCATCGACCCCGAACTCGGCAAGGGTGTCCTCGAGCGCGCGCTGGGTTGCCTCGATCGAACGAGCCGAGATCTGCGTGCCACCACCGAGGTGGAGGAGTTCCAATGGCGGGAGCTTGTAGTGGCCCCCGTGTCCCATCTGCATCGAGAGCTGCGCCGGTTTGCCCGACGGAACCGTGACCGCGGGTGCTGCGGCCGCCTTCCGCTTGACGGGAGCACCGACCTCGTCGGCATAGTCGTAGAGCTGCTCGGGAACCGGTGGAGATGCTTCAACGTAAGGGGCGGTCTCGAACCCGGGAGATTCGTAGTCGTCCTCCGTCAGATCGATCTCTTCGTCGTCGTACTCATCGGCCCTGTCGGCCAGCCCGCGCAGGAAGCCGATCGCCCAACCACCGGCCGAGCGTCCGACTCCGACGAGCGTCCCGAACGACGTTCTCGTCAGGACCATCACGCCGACGCCGAGCATCACCACGAGGACGAACCACATCGCCCACGCACCGATCACGTCGGACAACGGCCGAGCGACCAACGCGCCGAGTACGCCGGCGATGTCCTGGAGCTTCTCGAGCGACGCCGACACCCGCTTGTTCCCTTGCCACATGTGGGTCATACCGGCGATCGACAGGGCGCAGAGGAGTGAACCGGTTCCGACCCGGGCGGCGTGGGTGCGCAGTGCGGGAACGACGATGGCGGCACCGACCGCCAGCAGTAGAGCCGGGATGATCCATGAGAGATCGCCGACCAGGAGCTGGGACAGCCATTCGACGCCCCGACCGGCCGGGCCGGCCGCATCGGCGTAGATACCGAGTCCGGCGAGGACCCCGCCGAAGACGACGAGCATCCCCCACACCTCGGCGGGGGCATTGCGGACGTGGACTACGCCCCAGCGCGCCGCGGAGGCCGAGGCCCGCCCGACGCTCTGGGCCGCGGAGGGCCGCTTCGCCCGGCGGCGTGCCGGCGGCTTCCGCCGGGCGGCCGAACGGGGGCGTCCCGAGGTGGAACGCGTGGTCTTCCGGGCACCCGAGGGCTTCCGGCGCGTGCGAGTGGCCACCTGCTGCTCCCCTACTCTCTCGGCTGCGGTTCTGGCTTCCACCTAATTCATACCAGTGGCGGACAACAGTAACAGTAAGCAACACCCGTCACAGGATTTCAAGGCGGCCGGCCGGAACCGCCAATCCATGAATACATGTTCATGCTAGCATCTCAACATGGGTCAGCGCCATGAGCACACGAGAGATCTCTCCGGGGGGATCACTGCCGATCTGGCACGCGACGTCGCGCAGACGGTCCAGGCCCTCTCCACCCCCAGTCGGGTCCGGATACTGGCGTGCCTGGTCAAGTCACCCTGCACCGTTGGAGAACTGGCCGGCGAGGTCGAGATGGAGCAGTCGGCGGTCTCCCATCAGCTCCGGATCCTGCGCCATCTTGGTTTTGTGGTGGGAGAACGTCATGGTCGCTGGGTCCATTACAGGCTCCACGACGAACACATCGCGACGTTGCTGGAGGAGGCCGTCTACCATGTGGAGCACGTCAGGGTGGGGATCGTAGATCCGGCCCCGCGCGCCTCCGCTTCGTAGGCTAGTTCCTCCGCAGATGGCCGAGCCGAAAGACAACGAGGCGCACGAGCACAAGCACGACCGCGCGGACCACTCCCACGGACTCGTAGACCGCTCCATCCTCCGATCCCGCGCTGGTATCAGAGCCGTGATCGCGAGTCTGGTCGTGCTCACCGTCACCGCTCTCCTCCAGGTCTCGGTCCTAGTCGTGACCGACAGTGTGGCGCTCCTAGCCGACCTGATCCACAACTTCGGAGACGCCCTCACTGCCATCCCCATCGGGGTTGCCTTCGTCTTGCGAAGCGAGCGCGGCGAGCGCCTGGCTGGTTTCGGAGTGGTGCTAGTCATCCTTCTCTCCGCCTGCGTCGCCCTCTACGAGAGCGTCCTTCGCTTCATCGATCCGCGTCCACCCACGAACCTCGGCGCTCTCGCTGTGGCCGGTGTGCTCGGCTTCATCGGAAACGAATTGGCTGCGCAGATCCGGTTACGCGCCGGCACACGCCTTCAGAGTCCGGCCCTCATAGCCGACGGCAACCATGCGCGGATCGACGGCTTCGTTTCCCTCGGGGTCGTTGGCAGTGCATCGGCGGTGGCCATCGGTCTCTCCGTCGCCGATCCCCTGATCGGAGCAGCTATAACGATCGTGATCCTGAAGATCACGTTGGACTCCTGGAGAACCGTCGCCGCACGGTCCGGCTAGACCTCCATCACGATCGGCATAATCATGGGGCGGCGGCGGGTCTCGTGCCAGACGTACTCGCCCAGGGTCCGGCGGCACTTCTTCTTGATCGTCGCCCAGTCGGTGACGCCCTCTTTCTCGAGCTCATCGAGGGCGTCGGCGACCCGGTCGGCGGCCTCCTCGAGGAAGTCGCGGGACTCGTCCTCGAACACGAACCCCCGGGAGATGAGATCGGGGCCGGCGAGGATCTCGCCGTTCTGGGCATCGATGGTCACCACGCAGATCAAGATGCCGTCACCGGCGAGGACCTGGCGGTCGCGCAACACGACCGGCCCGACGTCTCCGACCCCGAGGCCGTCGACGAAGACCATCCCGTGGCGGACCTTGTCGCCGCGTTTGATGCGACCGTCCTTGAGCTCGATGACGTC
>WHTI01000259.1 GCA_009377815.1 Actinomycetota bacterium
CGGCCTATCCGATCGCCGAGGGATCCCATCGTGATGAGCAACCCGGCGACGAGGAAACCGTAGATGTCCGTGATCCACAGAAGTTGTGCGCTACTTGGTTCCAGGTCCCGCGCTAGAGACGGCACCGCCAGGTAGAGAACGGACAGATCCATGACGTACAGGAGGCAGGCCAGGGCGATGACGGCCAGGCCGATCCACTCACGTGATGTCGCTCGATCTGCAACCCTGCTCGTTCCCTCCGGTGCCATGTCCCGCTCCTTCTCTGTGGTCTTTGGTAGTTAGACCGCAAGGGGCTCCCAAAATCATCGCGGGACGTCCCCTAGGATTTCCTCGATGACTGGATTTCGAATCGAGGCCGACGACCCGGCGTCCGAGGATGTTCGAGCACTATTGGAGGGGCACCTTTCCCTGATGAGGGACACCTCCCCGCCCGAGGACGTTCACGCCCTCGACGTTGCCGATCTGCGGGAGAAGGGAGTGTCGTTCTTCAGCCTCCGGATGGATGGCGAGTTGCTAAGCGTGGGGGCGCTCAAGCACCTCGATCCCACCCACTCCGAACTCAAGTCGATGCACACGGCTCCGGCGGCCAGGAGAAGAGGCGTCGCTCGCGCGATGCTCGAGCACCTCGTTGGCACTGCGCGTGCTCGTGGGTACCAGCGAGTGAGCGTCGAAACCGGGTCGATGGAGGCCTTCGCCCCAGCCCGAGCGCTCTACGCGTCGGCGGGCTTCCAGGTCTGCGAACCTTTCGGCGACTACGTCTCCAGCCCCAACAGCGTCTTCATGACCCTGAACCTGGACGGCTCTCTAGTGACCCGGGCTCATCCATGAGGTGTGCAGACCAATCGCGGTGGCCTCGGTTCTTCCTGTGACGTCGAGCTTGCTGTAGATCGATTCCAGATGCTTCTTCACCGTTCGCCGGCTGATGCCCAGGGTCTCCGCGATCTGAGGATTGGAACTGCCACGGGCCACCCACCTGAGAACCTCCGACTCTCTCGGAGTGAGGCCGAGTTCCGCGGCCGCCGACTCGGATACCTCGCTATCACGCTCCTCCATGAGAAGGACGATGTGGCCATCGTCGACGATGCCCTGGACCACCAGTCTTCTGCTACCGACGCTCGACACGATGTGGCTCGGCTCGACCGGTTGCCGATCTCCAGGATCAACCGGCAGCTGAACGGCGAGCTGTTCAGGCAACCTTCGATGATCGTTCCAGGGATAGAAAAACGCACTCAAGCGTTCGCGCGCCGATTCGGATGCGTAGGTTATGCAGCCGCTGCGATCGAGGATGATCACGTCTCGACCAAAAACCTCCAAGCCGTTCATGAGAGTGGCCATCTCCTGACGGGCTGCAGTCTTGCGGTACCAGTTGGCAAGGTGCGGGCGAAGGATGTCCAGCACGGCCCGGTCCCGGTCGGAGAAATCCACTCGTTGGCGCAAGAGGGCTAGGGCGACGAAGGGTGAGCGTCCAGTCCCAGAGATCACATTGGCCATCACGCAGCGCGCCCCTACCGGGGCGAAAAGCTCTTGGTAAAGCCCCGATCCCATGAACCTGCGCTGGCTCATGAAGTCCGAGATCTGAACTGCCCGCCAATCGTTCGTCCGGTTGAAGTGCTCGATCAACGGATGCTCGTGCATGTGAGCGGCAAGAACATCCTCAGACCCGTCGAACGCGGCGTCATGCGGAGTCGTAACGTACCGAGCGTCTCCCGATAGCGGGTCGATCTCGTTGTAGCTCGAGATGTCGCAGGGAACGATGTCGCGGATGCCTTCGGTGAGCGTGGCAGCAAAGTCGTCCAAAGTGTCGGCGGAACCGACCCTCTCGAGCAGGGCGACGATCGCTCCAAGGTCTCCGTCTGCTGAGGTTCCCATGGTCCAATGTCAGCACAATGCTTGCGCGAAGTCGACCGCCCCGGCCGATCTTCTTCGTCTGGTTCGCGGAGTAATGCCCGGCTTCGCGCGGTGGCCATCTGGCCACTTACGTGCCGTCCCTCTCCTGGCTTTACTTGATGGCGATCCCCAACGAGCAAGGAGGTTCCGCATGTTCAGGACACGAAGGGCCGCCCGGCGCCTCGCCGCAGCAGCCTCGGTCAGCCTGCTCGTCGTCGCTCTCTGGGCGAGTCCGGCCTTGGCGAACCACCGGGTGGAGTGGGGCATCGGCACCCCGGACGGTCCGCTGATCGCCGAGACCGAGGAGCCTACGATGTTCGAGGTCTCGGTGAGCATCGAAGGTGACCCATTGTCGGACTGGTCCATGTCGGTGCGCGTCGTCGACCGGAACGGCAAACGGATCGACAAGATCAAGTTCTCCACCGACGCGCAGGGAAACGGCGAATTCACGGTTCAGGCCCCCGGCGAGGACGGTCCCCTCACCGTGGAGCTGTGCGATGACGACGGCTGCGTCTATGGCGCCGCCGAGCTGACGGCGCCAGAGCCGGCGGCCGATCCCGATCCCGAGGCGATAGAGGACCCGGTGGACGAACCCACCGAGGCGGCCGAACCCGATTCCGAGACCGCCGGCGACCCTGGTCCTCCATGGGTCCCGATCGGCGCAGCGGGCCTCCTGCTGATCCTGCTGGGAGTGTGGGTGTGGTTCCGCCGAAGGCCGGGAGCGGGCGGCTGACCCGCAGGTCCGCATCCTAGAGTCCTGCGTAC
>WHTI01000241.1 GCA_009377815.1 Actinomycetota bacterium
ACAGTTCAAAGAGGCCACGGTCTATCCAACATGCAGGAACGCGCGCAGCGGCTCGGCGGTGACCTCAAGATCTCTGGACGCAAGCCCAAGGGCACGGTCCACACTTTGATCGTCCCATTGGAGGGGAGTGAGTCGTGACAGACACGCTCAGAGTGATGCTGGTCGACGATCACGAGGTCGTGCGCCAAGGCTTGCGGGCGCTTCTCGAGGCGGAGGACGACATCGAGGTGGTTGCCGAAGCCGACAACGGGCCGGTTGCGGTCTCTCTCGCCAGCGCGCATCGTCCGGACGTTGTCGTGATGGACGTGCGGATGCCGGGCGGTTCTGGCGTCGAGGCTTGTCGTGCCATCCGCGACGAGCGTCCCGAGGCCCAGGTCATCATGCTGACGTCGTTCTCGGATGACGAAGCGCTGTTCAACTCGATCATGGCCGGCGCTGCGGGATTCGTGCTGAAACAGATACGGGGGCGGGACCTGATCGACGCCATCCGCACCGTGGGCGGTGGGAGATCGCTTCTCGATCCCGATGTTACGCAGCGGGTGCTCGAACGTCTTCGCAAGGCGAAGTTCGATGAGAAGGATCCCAAACTGGCGCGCCTGTCGCCTCAGGAGGAGCGCATCCTCGACATGATCGGGGAGGGCTTGACGAACCGGGAGATCGCCGAGCGTATCCACCTCTCCGACAAGACCGTCAAGAACTATGTCTCAACGATCCTTCAGAAGCTCGAAGTGGCGCGCCGCGCCGAGGCCGCGTCCTATGTCGCCAGGGCCAAAGCCCGCCAGCCGAACCTGGAGTCGTAGTCCCCGAGGACCTCCCGGCGATCCTCCTGGCTCGGATCGATGAACTCGAGTCCCAACCCGGCACCTGCTTTAGGCCCCCCGAAGAAGGGCCGTCCGGCCCTGGGAGCGCGTCTTGGCTTTCGACATCCTGGGCACAACGGAAAGCCACTCGAGCAAAAGGAGGCAGACAGTGGCACAGGCAATCGAAGCGACGAAGGGGTTCAAGGTGAAGGAGAACTCCGCAGCACACAGCTTGGACAGGAGCCTGATCGACAGGCTCATCAGCTCGGCCGGAGCGGTCATCGCGGTCGCCCTGTTCGCCCTAGGAGGAGCTGCGATCTACGGCGGCAACTTCGCGCTGGACAACGTCAGGGACAGGCTCGAGCCGCAGAACATCACGTTCCCACCGGCGGAGGCGATGAGTGATTTCGACAAGGCCGAAGGCTTAGCCGCGTTCGCGGGCCAGAAGGTCGACACCGGGTCCGAGGCCGAGGCGTTCAGCCGCTATATCGGTGGACACCTCGCCGAAGTCAACGAGGGTAAGACCTACTCCGAGACGTCGTCCGAGTCTCGTGGCTACGCCGCCGAGGTCGGCGAAAACCCGACCGAGGCAGAGGTCGCCGCGATGGCCGAACTCGACGGCAAGGTTCAGACCCTGTTCCGTGGCGAGACCCTGAGGGCGATCCTGCTCAACGCCTACGGGTGGTGGACGGTCGGGCTGATCACCTTCTTCGCCGGAATCGGCATGGTGATCGCCGGACTGTTCCTTGCAGTGCTTGTGACCCTTGGGCTCAGGCACGCTCGCAAGGCGTCAACCTCCACCGTCTAGGGGTCTGGCACCCGGGAGAAGCGCCCTTCTGGGCGCTTCTTTCTCGGCCGGCTCCATTTCGCACGTGGGGACCGCGATGTGCCATTTGGCCTTGGAAGAGATGACGTTCGGCCCTGCCATGGAGGACGGCTTCGCGCTGGAATGGGTCAGTCAAAGACAACTACAGCGGCATAACAAATCGTTGAGGAGGCAATCTCAGATGGACCCAGGACTCTCGGATCGGACAAGGGTCAAGCTCGTTTGGCCCGTAGCCGGCTTCTTCGTCGTGATCGCTTTCGGGGTGGGTCTCATCTCGATGGCAGCGTTCGATCCGTCGCGGCCGGCATCCGCAAGCTCGGGCACCCAAGCCGCAGGCGCGGCTGAGGTGATCGAGGTGGAGCTCGGCGATCTCTTCATCGAGCCCGCGATGATCCACGCTGCCGCCGGAGCCGTCACATTCAAGGTTCACAACGTCGGCGGGACCGAGCACAACTTCGTCATCGAGGGTGTCGGCGCGACCGACATGATCCCACCGGATGGGTCCGCCGACCTAACGGTCGATCTCGTCGCCGGTAGCTACAAGGTGATCTGCGCGGTTCCCGGACACGCCGACGGTGGCATGAAGGCACGGCTCATGGTCGGAGACGAACTCGAGTCCGAGGCGGCTGAGTCTGCAGGCGCGACCGGCGGCATGAGCGGCATGACGGCCGAAGAGATGGCCGCCCACGACGCGGAACGCACCGCCATGTTCCCGGCCAAGACCGAAGGAAAGGGCGGCATCCCGCTCGCGCCGAAGGTCCTGGCGGACGGCACCGAGCGCTTCGTGCTTACTGCAGATGAGATCGAGTGGGAGACGGAGCCCGGCGTCGTCAAGCAGGGCATGGCGTACAACGGCATGATCCCGGGTCCCGAGATCCGCGTTGACCTCGGCGACCGGGTGGAGATCGTGCTCCACAATGAGTTGGAGCAACCCACCGTCCTGCACCTTCATGGCATGACCCTGCCCAACGAGATGGACGGGGTGCCGGCCATCACGCAGGACGCCATCTTGCCCGGCGACTCCTTCACCTACAGGTTCACGGTGCGCAATTCCGGTTCGAACATGTACCACTCACACTTCAATGCCGTGGAGCAAGTGCCGGGGGGCCTATTGGGCGCGCTGATCGTCAATGACCCCAACGACCCGGATGTCGACGTGGACTACACGATGGTCCTGAACGACGGCCCGCTCGGCTTCACCCTCAACGGCAAGGGGTTCCCGGCGACCGAGCCGATCGTGGCCGCCAAAGACCAGGTCGTTCGGATCCGCTACATGAACGAAGGGCTGCAGATCCATCCCATGCACCTGCACGGCATCGCCCAGCGGGTCATCGCCAAGGACGGTCACCTGCTGGAGCACCCCTACACGGCCGACACCGTGTTGGTGGCGCCGGGGGAACGCTACGACGTGCTGGTCAAGGCGACGGAGGTTGGAGCGTGGGC
>WHTI01000136.1 GCA_009377815.1 Actinomycetota bacterium
CTTCGGTCTCTGGTACGGAGGGATGAGGGTCGTCGAGGACTTCCTGCGGGTCGACAAGCGCTACTTCGGGCTCACCGGGAGCCAGATCACCGCGCTCATCGTGATGGCGATCTGCCTCTACCTCCTGGTCCGCTACCGGGGCGCGCCGCCTGCGATGGCCGAGCCCCCGCCTCCCGACGAGGGGGGCCCGACTACTGATAGTGACCTTTCTCCGGTTCCAGCCGCCCCTTCAGGCTCTACCGACGACTCTCCGTAGTCGGAAATCCGCCCCCTCGCCTTGCTCCGTGGCACGATTTACGGAGGGGGAGCTCCTGGGCCCGCACTTCGGCCCAAGCCCCACGGAGATAGTGGAGTTGCAGAGAGGAGCGTAGGCATGGCCGACACGTACAACGGCTACTGCGTCAAGTGCCGCGAGAAGCGGGACTTCCAGGGCGAGGTCAAGACTCTCGCCAACGGCTCCAAGGCGGCGCAGGGCGCCTGCCCGGTGTGCGGAACGAAGATGACCCGCATGCTTCCGAAGAACGCGACCTAACCCGGAACCACCTCGGGACCAGATCTCAGGGGCCGCCCCTCGGGGCGGCCCGCTTCGCGCCCGGATCTAGGGCATGCGGGAGGTCGCCCAGGCGGGGCATTCGGCCTGGAACGAGCAATGCATGCAGAGGGGCGAAGGGCTCGGGCGCCAGTCGTCGGTGTCGTGGGCCCGGCGGATCGCCTTGCCGAGGGCCTGCATCTGCTTCTCGAACGCGATCAGCATCCGCTCGTTGGGATCGAGCGTGAGGACCGCGGGATCGGAGAGATAGACGAGTCGGATCTGCGCGGGGATGACGCCGAACGCGCGCCAGCACACCAGCGCATAGAAACGGAGCCCGAAGAACGCCGCCAGCTCGCGCTGCGTCCCCGGCACCCGGCCGGTCTTGTAGTCGGTGAGGATCCAGGAGCCGTCGGGCCGCTCCTCGAGGCGGTCGATGATGCCCCGCAGGTGGATGTCGGCCAGTTCGTACTCCACCCACCACTCGAGCTGGCTGGCGGATAGCTCCCGCGGATCCTCCAGCCGGAAGTAGTTGCGCAGAAGACGCATCGATTCGTCGAACCACTTGCCGTCATCCTCGAAGTCGAAATCGGCGGGCGGAGCTTCGGCCTCCTCGTCGACCTCGTTCCAGAGTGTGGTCAGTAGTTCCTCGGCGCGCTCCTGGGTGCGTCCCTCGGGTGGCTCATGGAAGATCCGCTCGAGGACGGCGTGCACGAGCGACCCCTTGGCCTGCGCCCGGGAGACGGGCTCCGGGAGTCGATCGACGGCGCGGTACTTGAACAACTGCGGGCAGCTCTTGAAGTCCCGGGCGCTCGAGGGCGACAGCTTGAGGAGGGTTCCGTCCATGGAGCCACCCTACGGAGGCCCTGTGACGAGTAGCCGTATTTGGGCCGTTAGTTCTTCGCGCTCAGGAACCCCGTCACGGCGTCGTTGAACGCCTCGGGCGCCTCAAGGTTGGAGATGTGGCCCACACCCGGGATCACGACCAACTTCGAGCCGGGCACGGTCTCGTGCATGTCCCGGACGACCTCGACCGGGGTGATCGCATCCTCGTCGCCGACGATGAAAAGCGTGGGAACCTCGATGCGACCCAGGGTGCGGGCCGAGTCCGGGCGCTTCATCATCGCCTCGAGCGCCCCCAGGAATCCCGGAGCGGGATTCGCCATCACCCGTCTGAGGCGGGCGACGACATCGGGCTTGGTCTTACGGGTCGCATCGGCCAGCAGGGGACCGTTCACGAGCGCGTCGATCACCGGCCCGGTGCCTTCGGATCGGAGCAGATCCTGTTGCGCCGCGCGGTTCGCTCGGCCCTCGTCGCTGTCGGCCTCCGCTCTGGTGTCGGCCAGGATCAGAGCATCGACTCGCTCGGGCGCGCTCCGGAGTAGCGCGAAGGTGATGTAGCCACCCATCGAGAGCGAACACACCGTTGCCTTCTCGACGCCGGCGTCGTCCATGACCGCGAGGAGATCGGCCGCGTAGGCTTCGACGGAATAGAGATCGACATCGGCGGGAGCGTCGGAACGACCGAATCCGAGAAGATCGGGCACGAGACATCGGTGCGAGCCGCGCAACGCGGCGACCTGGGGGTCCCACAACGTCGAGTTGAGGGGGTAGCCGTGAACGAATAGAACCGGGGGTCCGGCCCCCGTTGCTTCGTAGCTGATCCGGTTGCCCGCGCGCACGACGTCGGCCATGACCGAACGATACTTCCGAGTTTCAGGCCGTGCTGGTGCCGTCCTCGGGCACGAGTCCGAGTTTGGGGGCCTGGGAGCGCGTCTGACAGGGGATGGAGATCGTGAACGTGGTCCCGTTGGACGACGACGCGAGGTCGATGTGGCCGTCCATCGTGGAGACGAGTTGGCTCACGACGTATAGACCCAGGCCGACCCCTTCCTGACCGGCTTTGGTTCCATCACCTCGAGCGAACGCTTCGAACAGTCGTTCGCGGTTCTCCAGCGGGATGCCGTCCCCGGTGTCCGCGATGGCGATAGTGATCCCGGAGCTGGCCTTCTTTGCCGACACCGAGACGGCGGTCTTCTCGGACGTGTACTTGTAGGCGTTCTCGAGGAGGTTCCTGACGATCTGCGACACTCGTGCCGCGTCGATCTCGCACTTGAGTTGATCCACGAAGATCTCGAGTTGATGCCCGCGGCGTTTCGGCGAGGCCGCTCCGATGGCGCCATCGAATACCTCAGGGAGAGCGACCCACTGAGGATGCAGCGCGGGGGCGCCGTTCTGCATCTGTGCGGTGACGAGAAGATCGTCGACGAGGCGGGCAAGTTGCTGACCCTGCGCCGCAACCATCTCGAGTAGTCGATCGCGTTGTTCCGGAGTGAGCCGGTCGTTCCTCTTCTGAACGGTGTCGACCCCGGCGATGATCGCAGTGAGCGGTCCGCGGATCTCGTGCGAAGTGATCGCGAGGAACCGGTCCTTCAGCTCGTCGACCTCGGCGAGTTGCAGGCTCTGAGACTTGAGCGCCACGCTCTGCTCGTACCAGTTCTCTGCCATCGCCCCCACCACCCCGGCAACCAGGAACGCCAGGCCGGCGATGAATATGTAGGTGTTCCATTCGAACTCGCCCGACCCATTCACCTCTCCGACCCTGATGGTCTGCGCGACGAGGAAGAGAGCGCAAACGGCTGCCGCCATCAGTGCTCCCTTCAACCGGTAGCGCAACGCACCTTCCATGGGTAGCAGCAGGATCACGGCCCACATCACGTAGGGGGTTTGGTAGGCGAAGATCCAGATGAACGTGAACACGATGAAGGCGTCGAGGGGAAAGGCGACCGAGGAAAGGATCCTCAGGTGCCCCCGAGTCGTTGCTCGACCCAGGGCACCCCAGATCGCGACGTTCCCGAGGGCCACGATCGCGACCGTGATCCACCCGGTCCGCTCGAGCATGGTCGAGGGGAAGTCATCGGTCGTGAGCAGGACGCCCGCAGCGACGAGAAGCCCGAACGCTCGGATGTAGGTGAGGGACTGCTCGAGGCGCCTCATCTCCGCAAAACCAGTCATCTGGTAAGTATCGGTCCCCGCGAGCGGAGACAAAAGGCTTACGCAGAAATACCTAGGGCCCCCTCCTTCCCCAAAGGGGCCAAAGAGGGCATTCGAGGCGCAAAAAGAGGAAGGGCCCGGCTTTCCGGGCCCTTCCAGTAGATCATCGGATCAGTTGTTACGCAGCCTTGCTGAGCCTTCCGCCCTTGCGTGCTCCGAGGATCTCGGCAACGTGCTCGAAGACCTGCGGAGTCGCGTACCCAGCGGCGGCGATCATGAGGCCGGTACCGATGTAGCTGAACGCCTCGGACCTGACTGCGATGCCCCACTGAGCGAAGAGCGAGAACTCGAGCGCCCAGGCCACTACGGCACCAAGAGCGATCGTCAGAACGGTCTGGATCTTGGAGAGATCGACGTACTCGTTGAGCATGTCGACAACCTTGAACGTACCGATTCCGAGCAGAACCACGATCGCAAACTCGTACATTTCCATCCTCCTGTTGTACGGGTCAGGGCGACCCGTGCTGGGAGGTTGGACGCCCCCCGATCGCGAGAGTTACATCGACGTGGGCCCCCTTTGGGGAGGGGTCCGAAGATAGCCCTTGTGGGCTATTCACTGAGGCCTTCGACCCCCCCAGAATCACCGAAGGGCGGGGGTCCAGTCGCATTCGCCGCCGCAGCCATCCGACGCACTGCCCGCGCGTCGGAGACTCCCGCCCTCTTTCTTCTCCCCGACGGCTTTCAGAAGTTGAAGAACGGGTCGCGTCCGTCGCTCTCGGCCAGCTTCTTCAGGCGCGGGAGGATCTGCGCCCACGAGTAAGCGATGAAGGGGAACGACTCCTCGGTCGTCTTCCAGCCGTCGTGCCGGAACAGAACACTCGTGCTTCCCTCGGCGTCGCTACCGATCTCGAATGTGACATCGGTGCCGATCCACTCGGGCGGACCTGCAAGGCATCTCCATCCAACCCTCTCACCGAGGGTCTCTTCGGTCACCTCGAAGTCGAAGGTGATCGGGGCGTCGGGGAACGACACCTTCATCACGGATCCGACGCCGTCGGGGCCCTCGGTGCGGCTGCTCCACCAGCCTTTCACGCCGTCTGAGGTCGCGAGGCCTTCGTAGATCTTTTTGGCCTCCGCCTCGACCGGCATACGTAACAGGATCGCTGCCATCCTTCCCAACTCCTTTCTCACGTGTGGGTTCAATTAAGTATAGACTTAAATATCATGGATGCACTCAGGGTGGTGGCCGAGCCTCGCCGGCGGGAGATCCTCCGGCTGGTGTGGGACCAGGAGAGGCCCGCGGGCGAGATCGCGGACCGGTTCGACGTCAGCTTTGCGGCGGTGTCGCAGCATCTCGGCGTGCTGCGGGATGCGGGGTTCGTTAACGTCCGCAGGGACGGACGGACCCGTTACTACCGGGCCGACCGCACAGCGCTGGGCCCTCTGCGCCCGGTCCTAGAGAAGATGTGGGCCACGTCGCTCGACCGGTTGGTCGAGCTGATCGAGGAGGAGCGGTGAGTGAAGACAACGATCTCGTCGTCGAGCGGCGGGTGGCGGTTCCACCCGAGCGCGTCTTCAGCTATTTCACCGATTCGGAGAAGTGGACGGCATGGCAGGGCGTCGAGGCCGAGCTCGAACTCCAGCCGGGAGGCATCTGGCGGGTGAACGTCACCGGAGACGGCTTCGCTGCCGGCCGGGTCGTCGAGATCGTCGAGAACGAGCGGGTGGTGTTCACCTGGGGCTGGGAGGGTCACCCTCAGCTCCCCCCGGGCGCGAGCACCGTGACGATCGACCTCGTGCCCGAAGGATCAGGCACGCTCATCCGCCTCACGCACTACGATCTGCCGCCCGACGAGATCGACATCCACCGGATGGGATGGGAGCACTACACGTCGCGTCTGGCTGCGGTGGCCGAGGGTCGTGACCCCGGTCCCAATCAGATGGAAGGGCCGTGATGGTAGTAGACGTGCGAACCGAGATCGACATCGAGCGACCGCGGGCCGAGGTGGCGGCCTACGCGACCGATCCCGACAACGCGACGAGCTGGTACCGCAACATCAAGCGGATCGAGTGGAAGACCCCGCCGCCGCTCGAGGTTGGATCGCGTGTTGCATTCGTCGCGAGGTTCCTCGGCCGCGCCATCAACTACACCTACGAGATCGGTGAACTGGAGCCGGGGGAGCGCCTCGTGATGGCGACCTCGGAGGGTCCCTTCGCGATGGAGACGACCTATACGTTCTCCGACGCTCCCAACGGCGGCACGCATGTGACCCTGCGTAACCGGGGCCGTCCCTCGGGTTTCGCCAAGGTCACCGCTCCGATGATGACCGGCGCGATGCGGCGCGCCAACCAGAAGGATCTAAAGGAACTGAAGCGGATCTGCGAATCCCGCTGAAGGCACACTCGTATCCATCGGGCCGACGCGCGCCCATCATGTCGTCCTTGAATCGTCAGTCGGTGACGCGGACCGGGACGGTTGCTCGGGCGACCTCTCGGCCGTCGAGGGAGAAGACCACCTCGTAGTCGTCGGTGGCGTACTCGACCTTCAGGTCGGCGACCTCGTCCTCGAGCTTCTCTATGTGGCCGTTGGTGGCGAGGTGGATCTCCCTGGGCGTGCTCGTGTACAGGGCCGTGCCGCCGGGGGTCACGAGCTTCCACGACTCGGTGCAGGTTCCGTGATCGTCGCTCCACCCCCGCAGCACGAGGAACGCGGCCGCGACGCCCGGCTCCTCAGGTAGCAGGATCTGGTTCTCGAGCCCGGGCTGAACCCGGCCCCCCTTCTCGAAGTAGAGCTGGCGGTCGATGACCTTCGCGTACTTGAGCCGTGCGCCCATTCACTCTCCCCTTGGATCGTCGGTCGGCCCGTAAACGTCGATCTGCACATCCTGGTCGGTGAGGGTCTTCTGTAGCACGTCGAGCCCGATGGCTTCCACCGGCGGGAGAACCCCGGTTGCTCCGCCTGCCCGATCCGCCAGTGCCATCGCTCCGGCGGTGAGCGTCTGCGCGGTCAAGCCGTAGCCATCTCGTCCCTGAACAACGACGTTCCGCCAGCCCGAATCATCGGCGGCTTCCGCGAGGATCGTCCAGCGCGCAGTTCGTGCTTCCTCGCCCGGGCCCGCCGGCAGCAGCGAGATCGCCTTATCGGCCAGAGCGCTTGCGCCCGGGACCTTGAGGGCGGCTCGGAGCGCACCGAGTCCGGGGCGCGCGAGCGCTTTCTGTATCCGGCCGACGGTGAAGAAGGTCTCGAAGCGCTTTAGATCGACGTGCATCGGGGCGAGATGAGCGATCGCAAGGGGCACACTGATGCTCTGTCGCGGGCCGATCGGAGGCGGCATCGGAGCCCACCGGCTGCGCTGTGCCGCGTTCACGGACTCAGGGTGGCCGTCGACGATCCTCGACCCGGGCGCCAGCACGACGCCGAGCGACGACTTGATCGTTCCCACCGACGGGGTCGTTGGGACCGCGTAGGTGAGGTCGACCTCGGCCTGTCTCATGCCTTCCGTCGCGAGCGCAACCGCAACGTCACCGGGGACCTCGTCGAAGCCCATGCAAGGTGCCATGACGATCCCGCGTTCCTTGGCGGCGGCATCCTTCTCGGCGATGAGCCGTGCGACGAAGACCCCCTCGCCGGCGATGTCGATGTAGTGGGTTCCGGCCGCGAGCGCGGCTTCGACCGCGGTCTGTCCCAGCTCCACGAACGGACCGACACAGGTGATCAGGACCGAGGCGCCGTCGAGCGCGGCGATCAGAGCGTCCACGTCGCCGATGGCTGCGACGCGGACGTCCGGATGCCCGGTTGCGTCGGCGAGTTCCTCGAGTTTGGAGCGGTTACGGCCCGCGATCGCGAAGTCGGCGCCGTGTTCGAAGAGTGCGTGTGCTGTGAGTCGTCCCGTGTAGCCGGTTGCTCCGAACAGCACGATGCGAGCCATCGAACCAGGTTACCTGCGACGGGTACCCTCTGGGCCATGGCCCCCCCAGACATCTCCGGCACCATCCACCTCGTGCGGCACGGGAGCGTCGAGAACCCCAAGGCGATCCTCTACGGCCGCCTGCCCGGCTTTCATCTCTCGGAACTGGGCCGCAGGCAGGCTGAGGCCGCGGCGGAGCGGCTGGCGGATGCAGGAGTGACGGCGTTGTGGGCGAGCCCCCTGGAACGAGCGCAGGAGACGGCCGGGTTCTTCGCCAAGCATCACGGCCTCGATATCGTGAGCGATGACCGCCTGCTCGAGAGCGACACCCGCTTCGAGGGCATCAAGAAGACGCCGCTCTCGATCCTGAGCCCACGGAACTGGTGGAGGTTACGCAACCCCCTGAAGCCTTCCTGGGGGGAGTCGTTCGCAGAC
>WHTI01000358.1 GCA_009377815.1 Actinomycetota bacterium
ATCCCTGAACTCGTTGGCCAGCGCGCGCACGGTCGAGGACTTCCCGGTGCCGTTCGGTCCGAAAACGAGCACGTTGTTGGCTCGGTTGCCGGACGCGAGGATGCGGGCGTTCTGCACGAGGGATTCCCTCTCGAGTTCGTAGCCGGGGAGATCGGCGAGCGTCGTCGGGTCGGGGTCGAGCACCGGAACCAAGGTCCGGTCCCTCCAATAGAAGCTCGACTGCTCTCCTACCGGCCCGGGGCTGTGGGTCGCGAAGTGTTCCCACAGGAGGTCAACCAACGAGGGCCACGACATCCCGGTGGCGAGGAACTTCTCGGTCCCATCGACTTCCGAGCTTGTGGCGAGATCCCTCCATGAAGGAAATGCGCCCCGAACAGGCTTCAGGATCTCCGCCGGGTCGAGCGCGTGGAGCCCCTCGAGGATCTCGAGATCCTGGGCCATCGCCTCTCGGAGCCCCTCGGACAGATCCCGGCCGGCTCCGGCGGCACGGGTGAAAGCGGTCTCCTCGGTGAGGACCCCCTGACGGAGGTAGTGACCCCACGGGTCGCCGTGGTCGGACGGAAGAGCCGACAGGGCGGCGAAGCAGGCGGGATACCGGGCTTCGACTTCGTCGGAGGGCGCTGCCGATAGATACTCCATCATGCGGCACAGAGGATCTTCGGAGATACCTCTGTAGATCAGCAGTCTCTCGAGCATGGTTCTCGTCTATCACGGATGACCTTCCTGGAACACCGAGGATAGAGTCACGGTCCGATCGACGACGCGAGGCCGGAGGAACCGGGATGAGCATTCGAGACGCCAAGGCATTCGATCTGACCCAAGACTTCTCCATGCACACTCCCGCGTTCGCGAGCTACACCGGACCGGCGATCAAGTGGGTGAAGCGCCTTGCGTTCGACAAGGCCGGGGGCCAGGAGATCACCTCGACCCTGCACGTCTCAACCCACCTCGATGCGCCGGCTCACTTTCTGTCGGGCGGGAAGTTCATCGGCGACTTCGACCTCGACTGGCTCATGGGTCCTGCGTGCGTGGTCGACCTCTCCAAGACCGGTATCGGCGACTTCGACGTCTACGGTCCCGAACACTTCGAGCAGTGGGAGAAGGACACCGGCATATCGATCGACAAGGGCGACATCGTTCTGATCCACACGGGCTACCATCGCTATTACCCGGAGAACTGGATGGATCGAAGCGAGGTCGATGAGACCAAGTACTTCATCCGCCACCCAGGCCCCACGCGCGCGTTCGCGGAATGGGTACTCGACCGCGGCATCAGGTATTTGGGCGTGGATGTGTCCGCCGCCGACCATCCGATGAACACGGTCATCCGGAAGCTCCGGGCCGATGAGGCCGAGGACGCCGAAGCAAAGCTCGGTTCACTCGACGACGTCTTCCCCAAAGCCGACTACCAGATCATGCACACCTACCTGTTCCCACACGACATCGTGCATATCGAGAACCTCGGGGGTCAGATCGACGAGGTCCTCGACCAGAAGGTCTGGTTCGGCTGCTTCCCGTGGCGCTTCCAGGGAGGCGAGGCGGCGTTCTGCCGGGCAGTCGCCTGGATCGACTGAACC
>WHTI01000390.1 GCA_009377815.1 Actinomycetota bacterium
ACCCACGGGATCGCCGCGGCGCGACGACTGGCGAGCGGCGAAACCCTGGGCGCGGTGTCGGGATTGATCCGTACCGAGCTGCTGATCGGAGCGACCTACGGGTTCCTCGCCTTCGTCCTGTTCCGCTACTTCGAGGCCTCGAGCCGGAAGCACGCATCGCTCGACCGCTTCTAGGCCCCGTCCGGCCTATCTCTCCGAGCCATTACGTATCCCCTATCCAGATGGGTTCCCCTATGGTCGATGACCAGAGAAACCGCCCGATCGAGGAGTTCGAGATCACCCCCCGGAAACACCGCCCCGCCGCGCTCGTAGCCGTCCTTTGCTTACTCGGCGGTCTCATCGCGCTGATGTCTCCCACGGCTCAGGCGGGGCTCGACGACACCCCCGACGATCGCGTGCTGGTCGTGACGACGAACCTCCAGGAGGCGTACGGGATCTCCGACGTCAACAACCTGAGGGACATGCGGAACTACGTCGACCGGCTCCTGAAGCTCGTACCCAACAACCCGGACGTGCTGAATCTCCAAGAGATCACCGCCAAGGGGGCCCGGTTCGTCAGAGACAGGCTGTCCAAGGCCACCGGCGACAAGTACATCGTGGCCATTGCACCCAAGGACGAACCGTACGTGCTCGAGGGCCAGGTCGTCACCAAGAACGAAACCGCGATCGTCATCAACAACACCACGATGAAGAAGGAAGATGCCGGCGGCTTCCTCGTCACGACCTACAAGGCCGCCGACAAGGCCCCGGGCGTGTACCGCGAGAAGAAGACGCAAGCTTACGTCTCGGTGAGCGAGCGAAGCACCCGAATTCTGTATGCGTTGACGAGCACGCACTTCTCGCTGGGAACCGTGATGAAAAACAAGAAAACCGCCGAGAAGTACAAGGGCAAGTGGGCCGAACAGATCGACGTGAACCTGAACCGGAAGTACCCGACGGCACTGAAAGTGATCACCGGAGATTTCAACACCGGGCGATGTCTCGGCGCGACGACGGACAAGTTGTGCGAGTTCACGCCGACGTGGAAGGCATTCCACGATGGCGGCTACCGGAGCGCGGTGCACCTCCTCACCGACGATGGCGCCTTCGACCACATCTACACCCCGGCCGGCATCCACCGCGCCAACCACGACGGCAAGTACAACCCCAGGACGGCCGACCCCAAGCAGTACTACTCCGACCACGAGTTGCGCTGGGCGCTGTTGAGCAGCGACGTGACCCCTCCGAGCGCCCCGTCGAACGTGCAACTCAGCGAGTCTCAAACGAACGAAGTCAGGATCACGTGGGATGCGTCGATCGATGATTCCAGTGGAGTGGCCGAGTACCAGATCTGGCGCAAGGGCGAGACCTCGGACGAGTTCAACCTCCGGCACACGACCACCGAGACCCACTGGACCG
>WHTI01000472.1 GCA_009377815.1 Actinomycetota bacterium
CGGCACTGTCCGTTACGACCGGGATCGG
Organism: Actinomycetota bacterium; assembly: GCA_009377815.1. Lineage (GTDB taxonomy): Bacteria > Actinomycetota > CADDZG01 > CADDZG01 > WHSQ01 > WHTI01. The sequence goes on from WHTI01000472.1 coordinate 29, forward strand.
GAGGGCAAACGCAAAATCTACGGGGTTGTGGAACCCCAAGGGGTCAAGGACATGAGTAACTTTCCCAGACGTCTGATCGTGCTTGTCACCATCTTCGCCATGATCATCTCGGTGGTGCCCGCCTCCGCCCAGGAGCTGACCACCGATGATCAGGTCACCGAGGAGGAGGCCGCGGAGGAAGACGTCGCCGAGGAGACGGTGACGGTGTACGCCCTCACCGGTGATGCCGGCGTATCGGCCGGCATCGCCGCCGCCGCCCTCAACCTCGAGGGTGTCGTCTCGGCGTCGTCCACCATCCAGGGGCTGGAGTTTCCCGAGATGGTGGAGATCGAGATGGTTGGCGCCGACAACGAGGCGGTCGCCGCCCGGCTCTCCACCGCGCTCGGTGTCATCGTCGCCCCCGGTAACTCACAGATGGAGATCACCGACGACTTCGCCATCGAGGAGCTCGAGGTCGCCGCCGACCCCCGTCAGGGCGAGCAGTGGGCGCTGAAGAACCCCGAGACCGAGGGTGGTGTCGGGGTGGGGGGTGCCTGGAAACGGACCAAGGGCGGGGGCGTCGTGGTCGCCGTGGCCGACACCGGCATCGCCCGCAAACACCCCGACATCGAAGGCACACTGTGGAGGAACCCCGGTGAGACCCCGGGCAATGGGAGGGACGACGACAACAACGGTTTCGTCGACGATGTCATCGGCTGGGACTTCGTGGAGGACGACAACAACCCCCAGGAGACAATCGGTCACGGCACCGCCGTCTCGTCTCTGATCGCGGCGCCCCAGAACGGTGTCGGAATCTCCGGGGTCGCCCCGAGGGCGAGGCTGATGACACTTCGGGTCTGCCCCGATCGCTCCTGTTCCATGCAGGCGGTGATATATGCCACGATCTACGCCGGTCAGAATGGGGCCGACGTCCTCAACCTCTCGCTGAGCGGCGCCTACCAAAATGGGCACCCCGATGTCGAGGTCATCCGCAACGTCATGCGGCGGGTCCAGGAGGAGCACGGGCTC
>WHTI01000189.1 GCA_009377815.1 Actinomycetota bacterium
CGATGTCGCTCTCGCCGACCCGAACGCCGACACCGCGGAGCTACGCCGTGCCGCCGAGGTGGCGAGAAGCGCAGGAGACCGGATGTCGAGGATGGTGGAGGACCTCCTGATGCTCGCCCGGCTCGAAGCCCGCGTAGAGACCCGCTCGGACTTCCAGTTGGGCGACGTGATCGATGAGGTCGCCGAGGAGTTCAGAGCCGCAGCATCGGAGGGCGACATCGCCTTCGGCATCAAGGCATCGGCGCGCTCTATCGTGAACGGCGATCGCGACGCGATCCAACGAGCGCTCGCCAACCTCCTCGAGAACGCGATCCGCCTGTCACCGGGAACCAGGATCGAGATCGACTCTGGGGGTTCCGATGGGTGGACGTGGGTGGCGGTTGCGGATCAGGGACCGGGTGTCGAACCCGCCGATCTCGAGCACATCTTCGACCGTTTCTACCGGGCCGACCAAGCCCGAACGCGATCGGATGGCGGCACCGGCCTCGGGCTCGCTATCGTTCGGCGCATCGTCGAGGTCCACCGCGGGGTCATCCGGGTCGCCTCCCGTCCGGGCGTCGGGACCACGTTCCTGATCTGTCTGCCCGTCTCCGGGAGCTACGGCACCGAGCCCCCCGTCGGAGACCCCGTCCTACTCACCTCCTAGGAGCGAGCCTTTAGGTGGGATTTATCGGTCGCCTCATACGTTGGGTAGAGAACGAAGACAAGTGCCGCCCAAACAAGGAGATCCGATGAGCCAGGCCCCAGAGACCCCGGCAACCCCCGATCCCGGCGAGCGAGACGCCGCCGAGATGACCCCTCATCGCCTGTGGATGCCGGAGCCCGTCGACGAACCCCCGGGCGGTCCTCCACGGCGGCCGTGGGTCCGCGCGGTGGCGCTCGCCCTGATCATCCCGCTTCTGCTCGTCACCGGCATCCTCGTGGGACGCGTTACCGCACCCGAGGATCCCGAGCCCTCCGCGCCCGCGGCTCAGGAGCAGGAGAACGAGGCTGCTCCCGACGTCCCGCCGATAACCAGCTCGGGTGCCGAGCCGGTGGCGGAGATCGCCGCCGCCCTGCTCCCCTCGGTCGTGCAGCTCGAGACGCGCTCGGGGCTCGGTTCCGGCGTGATCTACGACACCGACGGACTCATCCTTACCGCAGCTCATGTCGTCCAAGGAGTCGACACGGTGACGGTCCGTATGAGCGATGGATCCTCGACCGATGGAGAAGTCGTCGGCACCGACACCAATAGCGACATCGCGGTCGTGAGGGTCGAGGAGAGCGGACTTCAAGCCGCCGATCTGGCCGACGAGGTGGATCTCGAGGTCGGACAGCTGGCGGTGGCGATCGGCAGCCCCTTCGGACTCGACTCCACGGTTACCTCGGGCGTCATCAGCGCGATCAACCGGAGCGTGATCCGTCCGGACGGGACCGTCGCGAGCATGATCCAGACCGACGCGTCGATCAATCCGGGAAACTCCGGCGGTGCGCTGGTCGATCGAGCCGGTCGCGTCATCGGCATCAACGACGCGATCCGCACTGAGAGTGGCGGCAACCAGGGTGTCGGCTTCGCGGTCCCGATCGATCAGGCGGCTTGGGTTGCCGAGAAGCTCGTCGCGGGAGAACCCGTGATCCCCGCGTTCCTCGGCGTCAGTGGGACCAACGACAACTCGGGTAACGCCGGCGCGCTGATCACCTCGGTCGAGCCGGGGACCGCGGCCGATGACGCCGGTATCCAGCAGGGAGATCTCATCACCAAGATCGACGACACTACGATCGAAGACATGCAGGGTCTCGCAGCACAGATCCGAGCGACCCCCCCGGGCACCGAGGTAACTGTCACCATCATCCGCGACGGCGAGGAGATAACCGTGACCGCGACCCTGGGGGACACCTCTACTTCCTCCTGAGCCCGATCGGGGACCGGGCCGGCGTTAGGATTCCCGGATCCGGTCCCTCCGGGGACGCTGGCGAGGGGGAGGGTCCGATGACTGCCACCCAGTTCCGTACCTGTCCGCTGTGCGAGGCGACCTGCGGTCTCTCGATCACCATGAACGGTGACCGGATCCAGAGTGTGCGCGGTGATGACGACGACGTCTTCAGCCACGGGTTCATCTGCCCGAAGGGAACCGCGGTCAAGCACCTGCAGGAGGACCCCGACCGGCTCCGCGCTCCCCTGATCCGCGATGGAGAGACCCTCCGAGAAGCAAACTGGGAGGAGGCGTTCGCCGCGGTCGAACGCGGCCTCGGAGCGGTGATCGAACGCGGTGGGAAGGATGCCGTCGCCCTCTACGCGGGGAACCCGTCGGTCCACAGCCTCTCTGCGACCGTGATGCTGCCGATGTTGATCAGGGCGCTCGGATCCAAGAACTTCTATTCGGCCGCATCCGTCGACCAGATCCCAAAGCACGTTTCGTGCGGGTTGATGTTCGGTGACCCATTGCTGATCCCGGTGCCCGATCTCGATCGCACCGATTACCTGCTCGTACTCGGCGCCAACCCGTGGATATCGAACGGAAGCCTCGCCACCGCGCCCGATTTCCGCGGCCGCCTCGAGGCGATCGGCCGGCGCGGAGGCAAGGTCGTGGTGATCGACCCTCGTCGCACCGAAACTGCCACCGGGGCGGATGAGCACCTCTTCATCAAGCCTGGTACCGATGCGTTCCTCGTGCTCGCGCTCGCCCACACGCTGTTCGACGAGGGGCGCGTCGATCTCGGGGATCTGGAGGATCACGTCACGGGTCTCGCGGACATCGAGCGGATCGTCGAACCGTTCACGCCCGAGGCGGTCGCAGCGCGCACCGGCATCGCTCCCGACGACATCCGCAGGATCGCCCGCGAGTTCTCCGATGCCCCCTCGGCGAGCATCTACGACCGCGTTGGAGTGCACCAGCACACCTTCGGAACCCTGACGTCGTGGGCCAGCGACGTGGTCAACGCGATCACCGGCAACCTCGACCGAGCCGGGGGCCGGATGTTCCCGCTCGCGGCGCACGCACAGCCCGATCCCGAGGAACCGCGCGGACGAGGATGGTCCACCGGTCGCTTCTCGAGCCGCGTCAAGGGCTACCCGGAGGCGTTCGGCCAGTTGCCGGTCGCCACCCTTGCGGACGAGATCGAGGAACCGGGTGACGGTCAGGTGCGTGCCTTGGTGACGATCGCCGGCAACCCGGTGCTCTCGACCCCGAACGGACGGCGCGTTGCCGCCGCGCTGTCTTCACTCGACTTCATGGTCGCGGTCGATCCGTACGTCAACGAGACGACCCGCCTCGCCGACGTGATCCTTCCTCCCCCACCGCTGCTGTCACGTCATCACTACGACTTCGCCTTCTACCAACTTTCGATCCGCAACGTCGCCAACTACAGCCCGCCCCTGCAAACGTTCGACGGCCCCGACGAATGGGAGATCCTCGCGCGTCTCGCCCTGGTGATGAGCGGCGGAAGCGCAGCCGCCGACCCGCACCTCGTTCCGGCGATGGGGCTTCAGTACCTGATCGACCGCGCCGTCCGTCCCGGAGGCCCACTCGAGGGACACGATCCCGGGGCCGTCGCCACTGCACTCGAGGGGCGGGAACCGGTGGAGCAGATCCTCGACCTGCGCCTTCGCTCGGGACCATACGGCGACCGTTTCGGGGACGTTCCCGATGGACTCTCGCTGGCGGTCCTCGAGGCCAACCCGCACGGGGTCGATCTCGGCCCCCTCACACCGAGGTTGCCGAACGCGCTGCGCACGGTCTCCGGCAAGGTCGAACTCGCTCCCGAGATGATCGCTGCCGACATACCTCGCCTGCTCGCCGATCTCGAGCGACCGGCAGATGACATGGTCCTGATCGGCCGCCGCCAACTCCGCTCCAACAACTCGTGGATGCACAACGTCCCCGCGATGGTGCGAGGCAGCAATCGGTGCACGCTCGTGATGAACCCCGCCGATGCCGCGCGTCTCGCCCTGTCCGAGGGGGCCGGAGCACGGATCGTCTCGCGCGTCGGCGAGGTCGTCGCCGCGGTAGAGGTGAGCGACGAGATGATGCCGGGCGTGGCGAGCCTGCCGCACGGGTGGGGCCACGACCTCCCCGGCGTGAGGCTCTCGGTCGCGGGTGCGAACGCGGGGGTCTCGGCCAACGACCTGACCGACGATGCCCTCATCGATCCCCTATCGGGCAACGCCGCGCTCAATGCGCTGCCGGTGACGATCACCCCGGCGGAGATCTCGGGGAACGGTCACGCCCCCGGTTCGTCGAGTTCGGGAAGCCCCTCGAAAGTGGTCGACGCCTCGGCATAAAGTCGCCGTGGGATCCGCCCCGACAGACGCGCCAGCCGTCCGGCTTCAACTCCCTTGCGGATCGCCTCCGCCATCCCCGCAGGATCTTGAGCACGGGTGATCGCGCTGGCAACCAGGACCGCGTCGCATCCGATCTCGAGCGCGATCGCCGCATCCGAAGCGGTGCCAACCCCGGCATCGAGCACG
>WHTI01000230.1 GCA_009377815.1 Actinomycetota bacterium
ACCGCGGGATAGACGGCTGCTACGGTTCCGATCTGGATCGTGGTGAGGCCTTCGCCGAGCATCACCACAGGTAGTAGTCCCCAAGCGAGGGCGTCGTTCGCGTTGTTAACGAGCCCCGTGCGCGATGCCGCCGAGAGCCCTCGGTCTTTGTAGCTCCCGAGCGCGGCAACCTCTCCGAACGTCTTTCCAGCCGACGCTCCGTTCTCGAGTTCCATATGTGCGGACGTCTCCTTCACGAACAGGGCCGACAAGCCGACGCCGAGAGCCACTATCACGACCCCGAGGAAGAGTGGTTCAGGCCGTAGTCCATAGCGCGCCGCGAGCCAGCCGGTCGCGACGGCGGAGATCGCGACCGCGAGGTAGCCGGCGAACTCGTTCAAGCCCATCGCCAATCCGCGCTGACGTGGCCCGGCCAGATCGATCTTCATCACGACCGTCGACGACCACGCCAAGCCCTGATTGATCCCCAGGAACACGTTCGCTGCGATCACCCAGCCCCAGTTAGGAGCGAGCATCAGGGCGATCGGAACGGGGATCGCCGCGAACCACCCGAGCAGCAGGACATTGCGACGGCCGATCCGATCGGCAAGGTAGCCGGCGGCGAGGTTGGCCATTGCTTTGGCGAGCCCGAAGCTGACGATGAACAGCATGAGGGCGGTGCTCGAACCGACCGCGAAGACGCGCTCACCCAATAGGGGGACGAGTGAGCGCTCCTGGCCGACGAGCGCGCCGACGAGTCCGTTCACCCCTACGAGCAGGGCAAACTGGGCGAGGTTTGCCCTGATCCCCAGGGCGATAGGGGAGGGCACCGGTGTGATCTTTGGGTCTTCCATCGTCCTATAGTATTCAAGAAAGTACTTGACAAGCAACAGCACGGTGAAGAGAATGACGACACGCCAACGAGGAGGGTGGGATGGGGTCAGCCGAAGTGGTTTCCCAGGTCGATGCTCGAGGTCTCGTGTGCCCGATGCCAACCATCCGGCTCGGTCAGGCGATCCGCAAGGTCGAGATCGGTCAGCTGGTCGAGGTGTGGACCGACGACCCCGGCTCGAAGGAGAACATGACTGCGTGGTGCAAGAACACCGGCCACGAGCTCGTCGAACACTCCGGCGATGACACGGCTTTCGTGTACGTCGTGAAACGCAGCCGATGAAGACGAACATAGATGTGATCCCCGACTCACAAGTCGTATCGGATGAGTTCCCTGAGCCCAAACGTCTTGCTCTTATCGTTTCCAAAGGGACCCTCGACCAGGCCTATCCGCCGCTCGTCATGGCCACCACGGCGGCGAGCATGGGCTGGGACGTTGCGATCTTCTTCACGTTCTATGGTCTTGATATCGTGCACAAGGACCGCATGCCCAAGCTGTCGGTAAGCGCCGTAGGCAATCCCGCGATGCCCCCACCGATGAGGAAGGTTCCGTTTCACATCCCGACCCTCGTCGGAGCCCTGCCCGGCATGGAGGGCGCTGCGACCAAGATGATGAAGTCTTGGATGTCGAAGGCGAACCTTGCGACGATCCCGGAGTTGCTGGACATCGCGAAGGAACTCGGTATCAGGATGTACGCATGCAACACCACGCTCAACGTGATGGGTGTGTCGAACGATGATCTGATCGATGGGGTCGAGTTTGCCGGTGCTCCTGCGTTCCTTGACTTTGCCGGCGAGTCCGACGTCCAACTGTTCATCTAGGAGAGGGGATTCATGTACTTCCGTCAGCTACTCCACGAAGACCGCTCTTGTGCTTCCTACATCGTCGGGTGTCCGAGCCTCGGGCTAGCAGCGGTGGTTGATCCTCAGGGTGATCCCCAGCGCTACATCGACGACGTCGAGGACAGCGCGATGGTTGTCAGCCACGTCATCGACACTCATATCCACGCCGACCACGAGTCGGGCGCCCGGGCGCTCGCGACCGCAGCTGGGGCGCCTTTGTACCTCGGGAGTGGGGCCGAGGTCGGCTTCGACTTCACGCCGCTGAGCGATGGTGACGTGCTGGAGATTGGTAATCGACGCTGTCGGGTGATCCACACACCGGGTCACACGCCCGAGCATGTCAGTCTGTTCTTTGATGACTGGTACGTGCTCACCGGCGACACGCTTTTTGTGGGCGATGTTGGCCGCGTCGATCTGGCACTCATCGACATCGATGAGGCCGAAGTTCGATCGAGAGCTAAGGGCCTCTACGAGTCGCTGCAGGCATTGATGGCTCTAAGAGACGATGTCGAGGTCTATCCCGGCCACTATGCGGGCTCGACCTGCGGGCGCGGCATGGACGGCAAGACGATCTCGACGATCGGTAGAGAACGGCGCACGAATCCCGTTCTCCAGCTCGATCCTGAAGCGTTCGTCGAGTATCAGCTTACCGACATGCCGCCCCTGCCCGAGGACTTCCTCAAGATCAAGACCGTCAACAAGTCCTGAGCTATCGGTCCAGAGCCCGTCCTTCGTGTGGGTCTAGCAGCGCGCTCTGGGTGGGAAGCTCACGATCACCCGAACGCTATGGGCGTGGCACCCAGCGCGATCTCCTCGACGATCTTCGCTGCTCCAACGATCGTCGCACCTTTCACGAGATCGTCCTCTGTGATCCCACGGGGGTTGGTGCATGCCCCACAGCCCCAGATCTGTCCGCCGTTCTCGACGAATTCAGCCATGAGCGGCTGAAGGTCGGGAAAGCCGTCCTTCTTGATCGGGTCGGCGTAGCCCTTCGTGCAGAGCCACGCGCCCTCGATCGTCAACAGGACGATCGCCTCCTGTTCGACATTTGCTGCGACATTCGCTGCAACGAACGGCAGGATGGCCCGCTCTGGATCCTCTTGTCCGTGACTGCAGTTGAAGATGATCTTCGCCATAACAACTCTCCTTCCACCGGTGTTCCTCCGGTATCGCTTGTCTCCGATCCCTTGCCTTCTCTGCTGAAGGGATCGAGCTGCCTTCGTTTGCTAAGACGTCACCGCGCCTGTGGTTATTGCCACCGGTGCGCGATGCAATAACTTCGTGGTGAGTATCGTCATCCATGATATGGACCATGCCATCGGAAGGCCCCAGCGATGAGAGCCGAGGCGCTTGTGGACGATAAGGAGAGATTCCGCCTGCTGGCGGTCGATCAGCTACCGCGCCTCTACTCGATCGCAAGACGCTTGGTGGGGAACGATGCGGAGGACATCGTCCAGGAGTCATTGCTCAAGGCGTTCAGGCGGTTCGACCAGCTCGATGACGAGTCCGCCGCTCCGGCGTGGATGGTGAGCATCCTC
>WHTI01000120.1 GCA_009377815.1 Actinomycetota bacterium
ATGATGGCCGCCGCCCAGAACCTCCGCAGGGTCTGGGCCTCGGCTCAGACTCGGAACGGTTCCCGCGTCTTCACCATCTTGCCGGCCTGATTCCTGGTCGACGATTCTGCGACGGCCTCTTAACGGCGCGTGAGGGACTTGAGAAGTGCGAAATGACTCGGGGTGTCGGGGGACGTGCACAAATTCACCAGGGCGTCGTTGTGGGCCGGGGAGAAGAAGCAAAAGTGCAGGTAGATCGTCCCTTCCGACCTTGTGAGAAGCTTCACAAGCCCGGTTAGGATGGCCCTCTTATGCCGAACCGTGCGATCCCCGATGCCACCGTTGCCCGGCTGCCGATCTACCTGAGGGCGCTCCTCGAGCTCGCCGAAGGCGGCGAGCTGACCGTGTCGAGCGAGGACCTCGCGACGATGGCGGGCGTCAACGCCGCCAAGGTGCGTAAGGACCTCTCGTACCTCGGCTCCTACGGAACCAGGGGGGTCGGCTACGACGTCGAGTACCTCCTCTTCCAGATCACCCGCGAGCTCGGACTGACCCAGGATTGGCACGCGGCGATCGTCGGCATCGGTAACCTCGGCCGGGCGCTCGCCTCCTACAAGGGATTCTCGGAGCGAGGCTTCCGCATCTCGGCGCTGTTCGACGTCGCCGAGGACGTTATCGGCAAGGAGGTCGGGGGCCTGATCGTGAGGCACCTCGACGAGCTCAAGGAGGTCGTCACCGAGGACGGCATCTCGATCGGGATCGTCGCGACCCCGCCACAGAACGCGCAAGAGGTTGCCGAGCGTCTGGTCGACGCCGGGGTCAAGAGCATCCTCAACTTCGCCCCGGCGGTCGTGAACGTGTCCCCGGACGTCAACGTTCGCAAGGTCGACCTTTCGATCGAACTCCAGATCCTTTCGTTCCACCTGCAGCGGACGCAGGCGATCGCCTCGGCCCGCGAAGCGAACCGTCAGTTGGGGGGATAGCGGCACGTGACGACGACCTCGTTGGTCGTGGTGGGCCTCAACCACAAGACCGCCCCCGTGGCCCTGCTCGAGAAGCTGGCCATCTCACAGGACCGGCTCCCCAAGGCGCTGCATCAACTGAGCACCTACGAGCACATCTCAGAGGGTGCGATCCTCTCGACCTGCAACCGTATCGAGGTCTATGCGGCGGTCAGCAAGTTCCACGGTGGTGCTCAGGACCTGCGCAACTTCCTGGCGGAGTTCTGCCACGTCGCACCCGAAGACTTCAACGATCTCTTGTACACGTATCACGACGAAGGCGCGGTCCGGCATCTGTTCCGCGTTGCCGCGGGGATCGACTCGATGATCGTCGGCGAATCCGAGATCCTCGGGCAGGTGCGGCGCTCATTCCAGATCGCGACCGAGGAAGGCAGTTCGATGCGCATCCTCGGCAGTGCGTTCCGGCGCGCGTTGCGCGCCGGTAAGCGATCGAGGACCGAAACCGAGATCGCCCGTAATCCCGTATCGGTATCGTCGGCCGCGGTCGAGCTGGCACGGCGGGCCTTCGGCTCGGACGGCTCGCTCTCGGGCAAGCGGATCACCGTGGTCGGGGCCGGGAAGATGGGACGACTGGCGGTCCAGGCCCTCAAGTCCGCGGGGGCCGGTGACGTGTCGGTTGTGAACCGCTCGGAGGAGCGTGCCGTCGCCCTGGCCGAGGCCTTCGGGGTCGAGCCCCGACCGCTCGAGAGCCTGGTCGAAGATCTCGCGACCGCCGACATCGTGATCTCGTCCACCACTGCTCCCGGGATGGTGATCGATCAGGCACTGGTCCGCTCCGCGCTCGACGATCGCCCCGACGACAAGCCGTTGTTCATCGTCGACATCGCCGTCCCCCGGGACGTCGAGCCCGAGGTCGGGGACATCCCGGGTGTCGTACTCCGGGGTATCGAAGACCTCCGCGGCGTCGTCGATTCCAACCTTGGCACTCGTCTAAGCGAGGTCGCCGGAGTCGAGAAGATCATCGCCGAGGAGCTCGAGGCGTTCGCTCGCTGGGAACGATCGACCGAGAGTGCGCCGGTTGTCACCGCCCTGGTCGAGCGGGGCGAGGAGATCAGACAGGATGAGATCAGGAAGATCACGGTGCGTCTCGGCGAACTAAGCCCCGATCAGCAGGCCGTGGTCGATCAACTCACCCAACGGATCATGGCCCGCTTCATCCACGCGCCGCTCGAGAACGTCAAAGCTCTCGGCGACCCCGAACAGCGCGACGCCTACCTCATGGCACTGCGCGAGCTCTTCGACCTCGACCACCCTTCGGAGTGACCGGAACGGTCTTAGTCCTCGCGACCCGGGGATCCAAGCTGGCCCTGAAACAGGCCGCGATCACCTCGGAGCTCATCACCGCCGCGCACCCGGATGTGACGATCAAGATCCGCACCGTGAAGACGACCGGGGACAAGGACCGTCGCCCCTTCACCGAGATCGGCGGCAAGGGACTGTTCACCTCCGAGGTCGAGCGCGAGGTTGCCGAAGGGCGCGCTCACCTGGCGGTGCACTCCGCCAAGGACCTCACCGCCGCGATCGGTCCCGGCTGCACGATCGCCGCGGTTCCACCACGGGAGCGCGTCGAAGATGTGATCGTGGGCGGCTCCGGTTCGGCGATGGATCGTCTCTCTTCTCTCCCCGCCGGTGCGCGGGTCGGAACCTCATCGATCCGCCGGCGCGCTCTGCTGGCAGAGGCGCGCGGAGACCTCGAATGCGTCGAGTTCCGGGGCAACCTCGACACGCGACTGCGGAAGATCGCCGAGGGAGAGGTCGACGCCGCGCTGCTGGCGGCCGCCGGGATAGCGCGCCTCGGATCGTGGGACGACGCGGACCCGGCCCCCCTCGATCCGACCTGGTGGGTTCCTCCGCCGGGACAGGGCGCGCTCGCGATCGAGGCCCGCGCCGACGACACCGAGGTGCTCGCGCTCCTCGGTGCACTGGATGATCCGGCGGCCCGTGCGACCCTCGAGGTCGAGCGAGCGTTCTCCCAGCGACTCGAGGGCAGCTGCTCGGTCCCCCTTGGCTGCTTCGCTCAGGTCGACGGAGACCGGCTCGTGGTTACCGGTTACATCGGTCATCCGAGCGGGACCAACGCGATCAGAGATCGCATCTCGGGGGGCTTGCGCGACGCACGAGCGATCGGGGTCGAGCTCGCCGAAGCGATCATCGCGGGCGGGGGCGACGACATCCTGGATGAACTCGGGGGAGAGCCGGACCGTTGAGCGCGGAACTCGACGCGATGCGGGTCGTGGTCACCAGCCCTAGCGCCGCGGGCGCCGAGATCACCGAACTGCTCGCGGAGCGCGGAGCCAGTGTCATCCCTCTCCCCGTCTTCGAGATCGTCGAGCCGTCATCCTGGACCGCGCTCGATAGCGCCCTCGAGCGTCTCGAGGACTTCACCTGGCTGCTCCTCACGAGCCGCAACGCGGTCGCCGGGTTCGTTGACCGTGCCGGTGACCGGATCTTGCCAGGCGACCTCAAGATCGGGGCGGTAGGAACCTCCACCGCCGCGGATGCCGAGGCGGCCGGTCTCGAGGTCGACCTCGTCCCCACCGCGTTCACCGGGGCGGCGCTGGCCGCCGCGATCGGCGAGCCGGACGGGGCCGTCTTGATCGCCCGGGTCGAGGATGGGCCCCCGGAAACCCCTGCGGTCCTGCGGGAGAGGGGATGGGCCGTCGAGGAGGTCCCGGTCTACCGCAATCTGCCGCTCGACCCGGCTCTGGCCGAGATCGCCGTCGTGCGGGCGGGGGACTTCGATGCGGTCACACTGATGAGCCCCTCGGCGGCGCGTGGGTTCGCTCGAGTGATGGGGGAGGTGCCGCTCCCGGAGGGCGCCCTGGTGGCTTGCATCGGCCCGATGACGGCTCAGGGGGCCGAGGCTGCGGGCCTTTGGGTGGACGTCGTCGCCCCCACCCACACCGCCGCCGGCCTCGTCGAGGCCCTGGCCGCCATACGGCCCTCGGAGTAGGGCTCACCGGCAGGAGATGGCACCATAGTGGGCATGTCTAGCTTCCCGTCCGAGCGCCTACGCCGTCTGCGGGGCTCCGGCGCGCTTCGGCGAGCCTTCGCCGAGACCTCGCTGGCCCCCTCGGACCTCATCGCTCCGTTGTTCCTCAAGGAGGGCATCACCGAGCCGGCCCCCATCGCCTCGATGCCGAACCAGTTCCAGCACACGATCGAATCGTTGGTGAAGGAGGCCCGTGCGCTCGCCTCCAAGGGTGTCGCCGGCGTGATCCTCTTCGGCGTCCCGTCCCACAAGGATGACGTCGGGAGCGAGGCGTGGAACCCCGAGGGCATCACGCAGCGCGGGATCCGGGCGCTCAAGGACGAACTCGGCGACGAGGCGCTGGTGATCGCCGACCTCTGTCTGTGCGAGTACACCGATCACGGTCACTGCGGGATCCTCAAGGGCGAGGCGGTCGACAATGATCCGACGATCGAGGCCTACGGTCGCATCGCAGTGTCGCTGGCAGGCGCGGGTGCCGATCTCATCGCCCCGTCCGGGATGATGGACGGCCAAGTGGGCGCGATCCGGTCGGCGCTAGATTCCGCGGGCCATGAGATGGCTCCGATCCTCGCCTACTCCGCAAAGTTCGCTTCGGTTTTCTACGGCCCGTTCCGCGAGGCGGCTGAGGGAGCCCCACGCTTCGGCGACCGGCGTTCCTATCAAGCCGACCCCGCCAACATCGAAGAGGCCGTGCGCGAGGCGCTGGCCGATATCGAAGAGGGGGCGGATGCCCTCATGGTGAAGCCGGCGATCGGCTACCTCGACGTCGTGCGCGTCGTGAAGGAAGCAACCGGCTATCCGGTAGCCGCTTACAACGTGTCGGGCGAGTACTCGATGCTGATGGCCGCGGCCGAGAAGGGCTATCTCGACGAGCGCGCCGCGACGATCGAGGTCCTGACCTCGATCCGCCGGGCCGGCGCGGATCTGGTCCTGACCTACCACGCGAGCAAGGCGGCTGAGTGGCTGGCTTAGATCCGCGTATCACCGACGCCAGCAGCAAGCTGTTCGCCGAGGCCTCATCCCTGATGCCCGGCGGTGTCAACTCTCCGGTGCGCGCGTTCGGATCGGTCGGCTCCGAGCCGTTCTTCGTCCGAAGTGCTTCGGGAGCCGAGATCACCGACGTCGACGGCAACAGCTACGTCGACTTCGTCCAGTCGTGGGGCGCGCTGCTGTTCGGCCACGCTCATCCGCGGATCGTCGAGGCCGTTACCGCGGCTGCGAGCAAGGGAACTTCGTTCGGAACCCCCAGCGAGCTCGAGGTCGAGTTGGCCCGCCTTGTCGTGGGGATGGTCCCGGGCATCGAGAAGGTGCGCTTCGTGTCGTCGGGGACCGAGGCGGCGATGACCGGAGTGCGCCTGGCGCGCGGTGCGACCGGACGCAACAAGATAATCAAGTTCGCCGGCTGCTACCACGGGCACCTCGACTCGCTCCTCGTGGCCGCGGGATCCGGGGTCGCGACCCTGGGGATCCCCGGGACACCCGGCGTGACCGAGGCAACGACCGCGGACACGATCGTGATTCCCTTCAACGACCTCGTGGCACTGCAAACAGCGATCGAAGCCGCCGGGAACGATCTGGCGGCGATCCTCATCGAGCCGGTCGCCGCCAACATGGGCCTGATCCTTCCTCACGACGGCTACCTCGAAGGGGTTCGTAAGCTCGCCACCGAGGCCGGCGCGCTGCTGGTGTTCGATGAGGTGATCACCGGGTTCCGGCTCGGACCGGGGGGCGCTCAGGAGCGTTTCGGGATCGTCGCCGACCTCGTGCTGCTGGGGAAGATCGTCGGGGGAGGGCTTCCCGCGGCCGCGCTAGCGGGTTCCGCCGAACTCCTCGATGAGCTGGCCCCCACGGGGCCCGTGTACCAGGCCGGGACCCTGTCGGGGAACCCCGTGGCGATGGCCGCAGGGATCGCGACGCTGGAGATGATCACCGAGGATGAGAACCTGTACGGCCGGCTCCAAGAGCGTGCCCGCGATCTGGTCCGAGGTCTGATCGACGCGGCCGATCGAGCCGAGGTGCCCATGGTCGCGGCCGCCATCGGAGCCCTCGGGGGGTTCTTCTTCTCCGGTGACGAGATCGAGGACTACGAGGGAGCGGAGAGCACCGATCCGGATGTCTACGCGCGCTTCTTCCGCGGGATGCTGGCGCACGGGTTCTACCTGCCGCCGTCTCGGTTCGAGGCGTTGTTCATCTCGGACGCCCACACCGAGGAGCACATCGACGGCTTCGCCAGCGCGGCCGCCGCGGTCTTTGCCACTCCCTGACCCCTTAGTCCGAACTACGTAGTCATCTCTACGTATTTATTTCTAGGGACCTTCCCGGGCATTCCACTAGATATGGGGATATAAACCTGTTGACAACTAAGCAAGCACGCTGCTAACAATCTCCGTCCAAGGTCCGAAAGGACTACGCGAGGTAGTCATTAGGCAGCACGCCACCCTACGTAGTTCAACACGGCGGACCGCGATGGAACTGCTGGACCGAGTGCGGGGCGTGGGGTCTCGTGCCGAAGATCGAAGGGGGTAGCTGTGCTGCAGCTGCTGGCGGATGTACAGAACTGGTTGGCAGGTCTCAAGAACGACGAGCGCGGCGCGACCGCGGTCGAGTACGGCCTCATCGTGGCGCTTATCGCCGCAGTGATCATCTTCATCGTTTCGACGCTCGGTGAGGAAATCAGGGACGCCTTCGACACGATCGTCGGAGAACTCTAGGGAGCCCTTCGGACCACGGCCCGCGGGGGAGACCCTGCGGGCCGGTTTTCTTAACGGGCGGCTCTGGCGGGCGACGCTCTTTCACGGGGGATGGGTTCGTACATGGTTCGTCGACGCGGTTTCCATAGGGAGGAGGAGGGGGCCACTGCGGTCCTCCTCGCGATCCTCCTCATCGGGGTTCTGGTTCCGCTCAGCGCGGCCGCGCTCTCGGCCTACGTCCGCACCGGCACGATCGATGAGGTGCAAAGGTCGGCCGATGTCGGTGCGCTTGCCGGGGCGCGGGTCATACCCCTGGGTAATCCAGAGTTCATCCGCAACTACCTCAACGCGATCGCGTCGGGCGGCTCGCCGGCCATCCCGTCCTTCGGGGGACCGGATCCCCTGGCCGAGGCGTGCGCGCGGGCGCGCATCGCGTTGCTCGAGGATTCGAGCCTCGGGGACGACTACACCGACATCGGCGCGGCCGATTGCGACGCGACCTATACGGCCGATTCGGGGGTGCTCGGAGATCTGGGGGCCTGTCTCCAGACCCTGGCCGATCCCGTGACGATCGTTCCAGAGGTGACGCTCGAGGTCGAGCTCCCCGGATCTCCCGAGCCGGTTCCGTCCCCGAGCGAGCCGCCCCTGCCGGGGCCGACCCCCTTGCCCACTCCGACCCCGACCCCGACGTCGGGGGGCACCTACGAGGTCTCGATCCAGGGCCAGGAGATCGCCAACCTCCTCTATCAGCAGCTCGGCTCGGTGCTGCCCGCGCTCCTCAAGCCGGGCGTCCAGGTAACCCTCCAGAGGACGTTCGAGGGCGCGCCGCTCGATCCCGCGGGTGAGACCGAGGAGGCGCGAGCGGCGACCGCGCGTCGCAGGTTCAAGAACGTGGTGGTCGTGCCGATCGTCGAGCCGGACTATGTCGTCGAGAGTCCCGGCGGTTCGGGGATCGATGTCGACGGCGACGGCGACTACGAGATCCAGTTCGACGGTGGAACCGTGGTCGAGATCGATGGCGCCACGATCGACCTCAACCCCGCCCTCGATGCCTCGTGGGGCGAGCTGTCTTCCCTGGTCTCGACCATGAGCGACGAGATCGACGCCCTGCTGGCCGGGATCGGCAACCCGCCGGCGGTCCCGGGAGGGACCGTCACCCTCGACGTCGACGACGGCATCACCATCGACCTGCCGGGCGTGACGGGTGAG
Organism: Actinomycetota bacterium; assembly: GCA_009377815.1. Classification (GTDB taxonomy): domain Bacteria; phylum Actinomycetota; class CADDZG01; order CADDZG01; family WHSQ01; genus WHTI01. Next base: position 7,893 of record WHTI01000120.1, read on the forward strand.
ATCGATGTGCAGGTCTCCGCCGTGACACCTCCACCTATCGGCTTCGATTGTCAGCTCGAGATCAAGCGGCTCCTGGACGATCTCGACGACATCTACAGCCCTGGGGCCGGTGACCCCCCGACCCAGCAAGAGATCATCGAGGAAGCCGCGGCGACCGGGACCATGGTCTACGCCTTCATCGTCGGTGACCCGACGGATCCGTCGACCACGTTGAACTTCGGCAACCTGACCGAGATCCTCGGCATCCCCTTCTTCGACTTCGTGCCGGTCTGCATCTCCGGGACCGTCGCAGTTCCGACGACCGAGGAGATCGGCTGCGCCGCCAGCACCACCGGGGGCTTCCGCGCCAGTTTGGTACCGAACTGATGACCGCTCGAGGGAACGACCTGAGGTTCGCCGACGAACGTGGTGCGACCGCGGTCGAGTTTGCGATCATCCTGCCGCTCGTGATCCTGTTCGTCGGCCTGCTTCTGTTCGGAGGTTTCTACGCTCTCTATGCGAGCACCGCCGATCACGCGGCCTCGGAGGCAGCTCGTTTCGCCAGCATCCGGCAAGGCAACTCGAGTTCGGCGCCGTACCCGACCGAGGCCGAGGTCGCTGCGATGGTCAACTCCGATGTCCTTCCCGGATTCGTTCCCGATGCAGAGATCTCGCTGACGAGCCTCTCCGACCTACCGAACGAGGGCGACCGCGTGACCGTCACGATCCGCATGGAGGACCTTCCCGTACTGAGCGTTGCCTCGAGGTTCCTCTCCGCGGTTGGGCTGGACGGATTCGACGACATCACGCGCACCGCCAGCGAGCGGAGGCAGTGATGAGGA
>WHTI01000123.1 GCA_009377815.1 Actinomycetota bacterium
CGAGCTCGACCGCCGCGAGAATCCGGTTCCGATTGGCTCTGATGGTTCTGGAGAGCTTCACGAACGCCGGGATGCGACAGCGGCATGCCCAGGCGAGCCACCAGTCGAGATGCAGCGCGGCGTCTTGGGGTCGGCGGAGCCAGTAGAGGTCGCGCAGGCCTTCTTTGAGCTGCCAGCAACGGTAGAGCACGGACCGTTCGCGACGCAGCGAGTCGAGCACGTCGAGCTGCGAGTTGTTGAGGTCGCCGGGGTCCTTGAGCAACGCCCAGCGGGTGTGCTTGACCTAGCGGGGCTTGTTCGGCGGCGGCAATGATCCCGTCGGCGGCCAGCCCCGCGCCCGTTTGGACGGCGGGTTGGCGCGTCGTTCGAGGTTCCACGCCCACCGTCTCGCCGCCTCGATCGCCTTGTTGGCTTGCAAGACGACGTGAAAGGGGTCGACGCACTGGGTGATGTGGGGAACCGCCTCGGTCGTCGCCTGGGCGTAGGCGATTCCCAGATCGAGCGACACCGCCTGGAGCCCGGCCTTTCGCTCGTCCCCGAGCTCGTCGTAGAAGGCCTCAGGGCGCCGCTCCGAGGGGCCCACAGCCTCTCTCTGGGGGCAGCGGACTGGCCCTCGAGCCGGGCGATCCGCTCTCGGATATCGGTTTGCCCTGTGGCGACTCTCCCTAACCCGTCGTCGAGCCTGTCGAGCCTGCGCCTGACCTCGGAGTCGATCCGGTCGGTCTTGGCATCGAGCTGCCGCAGGGCCGAGATGAGGGGCACTGCGACCGACTGGCGGGTGGATCGCCGGCTCGCTAGGAAGCCGAGGATCACGGCCAGGGTGGTGGGTACGATCGCTTGCGGTCATTTTCCGTTGTTTGCGGTTGTCGCGCGGCCTGGCCGCGGCCTGGAACCCGCGTTTGCCAGATCCCCAGCGACGGCGGCGCGATAGTGCATGAATGCGTTGCTGGTTCTGTTACCTCGACCGGGAAGTGCCAAAGCTCACGAAAGAGCATCTCCTCAGTGAGCCCGTCGCAACGGCCTTTTGCATAGATCGATCTGCAGCCTTCGGCCACGTTCGCGAGGACCTTTCTGTTGCGTTTACCCGACTAGACGATTCTTCCGTTAGATACGTGTGCGCCGAGTGCAACAACACCTGGATGAATGACTTAGAACATCAGATGGCAGCGGTAGCCGACTGGGCTTTCGCAAAGGACGCCGTCTTGAAACCAGAGCATTACGACGTCATCCGATCCAGCTCCTCCTTGCGGGACACCTTCAGAATCTCGATCAGCTAATAGGACGGGTCGAGGAAGCACTGTCTTCATCTCTTGAGTCGGGGGCTTCGCTAACGACGGTTCTTGACTCCGATTACCCAGCCAATCTGCGAGTGATCTTCGATCTGCCTCCCTTCCTCACCTACAGGGGCGATCTACGCTCGTCCGACGCCTGGTCCGTTGCAGTTGTAGGCACTCGTGATGCCAGCGCGGAGGGTCTCGCCAAGGCATCACGTATGGCCGGTCTACTGGCTGGGCGAGAGGTCACCGTGCTGTCAGGCCTCGCGCGAGGTATCGACACCGCTGCCCACACGGCCGCTCTAGATGCAAATGGACGGACTATGGGACTGCCGTTGTTGTCGCCATGGACTCGGCCTTCATACATGCTCGTTGCCTGTTCAACTTCTTCACTCTGGCGACAAGCGGCAACGACATAAGCATCGTGGAGTTCGGACCACACGCCTATTCCTCCGCCACCTACACCAGATGGAAAGAGGCCCTACATCGACACGTGCTGCACATCAACAAGCGCAGAGCTTCCCCGACAAATCTCAAGAACGGAGCGCATCTCAACGAGTAGGTAGAGGTATTTGCCAGAGAGATCTTGTCCCTGTGGAAGCAGTGGGAAAACGACCCAGCGGCCAAGGATTACGTAACTTCTCTAGCGAAAGCCGAGCAGCGCGCAGTCCGGGATGCCGCCAATGACGCCGCTGGAAGAAGCTCGCCATTGTTCATTTGAGCTGTCTAACTGGATGATCAATGTTGCTCGTCGTTGGTACGGCGGTCAGAATCTGCTTGGCGCAGCCAATCACCCGCTCGGCGGTGTCTTTCACGAGCTCCGCTGCTCCAGACGACCAACGGGCGACGTAGGCGAAGCTGTAGTCGCTCGTGTTCAGTCCGAGCGCATCGCAGACGATGAAAGCGACCGACTCGACCTCGACTTCGGCCACTTCCCGCGAGCGGATCACGTCATCGTTGTGCAACAGGGCGTGGGCCAGCTCATGAACGAGAGTCTTCACAGCCTGCGCTGGCGCCACGTCGGGACGTACCGCAATCTTCTTGTTGAGGAAGTCGCAGTAGCCGTTCTCGGTGCGCTTCCGCTCACGGATCACCTCGAAGCCGGCCTCGTTAGCCTGGGCGACAAGCGCATCCCAGATGCCGTCAGGGGCGTCACCGTCCAGCAGCTTAGGCCGAACCGCATCGAGGCCCTCGATGGGCTCTCCTTCAGTTTGCGAGATGTCGAAGACGTGCACGACCCTGAATCCACGGATCGAGAATCCGTCCGCGGTAGGTCGTCCTTCGGACGCTGCGACCTTGACGGCAAGATCAGAATTGCTCTCGATCTTGTCTTCGCCACCGGGGGACGCAGCCGAAGGACCGTTCTCCGGTGGAACCCGGTACTTGCACGGAGCGAAGATCGCGATGCCCTTCTCGCCCTTGCGGACGGAGCGGTTCATCTCCTGCCACTTGCGGAAGCCAGCCACGATCGTGGCGTCGGGACGCTGAATGAAGACCATCAGTTGGTTGTTCAGGCTGTAGCGGTGGAACTTGGATGCGGCCTTCAGCATCCGCTTCCAGTCCTCGCCAGTGACGATCGACTCGACTGCGGCCTGAAGCTTGTCATGGGCCTGCTTGAGTCGGTCGGGCTTGGTAGTGGTCTTCGGCATCGCGTATCTCCTTCGCTCGGCGGCTTTCGAAGCCACACGAGCGCCGGTTACGCGACGGAGTCACAGGTGGAGCGCCCGGAACGCAGCGAGGACGAACGACCTTGACGCCGGAGCGCCGGTGCTAAGAGAGGAAAGAGCCGTCGAGCGAGGGGTGAAGCAGCGGAGGATCAAGAGTCTGAGGGCCGTCGGCGATAGGTTAAGCGCATGGCTAACACGGCCTTGAAAGGAGTATGCGTGAAGCAGGACTCTGTTTCCTGGCAGCTCGGTAGGTTTCAACACAAATCAGAACGGGCCGACGGGGTCCATGCCTTCGTGACGGTCCGGGATGCAACTTTCCAAGAGGTCGATGACGTCCGCATGGCAATTCGGCATGTAGATTCTCAACTGAGTCAAGAAGCTCTCGAATTGGTTGAATTCAACCTCACCGAATTCCAGGAAACCGAGGATTCGTTCATCTCAGCGATCGAAACTCGACCTCAGGCTGAGTGGCCCGCTCCGGGTGCAATCAGAACCGTCCTCCGCATGCATTTCTTGAATTGGCTATTGAGCGCGCGCGTCTACTTGGACCATTCTGAGACGAGGTTGAAGCAACGCTACGGTAACGAGTCCTTGGAGGTCGAGGCTTTTCGAGAGATTACGAGCGAGCAGTACGACTCATATTTCTCATACAGATTCCTCTACAAGCTCAGAAACTACGCCGCCCATCATGACTTTCCGCTCAATGGCGGAATCTACGTCGACGTGAACGAGACTCCATCAAGGTGGACCGAAATCTTCTTCGACAAGGCGCAGTTACTCGAGGGATTTCGCTGGGGATCTATCCGAGCCGAGATCGAACGAATGCCAGACGAGATTCATCTTGCCGATCACATGGAGCAAATGATGATTGCTCTCCATGCGATCGCCGACCGTATTACCGAAGTTACTAGGGGCTCGTTAATGCAAGACATCCAATTGCTCAGCAGCTATTGGGAAGAGATAGGCAGAACAGACGACATGCCTTGCTTCGTCCAGGCAAGCAACGAGGGAGATGGCATGAGCATTCTTTGGATTCCTTTCCGGCCAACGGGCCCGGCACCATCGGTTCCATGACAAGGAGTCTGCTCAACCGCCCACTCGCTCGTCGGCTGGGACTAACCCATCAATGACGCCCACAACTTTTGCACTACCGACTCGTTCCACGAGGTTATTACGAGCGTTACGGGCGAGGCGTGGTCCCCGTCGACGAGATCGGCTTCACCCAATGGTGGTTGGGGATGTACCCCGACTTGCCGCTCGGCTCGCCAACGAATGCATCTGGCTCGGCGTTGAGAACAGAGTCGTCTAACTCAGGAGCAGTCCCCGGAGGGGAACCGACCGAATAGCGGTCACTCCCTCTCCGCCTGGATCTCGATCAGCTCTACGGTGCAGCGGAGACAATGGGGCATGACCTCGAGGTCGAGGTCACGATCAGAGTGCGTGCGGCTGCACAGCTCGCAGATCCCGTAGCTCGCCGGATAACAGCGGCCCTCTTCGAAGGAACGCAGCCACGTCTCGAGCTCCTCGGTTGTCTGGACGACGTGGGTCCGGCCGTCACGAACGTCTTCGATGGCGACCAGGTAATCCGGCAGGTTACGGTCTCGGCTTCAAGATCGATGGCGAAGCGGTCCTTGGGGAAGCGACCCTCCGGCGCGTTCGGCGCTTGCACCTTGGTCATCGGGACCGCGCCCATCTCGTCCAGGAGCGCGAGGCTCGCCCCCGAGCCGTAGGCCGAGCCGCCGTAGACGATCGGCTTGGCGTCGTCGTCATCATGATCACCCGACGGCCTCGGGTCCGGTTCGTGGTCGTCGGTGCCGCCGCCGTCCTGATCACGGAGTTCCTCGAGCAGCTCGGGGATCAGGTCACCGTCACCCTCATTGGCGGGACCGACCGCGGCCGTGGTGATGATCTCCGAGTCGGGGTCGATGGCGATGTGGCCCTTTAACGCCGCTCTCCCAGTAATGGGAGGAACGTCGATCCGACTATGAGGCTTTTCGAAGACCTCGTCGCTAGTATGGCGCCCGGTCCCTCCTCATCCGGGAGCACGAACATGGTTGCCTGGGCCACCGATCGGGTGAGTCCGTGTAAGTCAGTCAGTCGCCCCTGAGGGACCGCCGAACCCGGGGCTCGAGCTGCTCAGAGAAAGATGGCTCTCCGGGAGCCTGCTTCAACCTGCCCAACCGGACTTGTTGACAGAACGTACGGTTACTAGACCGATGCGCCGGTGGCACTACACGCATGCATGCAAGTACCTGCGCGACCAGGCGGTCCTATCGGCCATGAAGGACATCCACCGCGTACAAAGGGGGCCGGCCTTGGTGGCCGGCCCCCTTTGTCTCCTTGTCCGACCCCCTAAGGGGCAGGAGACCTTACGTCACTATCTCCTACGGACGATCTCACAGTTGCGGATCGTGTTGCCTCGGTTGCGACGGTGGACACACGTGTCGCGGCCGGCATCACCGTTGAAGACGTTGTTGCGGCCGAACGTGTCACGCAGGGTGTCGTTGCCGCGTCCGCCCTGCATGATGTCGCTGCCCTTGCCGCCCTGCAGGGTGTCGCTGCCCTTGCCGCCCTGCAGGGTGTCGATGCCCTTGTTGCCCTTGAGGACGTCGACACCCGGGCCACCACGCAGGACGTCGTTCCCGGCTCCACCCGACAGGGTGTCGTTGCCACCCTGTCCGAGCATGAGGTCCTTACCACCTCCACCGGATGCGGTGTCGTTACCGCCGCCGAGACAGAAGATATCGTCTCCCGGCGTACCGACGAAGAAGTCATTGCCCTCGGTACCGACGAAGAACTGTCCACCGCCGGGTGTCGGGTCACCGGTGCTCCTGCCTGAGCAAGGACCGCTGGTCGGAACCTCGTCCTCGTTATAGGTGAAGCCATCCACCAGCGTTGCAGTGCCGCCCGGAGTGGTCACAACAACGTCCACCACCCCTACCGGATGCGGCGGCGTGGAAGTCACCACCTCGGTGCCGTCGTCTGAGACATCCAGCACTGTCGCGGACAGACCGTCGAAAGTCACCGAGGTCTCGTCGGGCACGAAGTCGGTGCCCGACATCGTTACGACCGTCCCGCCGCCCGTGGGACCGAAGTCGGGATCGAGGGACAGGATCGTCGGTACCCCGGCGGCGGCCTGGTCACACGCGCTGTTGGCGATGCCGACGTTGAGAACCTCGGCGTCTAGGAGCGTCAAGCCGAGCGCTTCGACGAATAGGTTGCCCTCCACGAGCAGCGCGCTCGCCGATGCGGTAGTGGCGGTCTCGACGATCGGTTGGGAGACCGTGACCGTCATCGTCGCCGTCGCCAGGCCACCCAAGTCGATGCCAATCGGAGCGTCGAGCGTCACCGAACCGAGGCTCAGATCCACTGGGCTGCCGAGCACGGTCAGGCCGTCGACGTTCGCAGTCGCCGTGGGAACGCCGACCGAGCCCGTGGGCGGACAGAACGACTCCGAAGAGACCACGTCTGCAGTCACGAGATCGAGCCCGAGCAAGTCGATGTCCACATCACCCACCGCGGCTGTGGCCCCCATCCCCGCAGGTAGGCGCGACGACGCGCTCGACACTTCGGTGGTACTCAACAACGGGGGCACGTCGAGCGTGAGCAGGTCGCCTGAGTCGACGCCGTACGTACCGATCGGCGCATTCGACTCCGACAACACGACCGCGAGACCCGGGATCTGGATGAGACCCCCGACCAGATCGACCGCAACGGCGTTCAGATCGACCGCGCTCGCGCTGGCCCCCCCCCCCCGCTTACCGCACCTGCCGGTACCGCACCAATGATCAGCGTGCCACACGCCACGGCAACGCTCGTGACCGCTGTCGCAATCCGCGCACGAATCGGCCTGCCCATCAGACATTCCTTTCCCTTGGTAGCAATTACTGTTCGTCTATTCGGCACTCGAGATGATGGCCTTTAGCGCCGCACTGTACCCTTAGTCGCGAGGTACAAGAAGAGGGGCCACGGATGCGCGGCCATGACCGGACAATCAAGTTCTTAGTGACTAGATTCGTACCCTGCTTCAAATCTCGGTTGCCATGGAAAGACAGGCCAATGTCGCCTCCCACGAACTAGGCTGCATCGTGAGCGCGACCGTCTGTTTCCCGACGAGATGTTCGAGGACCTCTTCACCAACGCGCTGCCGGCGCTCGATCCCGCCCTCGAATCGTGGCCACCGTGATGGTGCTGCAGCGTCTCGAGGGGTGCTCGGGACCGTGAGGCGGTCGAGCGGGTCACCTTCGATCTTAGATGGAAGTACGCCGCCGGGGTGGACGAGAGCTATCGCGGCTTCGTGCACACGGTGCTGGTCGACATGGGCGCTCGCCTCAGAGACTCCGACGATCCCGACCGGGTCTTTGACGTCACGACCGCGGTGGCGCGCGACGCGGGGCTCATCGGCGTTCGCCGAGTGCTCGATTCCGCGCCGCTCTACGACGCGGTGGCGACCCAGGACACCGTCACTCTCATCCGCAGCGCGATTAGAGGTGTGCTCAAGGCGGCGGACGACGACCTCGAGCATGAGCTTCGAGCCACGCTCGAGCGGGACGACGACTACCAGTCAGCCGGCAAACCGGTGTGCGACTGGGACGACCCCGAGGCGCGCGCGGCGCTGGTGGACGAGCTCGTCAACGACGCTTTGGATGTGCTCGAAGCGCTCGAAGGTAGACGCCTAAGCCCTGAGGTGGGCGAGGCGGCGGAGCTGCTTGCCACCGTCGTCGGTCAGGACGTCGACCACGTCCCCGACGACCTCTTCCGCATCGCACGGCGCACGGCGAAGAACCGAATCATCTCGACCGTCGACACCGACGCCCGCCACGGGCACAAGAGCTCCTCCAAGGGCTTCGACGGCTACAAGGGCCACGTCGCGATCGACCCCGACACAGAGATCATCACTGCGGCTTCGGTCGGGGCGGACAACGAGAGCGACGGCGATTCCATGCCGGAGCTGCTCGAGGAAGTCACGGGTCAAAAGGCGAGCCCCGCCGACGAGCAGGAGGAGGACCCGCAACCGTCACGCGAGAGGGACGACAGCAAGCCCGTCGTCTACGGCGACTCGGCTTACGGCTCCGGGGCGAGCCTGGCGCGTCTCGACGAGATGGGCGCGGTCCCGATGACCAAGGTGCAAACGCCGACCGCGCCGGAGGGCCACTTCACCAAGGACCGCTTCAAGATCGATCTCGAAGCTGCGACCGTGACCTGTCCCAACGACATGACGGTGTCGCTCACACCGACGTCCTCCGGCGCACAGGCTCGCTTCGGCGGCGCGTGCGCGTCCTGCCCCCTGCGAACGGAATGCACCGCATCAGCGAACGGTCGCGTAGTGACCGTGGGACCTTACGAGGCACTGCTCACCGCGGCGCGCGACCGTCAGAAGGATCCCTCGTGGCAGCAGGACTACCGGGCGCACCGCCCCAAGGTCGAACGCAAGCTCGCACACATGCTGAGACGACGTCATGGCGGA
>WHTI01000433.1 GCA_009377815.1 Actinomycetota bacterium
AGTCTCGTGTCTCACCCCCTCATCAGAATGAAGGGATGGAAACAAGCTACGTCGACGATGCGGTCGAGCTGCTCGAGAAGGCAAATGCCGATCTCGACCCCGAGCTGATGAGCATCCCCGAAGCCAAGCGTCAGCTCGAGAGCTACGCCAAGGCCCAACGCCTGGGCGCCTACGGGGTTGCCGCCCTCGCCCGCAAGATCGACGACGCCGAGAGGCTGGCGAAGATCACCGGCACATCGATCGGCAAAGCCCGGGAAACGGTGGCGACGAGCAAGACCCTGGGCGACTCACGGGATCTCAGCACGGCTTTCCAGATGGGCTCCATCTCGCTCGATCAGGCCACCGAGATCGCTCGGGCCGAAGAGGCCGCCCCCGGGTCCGCCAAAGAGCTGCTCAAGGTCGCCAAGAAGGAGTCGTTCCACGTGCTCAGGGACGAAGCCCGCAGGACCAAGCTCGAGGCCGAACAGCACCGGGGTCTGGCGGAGCGGCAACGGGAAGCCAAGACCGCCTCGCACCACACCGGTGAGCTCGGCATGGCCCATATCCACCTCGCCCTCCAGCCGCATGTCGGGTCCCCGATCATGGCTCGGGCCGAGGCCGAGGCCGAACGCTTGGCGAGGGCGGCCAGGAAGGCGGGGGTGCCGGAGGACTTCGACAAGCACCTCGCCGATGCCTACGCCAACCTGCTCCTGGGCTCCGGCAAGGGACGGGCCAAGCGTCCCGAGCTGGTGGTGCTGGTGAGCCACGAGGTCGCCAAACGCGGGTGGACCGACGTTGGCAAGGGTGAGGTCTGCAAGATCCCCGGCGTCGGCCCGGTGGCACCCGAGGTCGCCAAGGAGATCGGCAAGGACGCGTTCCTCAACGGCGTGTTCTTCGACGGCAAAGATCTGCGTCAGTTCAAGCGTTGGGGCCGCTCCACCCCAATCGAGATCACGGTCGCCCTGGAGCTTGGGGAGCCATCTGAGTTCGAAGGACCCAAGTGCATCGACTGCGGCAACCGCTTCCGGACCGAGTTCGATCACGTCGAACCGCGCAACTGCCGGGGCCCGACCTCCCACCCCAACCTGAAACCAAGATGCTGGCCCTGCCACCAAGCCAAGACCGCAAGAGACCGCCGAGCGGGGAAACTCCAACCGCAGG
>WHTI01000031.1 GCA_009377815.1 Actinomycetota bacterium
AGTGGCGCTGGCGGCAGCGCCCGAGGCCGCCGGGATCCGGATCTCCGTCTCGGATACGGGTCCGGGGATCGCGCCGGCCGACCTCGAGCGGATCGGGGAGAGGTTCTTCCGCGGCGGGGACCCGAACACGCGCCCGTCGGGAGGCACTGGCCTGGGGATCGCGTTCATCCGGGAGGTGTTGCGGCTTCACGATTCCGTCCTCGAGATCGACTCGACCGCGGGGCGGGGAGCGTCGTTCTCGTTCGTGCTGGCCACCTCCGGGCAGGGTGTGTAATGATGTAATCATGACGGCGAAAGGCATCGATGCGGAGCTGGCGGCGTGGTTCGGCGGTCGCCTTCCGGAAGGTTGGTTCGAGGCCCCTCCTTCGGTCAGCACCGACCGCGACGAGATCCAGGTCATCGGGGTGATCCCGGACGTCGATCTAGACGACGAGGCCGGCGAGGCGACCCTGGAGGCGGCTCGGACCGGGCGCATCAAGCGTTTCCGGGAGGAGACCAGGGGAGCTCGGATGCGGATCGCGGGGGAGGCAGAGCACGCCTTCGGCAAGAAGGTCTCGTGGGGCGCCCAGTGCGGGTCGTTGCGGGCGATCTTCACCCACCTCAGCCTCCCGGTGATGACTCGACTAAGGATGCCGGAGCGGCTGGTACTCGACACCCTCGTCGATGCCGGCGTCGCCCGCAGCCGAAGCGACGCGCTCGGGTGGTGTGTGCGCCTCGTCGCCGCCAACCAAACCACCTGGATCGAAGACCTCCGCGCCGCGTTGATCGACGTCGAGAAGGTGCGTTCGGAGGGCCCGACCGCCTGACCGGTCGTTGTCGCGCCTTCGCTGCTCGGTGTAGGTTGGGAGCCGACCTTTAAGAGCGGCCCTGCGAGGCCGAGAAGGGGATGAGGCTTTGATCTACTGCATACGCGCACACGCCTGCCCGGATAGGGGAGGCGTTTTTTGATGGCCCAGCCGGGACGCAAGGGCGACGACTTCGCAGTCAAGGCCCGAGTGATGGAGTCCGACGACATCCGTCGAGCCCTCACCCGCATCGCCCACGAGATCGTCGAGGCGAACAAGGGAACCGATGACCTCGTGATCGTCGGCATCCGCACCAGGGGAGCGCCGCTCGCGGACCGCATCGCAGCCGACATCGCTTCGTTCGAGGGAGTTGATCTTCCTTCGGGCGCGCTCGATGTCTCGCTCTACCGCGACGACGTGGGCCTCCGGGGCCCTCGGAATCTCGAGGCGACGACCGTACCGGCCGACCTCGACGGCCGTGTCGTCGTCCTGGTTGACGATGTCCTGTTCACCGGTCGAACGATCCGTGCGGCCTTTGAAGCGATCCTCGACCTGGGACGGCCGAAGGCGATCAAGCTGGCGGTCCTGGTGGATCGTGGTCACCGCGAGTTGCCGATCAGGGCCGATCACGTCGGCAAGAACCTCCCCACTTCCTCGGGCGAGGACGTCCGGGTACACCTCACAGAGATCGATGGAGAAGATGCGGTCTTGATCGGCCGCAAGGATGGGGGCGTGGGATAGCGATGTTCAAACACCTTCTGTCGATGGATCAGCTCTCGGCCGACGACATCACGCGCGTCCTCGATACCGCCGAGTCTCTGCGGCAGGTCACCGACCGCCCGATCAAGAAACTGCCTACGCTCAGAGGCCGCACGGTTTGCAACCTCTTCTACGAGGCCTCCACCCGCACGAGGATCTCCTTCGAACTGGCGGCGAAGCGCCTGTCGGCCGACGTCATCAACTTCTCTGCCGATTCGAAGTCGAGCGTCGCGAAGGGGGAGTCGTTCAAAGACACCGCCTGGACCCTCGAGGCCATGGGCGTGGACGCGATCGTGGTGCGCCACGGCTCGTCCGGTGCGCCGCTCCAACTGTCTCGCTGGGTAAAGGCGAGCGTGCTTAACGCGGGGGACGGCTGGCACGAGCATCCGACTCAGGCGCTGCTCGACATCTTCTCGATCCGCGAGCACTTCAAAGATCTCTCGGGGCTCAACGTCGCGATCGCCGGCGACGTTCTCCATTCCAGGGTCGCGCGCTCCAACGTCAAGGGCCTGGTGACGATGGGCGCGAACGTCGTGTTGGTCGGACCCCCGACGTTGATCCCGATCCAGGCTCGTAGCTGGGGCGCGGAGATCTCCTACGACCTCGACTCGGTCATCGAGGACGTGGATGTCTGCTACCTGCTGAGGGTCCAGAAGGAGCGAGCGACCGAGCAGCTGTTCCCCTCGAACCGTGAGTACGCCGCCAATTGGGGCCTCGATTCGCGCCGGGTGGCGAAGATGAAGCCCGATGCCCTGGTGATGCACCCGGGGCCTATGAACCGCGGGGTCGAGATCTCCGCCGATGTCTCCGAGTTGCCCCGCTCGATCGTGCTCGACCAGGTCTCCAACGGCCTCGCGATCCGCATGAGCCTCCTGTATCTGATGCTCGGCGGCGCCGAGGAAGGTGATGTGTCTTGAGCGGGTCACAGCAGGCCCGCTCCACAAGCACGCCCTTCGCTCTGGGAGGCATGAGCGGCTATCTGCTGAAGGGCGGCCGGGTGGTCGATCCGTCGTCCGGGGTCGATGCGGTGGGGGATCTCCTGATCGCCGACCGCGTCATCGCCGAGATCGGGGACTCGATCGATCCGGGTTCCATCGAGGTCATCGACGTTTCTGGGCTCGTCGTGGCTCCGGGACTCGTCGATATGCACACCCATGTGCGGGAGCCGGGGCGCGAGGACGAAGAGACGATCGCCAGCGCCGCCCGAGCCGCGGCAGCCGGTGGCTACACCGCGATCTGCACGATGCCCAACACGGACCCGGTAGCCGATACCGCATCGGTGGTCGAGAAGGTGTGGGCGCTCGGCCGTGAAGCGGGACTGGTTCAGGTCGTTCCCGCCGGCGCGTTGAGCAAGGGTCTCGTCGGCGAGAGCATGGCCGACATCGGCGAGATGGCGCGCTCGGTGGCGCGCGTGCGACTGTTCACCGATGACGGGAAGGGCGTTCAAAGCGCACTGTTCGCGCGGCGCGCGATGGAGTACCTGATCGCATTCGACGGGATCTACGCAGAACACTGCGAGGACGAGTCCCTGGCCCTCGGCGGTCAGATGCACGAGGGCGAGCGCTCGATTGCCCTGGGGATGAGGGGGATCCCCGCCGAGGCGGAGGAGCTGATGGCGGCACGCGATGTCGCCCTCTCACGGCTCACCGGATGCCGCCTTCACCTCCTTCACATCTCGACGGCCGGGACGGTTGAGCTCGTGCGCCGGGCCAAGAGCGAAGGCGTGCCCGTCACCTGCGAGGCGACCCCTCACCACTTCACGTTGACCGACGAAGCCCTCGAGGGATACGACCCCAACGCGAAGGTGAACCCACCGCTCCGGTCGGAGGACCATCGTGATGCGGTGATCGCCGGGCTGGCCGATGGGACGATCGACGCCATCGCAACCGACCATGCGCCGCACGCGATCGAAGAGAAGGACATCGAGTTCCAGTACGCGCCTCCGGGACTCGTGGGTCTCGAGACGTCGTTGGCGCTGACCTTGACGGAGTTGTTTCACAAGGGCCATCTGAGCCTCAGCGATGCGATCGAGCGGTTGTCGTGTGCCCCCGCCCGCATCCTGGGCCTACCCGACCACGGAACCCTCGCCGTAGGTGGTCCCGCCAACGTGGTCGTGTTCGATCCGGACGCCTCTTGGGAGGTCGACCCTCACTTGTTCCACTCGCTATCCCGCAATACACCCTTCGGTGGTCGCAAGGTAACCGGCCGCGTCGTGCACACGTTCTTCAACGGCAACCCGACGACGAGGGACTCCGAGCTGGTCGGGGTAAGCGTGTGACGCGTACGCCGGCGATCCTCGCGCTCGAGGATGGGACGACCTTCCGCGGTGAGGGATTCGGTGCCTTCGCCACCGTCACCGGAGAGGCCTGCTTCAACACCTCGATGACCGGCTATCAAGAGGTGCTAACCGATCCCTCGTATCACGGTCAGATCGTCGCGATGACGGCGACCCAGATCGGGAACACGGGCGTGAATGCGGCCGATGACCAATCCCGCAGACCGTGGGTCGCTGGGTTCGTGGTGAGGGATATCTCCGGGATCGAATCCTCGTGGCGCTCGGAGAACTCACTGCCCCGGTACCTCGAGGGCCAAGGTGTCCCTGGGATAGCCGAGATCGACACCCGCAAGCTGACGCGCCACCTCCGCGACAGGGGTGCGATGCGCGCAGCGCTGTCGACCGAGATCGACGACGCCGACGAGTTGATCGACCGGGCGCGGACGTCTCGCTCGATGGTCGGTCTCGACCTTGCCGGCGAGGTGACCACTACCGAGGCGTACGGATGGACTGCGGAGATGGTCTCCGAACGCGCCCTGTCTGGATTCGCGGCGGGTGCGGAGACGGCGCCGGCCACGGCTGCGCTCCTCCAGCGCCTCGAGCGACCGCGTCGCCGGATCGCGGCGATCGACTTCGGTCTCAAGCGCAACATCCTCGATCTCCTGGTCTCGAGCGGCTTCGACGTCACGGTCCTGCCCGCGACCGTGACCGCCGACGAGATCGAGTCTGGGGACTACGAGGGGGTCTTTCTGTCGAACGGACCGGGGGACCCCGAGCCGGTCGAATACGGGATCGCCACCGTCCGCGGGGTGCTCGGCAGGCTTCCGGTCTTCGGCATCTGCCTCGGCCACCAGATCCTGGCCCTGGCCCTCGGGTGCGAGACCTACAAGCTGCCCTTCGGTCACCGCGGTGGGAACCATCCCGTGAGGTGCTCGGCGCGGGACCAGATCGAGATCACCTGTCAGAACCACGGCTTCGCGGTGGATCCGGGATCGATCGAGAAGACCACCGCCCATCTCACGCACGTGAACCTCAACGATGGAACCGTGGAGGGCATCGAGGTCCCGGGGGTCGCCTACAGCGTCCAGTACCACCCGGAGTCGGGGCCCGGCCCCCACGATTCCCGTTACCTATTCGAGTCGTTCGGTGATCTGATCGAGAGCTTCGAGCCATCACAAATCGAAGTGAGCCAGTAGTCGGAGACGCCTCGACAGTGAGGCACAGAAACATACAGATGCGATCCTCTCGAGGATCGCGGGAAAGAAGGTAGGCACAAGAACATACAGATAGCGATCCTCTCGAGGATCGCGGGAAAGAAGGGAGAAACCAGATGGGACGTGGCGATCGCAAGAAGGCGCGCTGGCGCAAGGACCGGCAGCGTCGGAAGAAGGAGCGCGAGCAGCGCAAGGCGGAGGCGAAGGGGGCGAGCCGCAGATAGTGGCTGGGTTGGAACTGCGGGGACTCGATCACGTGACCGTGACGGCCCCGGCCGAGCTCGAGGCCGAGGTGATCGAATGGTACGAGCGGGTTCTCGGGCTCGAACAGATAGAGAAACCTGAGGGCGCCGGCGAGAAAGGGGCGTGGTTCTCGCTGGGAGGCTCGCAGCTCCACCTGTCGCATGATCCGCACAACCCGCCGCGGCGGGCGCACTTCGCCATCCGTGTCGGGGACTTCAACAGTGCGGTCGATCACCTGCGCGGTCACGGCTGTCACATCGAGCAGGCTAAGGAGATCCGAGGCCGGCACCGGTTCTTCACGCGCGACCCGGCCGGGAACCGCATCGAGTTCTTCACCCTCGACGAAGGCGCGGACTGATGCCTCGGAGGGATGACCTGCACAAGATCCTCGTGATCGGTTCGGGGCCGATCGTGATCGGTCAGGCATGCGAGTTCGACTACTCGGGGGTTCAGGCCTGCAAAGTCCTGAGGGCCGAGGGGTACAGTGTGGCGCTCGTCAACTCGAACCCGGCCACGATCATGACCGATCCCGAGTTCGCCGACGCCACCTACATCGAACCGATCACGGCCGCCTACGTAACGAAGGTCATCGAACGGGAGAAGCCCGATGCGATCCTTCCGACCCTCGGGGGCCAGACGGCGCTGAACGTGGCCATGGAACTGGCCGCCTCCGGCGTCCTCGAAGCCAACGGTGTCGAGATGATCGGCGCCGGATCCGAGTCGATCCGCAGGGCCGAGGACCGCCGGCTGTTCAAGGAAACGATGACCGCCGCCGGACTCGACCTTCCTCGCTCGAGCTTCGCCTACTCGGTGGACGAGGCGCTCGCCGCAGCCGAGGCATTGGGCTATCCGGTCGTGATCCGGCCCTCGTACGTCATGGGCGGCGGCGGCTCCGGGGTCGTGACCGAACCCGAGGCCCTCAAGACGATCGCGGCCGAGGGCCTGAGGTTGTCGAGCATCGGCGAGGTCTTGGTCGAAGAGTCGATCTCGGGATGGAAGGAGTTCGAACTCGAACTCATGCGCGATCGCAATGACAACGTCGTGGTGGTCTGCTCGATCGAGAACGTCGATCCGATGGGGGTGCACACGGGGGATTCGATAACCGTCGCCCCTGCGATGACCCTCACCGATGTCGAGTACCAGGGGATGCGTGACGACGGCGCTCGCGTGATGAGAGCGATCGGGGTGGAGACCGGAGGCTCTAACGTCCAGTTCGCGGTGCACCCCGAATCCGGCCGGCGAGTAGTGATCGAGATGAACCCACGGGTTTCTCGCTCCAGCGCGCTGGCTTCGAAGGCGACCGGCTTTCCGATCGCAAAGATCGCGGCCAAGCTGGCGGTCGGATACTCGCTCGACGAGATCCCCAACGACATCACCCATCAGACCCCGGCCTCCTTCGAGCCGTCGATCGACTACGTCGTCGTGAAGATCCCGCGCTGGACGTTCGAGAAGTTCCCGGCCGCCGATCCCGTGCTGGGGACCAAGATGAAATCGGTCGGCGAGGCGATGGCGATCGGACGGACGTTCGCCGAGGCGCTTCAGAAGGGCTTCCGATCCCTCGAGCGAGACTGGCACGGCATCGCCGGCGACGAGGTCACCGAGGCCGAGCTCGGCCGCCTTGGGATCCCGACCGAGGGACGCCTCCGGGCGGTCTACGGGGCCCTGTTCAACGGGATGTCGACCGCGGAGGTCGCCCGCGCGTCGAAGATCGATCCATGGTTCGTCGAGCAGATCGCCCGCATCGCGGACATGCGCAAGGAACTCGAGGCGGCCGGCTCCCTCGGGGACTGCGGTCCCGACCTGATCAGGCGGGCGAAGCGACTCGGGTTCTCCGACCACGAGCTCTCCGAAGTGTTCAAGACGAGCGAGGACGTGGTGCGCGCCACCCGGTCTGGATGGGGGCTCGTTCCGACCTACAAGACGGTCGACACCTGCGCCGCGGAGTTCGTCGCCGAGACCCCGTATCACTACTCCACTTACGAAGACGAAGACGAGGTCACCGACAGCACGCGCGACAAAGTCCTGATCCTGGGCTCGGGACCGAACCGCATCGGGCAGGGGATCGAATTCGATTATTGCTGCGTGCACGCGGCCTTCGCGCTACGGGATGCGGGCTTCGAGACCATCATGCTCAACTGCAACCCCGAGACGGTCTCCACCGACTACGACACTTCCGATCGCCTCTATTTCGAGCCGCTGACGTTCGAGGACGTGATGAACGTCGTCGAACGCGAGCGCCCGGCGGGCGTGATCGTTCAACTCGGGGGCCAGACCCCGTTGAAGCTCGCGACCGCACTGGCCCGCGCCGGGGTGCCGATCTTCGGAACCTCTCCCGACGCCATCGATCGCGCCGAGGACCGAGAGCGCTTCGGGGCTCTGCTCGCCGACTTGAGGCTCCCGCATCCGCCAAATGGGATCGCGCGTTCGGTCGAGGAGGCTCGTGCCGTCGCCCGCTCGATCGGCTTCCCCTGCCTCGTCCGTCCGTCGTACGTGCTCGGGGGCCGGGCGATGGAGATCGTCTACGAAGAGGACTCCCTCGAGCGCTACATGCGCACGGCGGCCGATGTCTCGCCCGCCCATCCGGTGCTCGTGGATCGGTTCCTCGAAGGTGCAACCGAGGTCGACTGCGATGCGATCTTCGACGGACGCGAGCTCTACGTCGGAGCGGTGCTCGAGCACATCGAGGAAGCCGGGATCCATTCCGGGGACTCGGCCTGTGTCGTCCCTCCGTTCTCGCTCGGGGGGGACCAGGTGGAGACGATCGCGAGCTACACCGAGGCGATCGCCTCTGCTCTCGGCGTGGTGGGCCTGATCAATATCCAGTTCGCCGTCAAGGGCGATGAGGTATCGGTGATCGAGGCCAACCCGCGCGCTTCCCGGACCGTTCCGTTCGTGTCCAAGGCGACCGGGGTGCCGCTCGCCAAGGTCGCGGCCAGGGTCATGGCCGGAGCTTCGCTCGCCGACCTCCGGGCCGAAAGGATGGTTCCCCCCGGAAGGATCGGGCACGAGGGCATCCCGCACACCGCGGTCAAGGAAGCGGTCATGCCCTTCGAACGATTCCCCGGCGTCGACACCGTCCTGGGACCGGAGATGCGTTCGACCGGCGAGGTCATGGGCATCGATCCCGACTTCGGACTGGCGTTCGCGAAGGCCGAGGCCGGCGCGGGGGTGCGGCTCCCGACCAAAGGCACGGTGTTCGTTTCGGTCGCCAACCGCGACAAGCGCTCGGTCATCTTCCCCGCCAAGCGACTTCACGATCTCGGCTTCGACCTGCTCGCGACCGGGGGAACCGCTCACGTGCTGGAGCGTGCCGGCGTCCCTGTGAAGATCGTCGGGAAGGTCTCTGATCAGGCCCCCGCCCCACCTTCCCCCGCCCGCCCCATCAACGTGGTGGACCTGATCGGTGAGGGGGCGATCGACCTCGTCTTCAACACGCCGCTGGGCAGGGGCGCGCGGACCGACGGCTACTTCATCAGGACCGCTTCGGTCGAAGCAGGGGTTCCCTGCGTGACGACCATGGCGGGGATGTTCGCCGCGGTGCAGGCCATCGAGGCACTAATCTGCGGAGACGTAGGGGTCCGGCCACTCCAGGCCTACCTAGCAGAGGTTCGGAGGTAAGTGCGCTCATGTTGATGGCATCGGGTGAGATCCTCACGCACAAGAGGTACGGAGACGCGTATCACAGCCTCACGATCGTCTCTCCGGAGATCGGCGAGCAAGCGCGCCCGGGCCAGTTCGTGAGCATCCGCCTCCGAGAAGATTCCGCCCAGATCCTGCGTCGCCCGTTCTCGGTCTACCGCATGCATAAGCGCGGCGGCTGGGCGTCGACGATCGAGATCGTGTTCGACATCAGGGGAGCGGGCACACGTTATCTCTCTCAACTCCGCGCGCACTCCACGATCGACATCGTCGGTCCGACCGGCAGAGGCTTCGTGATGCCCAAGCGTCGTGCACACTGCCTCCTGGTCGGCGGTGGGATCGGAGCGGCGCCGTTGTTCTTCCTCGCCGACGAGCTCCGCAACGAGGGACATCGGGTCGACTTCGTGATGGGAGCCCGCACGTCGGGGCTCTTGCTGAATCCGATCGACGTACGCAGGCTCGCATCGGTCTACCGGATGACGACCGAGGACGGGAGCCAGGGTGACCGGGGTCGGGTGACCGACGTCCTGGCGGAGACGATGGAGCGTTGTGGCACCGAGGTGGTCTACGCATGCGGTCCGCATCCGATGCTGGCGGCCGTTTCGGAGATCTGCATGGAGCGCGAGACCCCCGTCCAGGTCGCGGTTGAAGAACTGATGGCCTGCGGCTACGGCGCGTGCATGACGTGCGTCATGCCGGTGCGCCGGCCTCCGAAGCGCGGCGAGGACCCGGCCGACGCGGTCGTTTATGCCCGCGCGTGCACCGACGGTCCCGTCTTCAACGGCGCCTCGATCGTGTGGCACGGTTCCGGGACGGAGCCGGTAGCCGCCGATCAGCAGGAGCTCACGCCCGCGAACGTCGCGGTGCGAGACACCGGATTAGACGAGGTCGAAGACGAACACGCACCACCGGGGAACTAGGGCGTCCCAGTGCACTATCGCGTAAGTCTCGTCCACATCCAGAGCGCCCCTGCGCGGGGAGCGCAAGGCGCGAGGAGTCGGGCGTACCGGGGAGTACGTACGCGACGAGCAACGCAGCGATCGTCGATCGAGGCGTCTGAGTCGCAGCGGGCGAAGCGATGCTGCGGCGATGATGCCGAGATGCAGGGGCGCTCTGGAGTCACAGTGATTTGCGCGATGGTGCACTAGGTAATGGCACGCACCAAGGCGGACCTGACGACCAAGCTGGCGGGGCTCGATCTCGTCAACCCGGTGCTCGTCGCGTCCGGAACCTTCGGCGCTGGTCGCGAGGGATCGCACTTCGTTCGGTTGAGCGAACTCGGCGGGGTCATCGTGAAATCGATGACCCTGACGGCCTGGAGAGGAAAGCCGACGCCCCGCATGTGCGAAACGCCGTCCGGGATGCTGAATGCGATCGGGATCCAGAACAAAGGGGTTGACCACTTCATCTCCGAGGACCTTCCCTGGCTCCTCAAGCGCGACGCCACCGTGGTTGCCTCGATCGCCGGGAACACCGTCGAGGAGTTCGTGAAGGTCGCCGACAAGCTTCGTACCGCCAAGGGCGTCGCCGCGGTCGAGGTCAACATCTCGTGCCCGAACCTCGAGGACCGCAACGACATGTTTGCGCATTCGCCGGAAGCCACTGCGGCGGTGATCGGAGGAGTCAAGGAAGCCCTTCCGAGAATGCCGGTCTTCGCCAAGCTGTCGCCCAACGTGACGTCACTGACCGACATCGCCGCCGCGGCCGTGGAGGCTGGTGCCGATGGGCTGTCGCTGATCAACACATTGATGGGGATGTCGATCGACGTCGAATCGCGTCGCTCGGAGCTCGCCGGCACTTACGGAGGGCTCTCGGGGCCCGCCATCCGGCCGATCGCGGTACGAGCGATCCATGAGGTCCACAGCGCGTTCCCCCATATCCCGATCATCGGACAAGGCGGGGTCATGTCGGCCCTGGACGTGATCGAACTGATGCTGGCGGGTGCGTCCGTTGTTGCCGTTGGCACGGCGAACTTCGTCGATCCGACGACCTCGGTCAAGGTGATCGCCGGGATCGCTGACTACATGACGCGGCACGAGATTGCATCTACCGCAGAACTCGTCGGCGCCGTCAAGCTCGAAGGCTAAGGACCAAGAGGAGGAGTGTGAGCGAGGAACCTCGTGTCGCCCTGAAGGACAACCCGATCTGTGTCGCGCTGGACCTTACCGATCGCGCCGAGATCATGACCCTCGCCGAGTCGCTCGAGAGCGGCGTCGGGATGCTGAAGGTCGGCCTGACCGCCTACGGGTCGTGCGGACCTGAGCTCGTCTCCGATCTCGCTCAGATCACCGATGTCTTCCTGGATCTGAAGCTTCACGACATCCCGGCTCAGGTGGCCGGTGCGGTGAGCGCGGTGGAGCCACTCGGCCCCCGTTTCCTCACGGTCCACGCCTCCGGGGGGAGGGCGATGCTGGAGGCCGCCGTGCGGGCAGCCGACGACATCGAGATCCTCGGGGTGACGGTTCTCACCAGCCTCGATGATGACGATCTCTCCGACATCGGGATGAACGGCACGTCTTCGGACCAGGTGGCCCGCCTTGCCGATCTGGCCATGTCCGCCGGGGTCGACGGTCTCGTTTGTTCTCCCCTCGAGGTGTCCCTGCTCCGGAGTCGCTTCGGGCCCGTCTCGGCCGGAGGGCCGATCCTGGTGGTGCCGGGCATCCGTCCCCATGGGTCGGATCGGGGTGACCAGCGCAGGACGATGACGCCCGCCGAGGCCATCAAGGCGGGAGCCGACCACATCGTCATCGGACGGCCGATCACCGGCTCGGCCGATCCTCTGGCTACCGCCCGCGCCGTCCTCGCTGAAGTCATCGCATGAGGGGGGTGGACCTCTGAACGCCAGCGAGATCCTGACCGAACTGGAGGGCCGAGGGGCCGTTCTCCGGGGGCACTTCCACCTGACCTCGGGCCGCCATTCGGACATGTTCGTCCAGAAGTTCCGGGTGTTCGAGGATCCAGGTCTGACGCGCTCCCTGGGGGAGGCGCTGGCGGAGCATTTCCAAGGGGGGTTCGACGTCGTGGCCTCTCCTGCCGTCGGCGCCATCGTCCTCGGATTCGCAACTGCTCTCGCGGCCAATAAGAAGATGGTTTTCGCCGAACGCACCGAAGACGGCCTCGAGTTTCGTCGCGGTTTCACCCTCGCCCCCCACGATCGCGTCTTGATCGTTGAGGATGTGATCACGACCGGGGGCTCGGCACGCGAGGTCGTCGATCTCGTGAAGACATCTGGAGCCGAGGCGATCGGGATCGGCGCGTTGATCGATCGTTGCGACCCCTCACGCGACCCCTTCGGGGTGCCGATCCACGCTCTGGTTGAACTGAAGGTCGAGTCGTGGGCCGCGGCCGACTGTCCCCTGTGTGCCGAGCGCACTCCACTCGAAGAGCCGGGCAGCCGAAGACTAAGAACGTAGCCCCCGGCGCGGCTTAAGTCCTCAGGGCTATACTCCGAGGCTTCCGGGGGTGGATGTACTCAGACGCACGCCAACATCGCACGCAAACAGATGGTAAGGAGGTCGTACCGAATGCCCTTGCCCCCTCCGCTAAGCGCGGAGCAGCGTCGTCAAGCCCTCGAGAAGGCCGCTATCGCACGCCGCAAGCGAGCGGAGCTGAAGGAGCAACTGAAGAGCGGCCGGACGACGCTCGGGGCTCTCATGGAGAGGACCAACGACGAGATCGTCGGGAAGATGAAGGTCTCTAACGTTCTCGAATCCCTTCCCGGTGTGGGCCGAGTGAGGGCCCGTAAGCTGATGGAGAAGCTCGATATCTCGGAGTCGCGGCGGATGAGGGGTCTCGGATCCAAGCAGAAACAGAACCTCCTCGCCGAGTTCTCGCGCCGGTAACGTCGTCGCTTGAGACCTTCCAGGAGCGGGCGCCTCTTCGTAATCTCGGGACCGTCGGGAGCAGGGAAGAGCACCGTGATCCGTTCGCTCCTTGCCAAGAAGCCGGATGTCGTTCTCTCGGTGTCTGACACGACCCGTCCGGCACGCCCGGGGGAGCATCAGGGGGCCTGGTACAACTTCATCTCCCGGGAGGGGTTCCTGGGGAAGCGGGACCGGGGCGAGTACCTCGAGTCGGCCGAGGTCTACGGTCACCTCTACGGGACCCCCCGTGAGCCGGTCGAGCACCACCTCGCCAACGGCCGCGACGTCCTCCTCGAGATCGATATCCAGGGGGCCACGATGATCAAGCGGGCGATGCCGGAGGCGGTCCTTGTCTTCATCGAGCCGCCCTCCCTGGACGAGCTCTCCGCCCGCCTCCGGGGCCGGGGAACGGAAGACCCCGAGTCGCTGTTGAAGCGGATGAGGGCCTCCTACGACGAGCTGAAGGCCAAGGGGACCTACGACCACATAGTGGTCAACGACGACGTCGAACGGGCCAGCGACGAGCTGGCATCTATACTTAGCTCACAAGGGCACAATCAGTAACCGCCAAAGCCGAACCGCACGAAAGGAACCCCCTACTCATGATGATCGAGCCCAAGATCGAAGACTTGCTCGAGAAGGTCGATTCGAAGTACACGCTGGTGTCGCTCGCCGCCAAGCGGAGCCGCCAGATCAACGCCTACTTCTCCCAGCTCGGAGAAGGCATCGCCGAGTTCACGCCGCCGCAGGTGGCCCTGAGCCCCGACCGTGCGCCCAAGCCGCTCTCGATCGCCCTCCAGGAGGTCGCCGAGGGCCTGGTCACCTACGAGCGCACGGCGGACGGCATCAAGTAAGACTCCTCCATGCTCTCTAGCCGCAAGGTCCTTCTCGTTGTGTCAGGCGGGATCGCGGCGTACAAGGCCGCGTACGTCGCGCGGTCGCTGTCGTTGCTCGGTGCCGACGTCCGGGTCGTGATGACGCGGTCCGCCACCGAGTTCGTGGGCGCGCAGACCTTCGCCGGTCTCACCGGCAATCCGGTTACGACCGAGCTGTTCACCGGCGGGCCCGATGTCCCGCACGTGGAGCTCGCCCGTGGCGCCGAACTCGTGGTCGTTGCACCCGCCACCGCGAATCTGATCGCCAAGATGGCCAACGGGATCTCGGACGACATCGCCTCGGCCACCCTGCTGACCGTTCGCTGTCCGATCCTCGTCGCCCCCGCGATGCACACCGAGATGTGGGAGAACGCCGCGACACAACGGAACATCGAAACGCTTCGGGCGCGCGGCATCGAGCTCGTCGGTCCCACGTCGGGGGCGTTGTCCTCGGGCGACGAGGGGCCCGGTCGCATGTCCGAACCGGACGACATCGTGGCCGGTGCGGTAGAGGTGCTGAGGCGCAGTCAGGAACTCGTTGGGGTCAGCGTCCTGGTGACCGCCGGGGGCACGCACGAGCCGATCGACCCCGTGCGTTTCATCGGGAATCGGTCGAGCGGGCGGATGGGAGTGACCATCGCCTCCGAGGCGGCGGCCAGGGGAGCCAAGGTCACGCTCGTGGCCGGGTCTCTCTCCGTTCCCGTATCGAGTGGGATCGAGGTGGTCGAGGGGCCGACCGCGGATGAGATGCGGGCGGCGGTGATCGCCCGGGCGCCCGATGCCGATGTGGTGATCAAGGCCGCCGCGGTCGCCGACTTCAAGCCGGGCGACCCCGCTACGACCAAACTCAAGAAGTCGGCCGGGGCTCCCGAGATCCGCTTGGTCCCCACGCCCGACATCCTGAAGGAGCTGGGAACGGACCCCTCACTGCGGAAAACTGGGAGCGTCCTGGTTGGCTTCGCCGCCGAGACCGAATCCGATCCGGCCGGTCTGGGCACCTACGCGGAGCGGAAGAGGGCCGACAAGGGGGCCGACATCATCGTCGCCAACGACGTGTCGAGCGCCGATTCCGGCTTCGGGGTCGATACCGTTCGGGCAGTCATCGCCACGGCTGCCGGCGTCCGTGACCTGGGCCTCGTCTCCAAGCGGGATCTCGCCCGGGAACTGATCGACGAGGTTATCCGCCGACGCAGCACCCCTGACGTCTAGTATGTCCGGATGACTTCGCTCAACGACCTCCGACTGTTCACATCCGAATCCGTAACCGAGGGCCATCCCGACAAGCTCGCCGACCAGATCTCCGATGCCGTTCTGGATGAGATCCTCGCCAGCGATCCCTTCGGTCGGGTGGCCTGCGAAACCCTCCTCACCACCGGTTGGGTGGTCGTCGCCGGCGAGATCAGCACCTCGACCTATGTCGACATCCCCGCGGTCGCCCGCCGGGTCATCACCGACGTCGGATACACGAGCTCGCGGATCGGTTTCGACGGCGAAACCTGCGGTGTGTCCGTGGCGATCCAGGAACAGTCTCCCGACATCGCCGCGGGTGTCGACCACGCGCTCGAGGAGCGTTCCGGCGAAGCCGATGATGCGGCACTGGATGGCCAGGGGGCCGGCGACCAGGGGATGATGTTCGGGTTCGCCTGCAACGAGAACGAAGATCTCATGCCGTACCCGATCTGGTTGTCCCACCGCCTCGCTCAGCGACTGGCCGAGGTCCGCAAGGCCGGCGTGCTCCCTTACCTCCGTCCCGACGGCAAGATCCAGGTGACGGTGGGTTACGACGGTCACAAGCCGGTGCGCCTCGACACCGTGGTCATCTCCGCCCAACACCAGCCGAACGTCGACATCGAGACCCTGCTGAGGCCCGATCTGCTCCAGCACGTGATCGAGCCGTTGATCCCGACCGAACTCGACGCGACCGACGTCACGATCTTCGTTAACCCGACCGGCGTGTTCGAGGTCGGCGGCCCGAGGGCGGACACCGGTCTCACCGGCCGCAAGATCATCATCGACACCTACGGAGGCATGGCGCGTCACGGCGGCGGTGCGTTCTCCGGCAAAGACCCGACCAAGGTGGATCGTTCGGCGGCCTACGCCGCGCGCTGGGTGGCAAAGAACGTCGTGGCGGCCGGACTCGCCGATCGGTTCGAGATGCAGGTCGCGTACGCGATCGGCGTCGCTCATCCTGTCTCCGTGTCCCTCGATACGTTCGGAACCGAGACCGTCGATCCCGAGAAGATCAAGAAGGCGATCGTCGAGGTCTTCGATCTCCGACCGGCTGCGATCATCCGCGATCTCGACCTACGCCGGCCGATCTACCAGGCAGCCGCGGCCTACGGCCACTTCGGCCGGTCCGAGAAGGACTTCACCTGGGAGCGAACAGACCGTACGGATGACCTCCGGCGACTCTGTACCTGATCAACTCGCTCAACCGCAGCCGACCGTAGCCTCCGTCGTTCCACTGGTGCCGGCCTGGCGCGTCGGCAGGGAGTTCGACTATGGCGTCCCCGACGCATTGAAAGAGAAGGTAGTCGCGGGTGTTCTGGTCAGGGTTCCCTTCGGAGGCCGCAAGGTGCGGGGGATCGTTACGACCGTCGGGGACCGCCCGCCCGAGCGCGAACTCGAAACGATCCTCTCGGTCGTGATCGAGCACCCGCTCGCCCCACCCCCGATGGCGGATCTCCTCCGGTGGCTGTCGCGACGTTACGTGTCATCTCTCGGTCGATCGTTCGAGAAGGTCGTGCCCCCGCGCGTGCGGGTCAAGCCGCGGCCACAAGGTGTTGTCGAGACCGGCCCCCGTCCGAGCGTCATCCAGGGATACGACGGAGGGCAGCGGCTACTCGACGCGCTCGCGGGCGGGGGAGCCGGAACCTTCGTTCTTCAGTCGGTCCCGGGCGAGGACAGGGTTGCGTTGGTGTCCGAGCTCGTCGCCTCCGCGAACGCTACCGGCGGCGCGGCACTCGTGACCGTTCCCGAGGTCCGGTACGGCTCGGTGCTGCTCGACGGACTCGAGGCGATCTGGCCGGGAGCGGCGAGGGTCGATGCCGGCCGGGAAGACTCCGAGCGCGCTCGGGGATGGGTCGAGGGCGCCGCCGGAGCTTCGTTGATTCTGGGAGGCCGATCGGCCGTGTTCGCTCCCTCGCCTGCCCTCCGACTGATCGTGATCGATGAGGAGCATCACCCCACCTACAAGGAAGATCGATCTCCCCGCTACGACGCCCGCAAGGTGGCTCGCGAGCGAGCTCGCCTCCAGGGGACCGTGTGCGTCCTGCTAAGTCCGACACCGAGCGTCGAGAGCACGTTCGAGGCTTTCGAGGGGCGGGTGTCCCGGGTCGTTCCGGGGAGGGAGGCACAGCGACGGGCGCGGCCACTGGTCGAGCTCGTCGAGCCGGAGGAAGGCCATTCGATCTCTCACGAGTTGCACGAGCGCGTCCGCGACGCCTTGAAGCGTTCCGAGAGGGTCGGCCTGCTCGCACCGACGAGCGGCTTCGCCCGAGCGGTGTGGTGCGCCGCCTGCCGGAGGTCGTTGCGTTGTGAGCGCTGCGAGGCGGGCCTCGCCTATAACCGTTCGTTGAGCGGTCTGCGATGCCCCCGGTGTTCGTGGACCGGGTCCGCTCCCGACGTCTGTCCGAACTGTGGCGCGTCCGATTTCCGATTCCTCGGCGCCGGGAGTGAACGTCTCGCCGAGCAGGTTGCCTCCGCGTTTCCGAAGGCGCGTGTCACCCGGGTCGATCCCGACGTCTTGGGGAGGACCGGTCCGGCGTCGCTCGAGGGTGACATCTACCTGACGACTTGGATCGGAGCCAAGGAGATCCTCCGTCCCGAGGTGTCCCTAGTCGGGGTCCTCAGTATCGATCCGTTGATCCGGCGACCTGACTTCCGCGCCGCGGAACGTGCCTATCGGGTCCTGGCGGAGATGTCGGAGTGGGCGGGGGCCGGTGGACGATTGGTGGTGCAGACCGGGGGGCCGTCGCATCACGCGGTCCAAGCGGTCGTGCGAGGGGATCACGGCTTCTTCGTCACGCGCGAGATCGAGCAACGCAGGGAACTGAAGTACCCGCCGTTCTCGGAGCTGGTCAAGGTGACGGTGGCCGGCGCCGGGGGCACGGAGGTGATCGAAGAGATCGTGCGGATCGCCCGCGGGACGGACGCCTCGGTCCTCGGGCCGATCCCGGTTCCGCTGTCCGACTTCGGGGACGATGTGCGCGAGGTTCTCATCAAGAGTCCCGATGCGATGACGATCGCCGATGCCCTCCGCCCGACTGCCGAATCGGCCCCGGCCGGGATCAGGCTCCGGATCGACGTCGATCCACGTTAGTTTCCCCCCTATGGCGGAACTACAGATCAGGACGTTCGGAGACCCCATCCTCAGGCAGCGCGCCCGGGAGGTCGAGGAGATCACCGACCTCCACAAGTCGTTGATCGCCAACATGACCGAGACGATGCACCTGGCCCCCGGGGTCGGGCTCGCCGCCACGCAGATCGGGGTTCTCGAGCGGATCTTCGTCTACTCGGTGGACGAGACGGTCGGGGCCCTCATCAATCCCGAGCTGGTCTATCGCTCGACGGAGACCGATACCGATATCGAAGGTTGTCTTTCGCTCCCAGGCATCCAGTTTCCGGTGGAGAGGTCCGTCGAAGTGACCATGCGCGGGCTCGATGAGAACGGCGATCGCGTCGAGATCGAGGCGACCGATCTCCTGGCGGTCGTGTTCCAACACGAACTCGATCATCTCGACGGCGTCCTATTCATCGACCACCTCCCCGACGACATGCGCAAGGAAGCCCTCCGAGCCCTGCGCGACCAGGCTCTCGGCCTGACCGTCCCGGCTCGGGATCCGGCTCCCGAGGGCCGACCAGAGGAGATGCTCTGAGGGTGCTCTTCCTCGGGACCCCATCGTGGGCGGTCCCGAGTCTCGAGGGCTTGCTCGAGGCGGGCGCCGAGGTCGCCGCAGTGGTGACGAACCCGGATCGCCCGTCGGGGCGCGGCATGGAACTGAAACCCCCTCCGGTCAAGGAGACCGCCGTTGCTGCGGGGCTCGAGGTGCTTCAGCCGGCCGGAGCCCGCTCCCCAGAGTTCTTCGAGCGGAT
The DNA here is from genome assembly GCA_009377815.1 of Actinomycetota bacterium. GTDB lineage: Bacteria > Actinomycetota > CADDZG01 > CADDZG01 > WHSQ01 > WHTI01. The sequence goes on from WHTI01000031.1 coordinate 18,748, forward strand.
CACCGCGATCGCTCCCGATGTCGCGGTGGTGGTCGCCTACGGGAGCATCCTGCCGAAGCCGGTTCTGGATGCGGTTCCCCACGGATTCGTCAACGTCCACTTCTCTCTGTTGCCCGAGTACCGCGGCGCAGCACCGGTGCAACGCGCGGTCATGGACGGGAAGAAGGAGACCGGGGTTTCGATCATGGTGCTGACCGAAGGGATGGACGAGGGTCCGGTGGTGGCTGCCGCCGCCACCGAGATCGGCGCATCGGAGACCGCGGGACAGCTGGGCGAGAGGCTCGCAGGGATCGGAGCAACGTTGCTGGCCGAGACGCTTCCCGCCTACGTCGACGGAACGATCGATCCGGTCCCACAGGACGATTCCCTGGCGACCTACGCGCCGAAGATCAGTACCGACGAGGTGCGGATCGACTGGTCGCGACCGGCCTCCGAGATCCACGACCTCGTCCGCGGCCTGAACCCGGCCCCCGGCGCGTGGTCCACTTTCAGGGACGCCCGCGTCAAGGTGCACGCAACGACACCGGCCGCCGGCTCGGACCTGGGGCCGGGTGAGATCGACGGCGACGCCGAGCTACTGGTCGGAACGGGGGACGGGAACCTCCGGCTCGACGAGGTACAGCCGGCCGGCAAGAAGCGGATGGATGGGAGCGAGATGAAACGAGGGATGCGACCGGAACCGGGGGAGAGGCTTCAGTGACGAGGCTCCAGCTGTCTCCTTCGATCCTCACGGCCGATTTCGCGCGCATGGGTGCCGAGGTCCAGAGCGTGGCCGACCATGTCGACTGGTTCCATCTCGATGTCATGGACGGTCACTACGTCCCCAACCTCACCTTCGGTCCCTCGATCGTCGAGGCGATCCACCGGACCGTCGACCATCCCCTAAACGTCCATCTGATGATCTCGAACCCGGAGGAGTTCCTGGGCGTGTTCGCCGCCGCCGGGGCGACGAGGATCTGTTTCCACCCCGAGACGGTCGCCGATCCCGCTCGTACGATCGAGCAGATCCGGGCCCTGGGGGTCGGCCCTGGCCTGGCGGTGCACCCGGATGTCGACGTCGAGCCCCTGGGGGATCTGTTCCCCGACCTGGATGTAGTCCTTATGATGACGGTTCGTCCTGGTTTCGGGGGCCAGAAGTTCATGCGGGAGGTCCTGCCCAAGATCGAGCGGGCACGCGCGATGGTGCAGGAATCGGCTTCGCATGCCGAGATAGAAGTAGATGGAGGAGTAAATCTGGAAACCGTGGACCAGACGGTGGGGGCCGGGGCGCAGATAGTGGTGGCTGGTTCTGCGATCTTCGATGGCGTGGATCCTTCCGCGGCTGCCGCCCGTATGCGGTCAAGGTTGGACGAACTAGGAGCTCAGTGAAAGTGAAGGAAGACAGCAGCGAACTGGTCTTGGTAGCCGACGACGACGAGGACATCGTCCGGTTCGTCGAGGTGAACCTGCGTCTCGAGGGCTTCGATGTGGTCACTGCCTCCGATGGCGAACAGGCACTTCAACGCGCCTACGACATGACCCCCGATCTCGTCCTTCTCGATGTCATGATGCCCAAGATCGACGGCTTCGAGGTCTGCCAGAGACTTCGGAGTGACTCGCGCACCAAGCACATGTCGGTGATCATGCTGACTGCCAAGTCCCTGTCGGCCGACAAGGTCGTCGGACTGACCGCGGGCGCCGACGACTACATGATCAAACCCTTCGATCCGATCGAACTGGTCGCCCGGGTCAAGTCCGCCCTGCGACGCTCGAAGGAGATGCGGGACCTCAACCCTCTGACGCAACTGCCGGGCAACGTCCAGGTCCAGGAGGAGGTCTCCGATCGGGTCGCGAGTGGCGGCCCCTTCGCGTTGATGTACATCGACCTCGACAACTTCAAGGCCTTCAACGACTACTACGGCTTCCTGCGTGGCGACGAGGCCATCAAGCTCCTCTCCAAGTGCGTCGTGGCCTCGGTCGGTACGCACGGTGGACCAGAGGCTTTCGTCGGTCATATCGGCGGGGACGACTTCGTCGCGATCGTCGACCCGAGCCGCTCCGAGAAGACGGCCGAAGAGATCATCACGATCTGGGATCGGCAGGTGAAGGGCCTCTACGACCCTGAGGACGCGGCGCGCGGGTACATCGAGATCACCGATCGCAGGAACCAGATGTCCAAGGTTCCGATGCAGACCGTATCTGTGGGCATCGCCTCCAACTCGATGCGCCCGATCTACAGTCACTTCGAGGCCGCCGAGATCGCCGCAGAGATGAAGAACTTCGCCAAGCGTGAGTCGCGCTCGTCGTACGCGATCGACAAGCGCCGCAACGTCGAGACCCTAGCGGAATCGACCCCGCAGACCGGCCCCAACGCTCCTGCCTGAGCACCCCTGAGGCCGTTTCCCGGGCTTATACTGGTTCGGACAACCAAACCTCTTCGGGGCAGGGTGAGAATCCCGACCGGCGGTTACAGTCCGCGACCCCTCCGTTTCGGCGGAAGGGTGGACCCGGCGAAATTCCGGGACCGACGGTATGTCCGGCGCAGTCGCATGGCCGGATGAGTCCGGATGGGAGAAGAGGCGACCGGGAGCCCTCGCGCTCCCGCATGTTCGCGACGCCCTAGGCGCCGGCGTTCTGTCGTCGCATCCCGTGTTGCCCCGATCGGGTCCGATCGGAGGAACGATGTCTGGCAGCGACGAGGACTTCATGGAACGGGCGCTCGAGCTAGCGCGCTCGCATCCGTTCACGTCGCCGAACCCTCGCGTCGGTGCGGTCCTCGTCCGCGATGGCCGGATCCTCGCCGAAGGCGCTCACGAAACGGCCGGGGGACTTCACGCCGAGGTCGTTGCCCTCGAGAGGGCCGATGCTCGGGGAGCCTCGCTGTACGTGTCCCTCGAGCCCTGCAGCCATCAGGGCAGAACCCCTCCCTGTGTCACCGCGATCCTGGATGCCGGGGTCGCACGCGTGGTCGCCGCGATGGAGGATCCCGACCCGCGCGTGGGAGGCGACGGCTTCGCCGCTCTCGAATCCGCCGGCATCGAAGTAACGAGGGGCGTCCTCGAGTCCGAGGCGCGTCGTCTGAATGCCCCCTACATCCATCACCGCCGCACGGGACGTGCGTTCGTCAGTCTCAAGTTGGCTCTGACACTCGACGGTCGGATGGCCGCTCCCGATGGATCGGCGCGCTGGATCAGCGGAGCCGAAACCCGGGCCGGCGTGCATCGCCGCCGGGCGGAGGCCGACGCGGTGATGGTCGGATCCGGAACCGTGGTCGCCGACGATCCGCAGCTGACCGCGCGGGATGTGGGGGCACCTTGCCAACCGCTCCGGATCGTCCTCGACTCATCGGGCCGGGTTGCCCCCGACCGCAAGATCTTCGACGATGACGCGCGGACCCTGATGGTGACCACCGACGCGGCACCTCACGACGTCCAGACCGCGTGGAAAGAGGCCGGGGCCGAGGTCGCCGTCCTCCCTGCGGCCGCCGGCCACGTCGATCTCGATGAGCTACTCGACTTCCTCGGTGAGCGCGACATCCTCGAGGTTTATTGCGAGGGTGGCGCGGAGCTCGCCACCGCGCTCCTGAGAGACGATCTCGTCGACCGTTTGGAGATCCACTACGGGCCGGTCCTCGTCGGGGGCGGCGGCCGGGGCATTGGGGACCTCGGCGTTATCGCGATGAAGGATGGGCTCCGTTACCGGACCGTTGATGTGGACCGCACGGGCGACGACGCCGTGGTCATCCTGATGAGAGAGGAAGGCTGATGTTCACGGGGATCGTGATCGAGAGGGGAAGCGTGAAGCGGGCCCGGGTTCGAGGCGGCATGCTCGAGCTCGAGATCGAGGCGCCGCGGATCGCCCGTGACCTCAAGGTGGGCGATTCGGTGTCGGTCAACGGCGTCTGTCTGACCGCCACGACCACGGGCCGGCGCCGTTTCAGTACCCAGGCGATGCCTGAGACGACCTCGAAAACGACCATCGGGGACATCACCAAGGGCGACCACGTGAATCTCGAGCTGCCGGCCCGCCTCAGCGACCGCCTGGGCGGCCATCTGGTCCAGGGGCATGTCGATGGGGTTGCGAGTGTCGTGAGGATCGAGGACGACGACGATGCCCGGCGGGTCTGGTTCTCGGCGGCGGAGGACCTCCTCCGCTACATGGCCGACAAGGGCTCGGTCACGCTCGACGGGGTCTCGCTCACGGTCGTCGAGGTCGGTCGATCCACGTTCCAGGTTGCCCTCATCCCACACACGCTCGAGGTCACCACGCTCGGTGTCCTGACTGTTGGAACCCACGTCAACGTTGAGGTCGATGTCGTCGCGAAGTACGTCGAGCGACTGCTCAAGCGCGACAAGAAGGAGTAGAGGATGCCGTTAGCAAGGGTTGAAGATGCGATCGAGGAGCTTGGCTCCGGCCGCATGGTGATCGTCGTCGATGACCACGATCGTGAGAACGAAGGTGACCTGATCTTCGCGGCAGAGAAGGTGACTCCCGATCTCGTCGCGTTCATGGTCAAGCACTGCTCCGGGATCATCTTCGTATCGATGGAGGGGGAGCGACTGGAAGAGCTCAACCTTCCCCTGATGGTGTCCAACAACTCGGAGTCGATGAGGACCGCGTTCACGATCTCGGTCGATGCACGCGCCGAGACGACTACGGGTATCTCGGCGGCCGATCGCTGCAAGACGATCCAGACGCTGATCGACGCGGATGCGAAGCCCGACGACCTCGCGCGGCCGGGGCACATCTTTCCGTTGCGCTACGCGCCCGGCGGCGTTCTCCGTCGCGCCGGGCACACCGAGGCATCGGTCGACCTGGCTCGTGCGGCGGGGCTCTTCCCCGCGGGAGTGGGATGCGAGATCGTCAACGACGACGGAACGATGGCCCGGCTTCCACAGCTGGAGCGCTTCGCCGAGGAGCACAGCCTCCTGATCATTTCGATAGCGGACCTGATCTCGTACCGGCGGCGGTCGGAGAAGCTCATCCAGCGGATGACCGATGCACGCATCCCCACCGTCTACGGAGACTTCACCGCGGTTGCCTACGAGAGCTATGACGGGCGCACCCACGTGGCCCTCGTCAAGGGTGACCCCAAGGGGAAAGAGAACGTTCTCGTGCGGGTCCACTCGGAGTGCTTCACCGGTGATGTCATCGGGAGCATCCGCTGTGACTGCGGACTACAGCTCCAGGAGTCCCTCCGGAAGATCTCCGAGGAGGGAGAGGGGGTCGTCGTCTACATCCGCGGTCACGAGGGACGCGGGATCGGGCTCCGGCACAAGCTCGAGGCCTACGCTCTCCAGGACACCGGTCTCGATACCGTCGAGGCCAACGTCGAGCTGGGCTTCGCCCCCGATTCCCGCGACTACGGGGTCGGCGCGCAGATCCTGACGGACCTAGGCGTGTCCACCATGAGGTTGCTGACCAACAACCCCACCAAGAGAGCCGGGCTCGAGGGCTACGGGCTCAAGATCGTCGACCGCGTCCAGCTCGAGAGCATCCCGAACGCCGAGAACGTGCACTACCTGAGGACCAAGAAAGAGAAGATGGGCCACCTTCTGGAAGCGTTCGGCCCAGAACTCCTCGACGGTGAGGCACTCGGGGACGCAGAAGCCGGTCGCCTCGGCGACCGGCCGAACAAGAAGGAGATCTAGGTATGAGGACCTACGAAGGCAACTTCGATGCCCGGGATCTGCGGGTCGCGGTCGTCGTTAGTCGGTTCAACGAGACCATCTCGAAGCAGCTGCTCGAGGGGGCGCTCGATTCACTCCGGCGTCACGGGGCCAATGACGACAACCTGTCGGTGACCTGGGTGCCGGGCGCGTACGAGCTGCCGCTCGCGGCCGAGCGGATCGCCGGGTCGGGGACCGTCGACGCGGTCGTCTGCCTGGGAGCCGTGATCCGTGGCGAGACCGCGCACTTCGAGTACGTCGCCGGTGGGGCCGCGAACGGGATCGCCGAGGTATCCCTGCGCACGGGTGTGCCGGTCGCGTTCGGTGTTCTGACCACCGAGACCACCGAGCAAGCGGCCAACCGCGCAGGTGGGAAGATGGGCAACAAGGGCGCCGAGGCTGCGACGGTGGCGATCGAGATGGCCAACCTGCTGGCGGCTCTGCCCAAGCCAGACGAGAAGATCTAGGAGGGGTACGTGCTGAAGTTCGTCCTACCGAAGGGCTCGCTCGAGCGAGCGACGCTAGAGCTCTTCGAAGCCGCCGACCTACGGGTTACGCGCAGCTCGGAGCGCGACTACCGCGCCATCGTGGACGACCCGCGCATCGGCTCCTTGATGTTCCTGCGCCCGCAAGAGATCCCGACCTACGTCGAGGACGGGTTCTTCGATGTCGGCGTGACCGGTGAGGACTGGATCGCGGAAACCGGCGCGAACGTGGTCAAGGTCACTCCACTCGAGTACTCGAAGAATACGGACCGCCCCGTGAAGGTGATCCTCGCGGCACCCCGGGACTCCGGCATCACCTCACCCGAGCAGATCAAACCGGATTCCAGGATCTCGACCGAGTATCCGAACCTCACGAAGGCCTACTTCGAGAAGCTCGGCATCCCGGTCCGGATATTCCTGTCGTATGGGGCGACCGAGGCCAAGGTCCCCGGCATCGTTGACGCGATCGTCGATGTCACCGAGACGGGTTCGACCCTGCGGCGGAACGGGATCGAGATCATCGACGTGATCCTCGAATCGCGCACGCACCTCATCGCCAACCCCGCCTGTTACGAGGATCCCGAGAAGCGCCGGGCGATCGACGAGCTCACCATCCTCCTGCGCGGGGCGATCGAAGCCCGGGGCAAGGTCATGGTCAAGCTCAACGTTGCCGCCGGAGCTCTCGAAGCGATCGTCGATCTATTGCCCTCGATGCGTTCGCCCACGGTGTCGCGGCTCTCGGAGTCGGGTTTCCACGCGGTCGAGACCATCGTGTCCCGGAACTCGATCAACACCCTCATCCCCCAACTCAAAGCCCTGGGTGCCGAGGACATCGTCGAACTCCCGGTCACCAAAATAGTCCCCTGAGCCGTTTTGAACGTGTCAGTGCTTGCTTGCGAGCCTGTCGCGAAATGGGCGGAAAGGCTCGCGTTCTGGGCCTCGAACCGGCAGACTTGAGGGGACCCCAAGGAGGTTCCATGGCTCACGGCTTTGTCCCGGTGGAACGAGATCAATCGTTGCTGCTGCCTCCCG
>WHTI01000354.1 GCA_009377815.1 Actinomycetota bacterium
CCCGTCGAGGAAGACTTCGAACATGCGACGCACCCGGCCGTCGAACGGCTGGCCGGTCTCCGGGTCGTTGCCGGTGGACAGCTGCGCCAGTTCCTGCGCTTCCTGGGTGAGGTCGTTGTCGATCTCGGTGTCGATGCGGTTAACGAGGATGATCCTCACCACGAACACCGACGCCGCTGTCGCGAGCGCCAGAAGCACTATCGACGAAGCGATGAGACGCAGACGTATGCCCGAGGACCAGCGCCTCGAGCGAGCGCCGGTCGACGACTCAGTCGTCATCGGGCCCGTCGTCGTCGTCGCTGCCGGGGCCCGAGTCGTCGTCATCGTCGTCGTCGCTGCCGGGGCCCGAGTTGTCGCCATCGTCGTCGTCGTCGCCCGCCGGAACCGCGGTCGGGCCGGAGACCGGATCGGCGCCGTCATCGTCGCGATCGTCCTTGCGGTCCCGATCCTTCTTGCCGATCCGATCCGGGCGATCCGAGTCGCCGGCGCCTCCGACCTCGATCGGGGCAACCAGGGTGGTGGCCGGGGAGCGTGACAGGGCGGCGAGGGCCAGCCCCGCGACGAGTCCCACCAGGGCCATGGCCAGGAGAAGAGCTATCCGTATCCTCATGGGTCCTTTCTCTCACGCCCGGATGTGGGCTTCATGAGGTCACCATGAGAAGTCTCTTACTTTTCGGGAGATAAGAGCGTTCTCACGTAAGTCTCATGGACTCCTTAGGCCCGGTGGACATCCTTGGTTCTAGACAGCCACCGATCTCAGGAGCCGGGATGAGCGAGAACCGCTGGAACTTCGAGGAGGGCGACGAGATCGTCGCCGGGCGCTACGCGCTGCAACTGCTTGGCGGCGGCAACCGCTACGAGGCCTATCTCGCGTGGGATGACGCCATGCATACTCTCGTGGTCGCCAAGCTCCTTCGACCCAACGCGGTGGAGAACCAGGCCGCCCTCCGGACCCTCAAGGCGGAGGCCGACGCCTTGGCCGCGCTGGCCCACCCCGTCCTCCTCCGTTCGTTCGACGTCGTGACCGAGGGTCCCCGTCCTCATCTCGTCCTCGAGCACCTCGAGGGGCCACGCCTCTCGACGCTTCTTCGGAAGCAGCGGAAGCTGGCGATCGAGCAGGCCGTTCCGCTCGGGGTTCAGCTGTCCTCCGCTCTCATCTACATGCACCACAACGAGATCGTGCATCTGGATGTGAAGCCCAAGAACATCATCATGGGCGGACCGCCGCGCCTGATCGATCTCTCGGTGGCTCGCTCATTCGCCGCCGCGGCCGGGATCAAGGACATGGTCGGGACCGACGCCTACATGGCTCCCGAGCAGTGCGAACCCAAACTCCTCGGAGGCGCGGGGCCGGCCTCGGATGTCTGGGGCTGGGGCGTGACGATGTATGAGGCATTGACCGGCCGGCTTCCGTTCCCACGCGTTCCCGACTCCGACGGCGACGCACGCTTCCCTCAACTGCACCTCGATCCGGCACCGATGGACGAGACGCCGGACCGTCTGGTCGACCTGATCATGAGCACGCTCGCTAAGCGTCCGAACGAACGACCCGGCATGCATGGCGTAGCGGCCGACCTCGAAGAGATGTCGGCGATGCTTCCCCGCCGCTACGTACTCAACCGGCTTCG
>WHTI01000335.1 GCA_009377815.1 Actinomycetota bacterium
CGATGCGATCGGTGGGGGACGGGATGCCGACGATGTCCGGCGCATCTTGAAGGACCCCCGGCATGGAAGCTACGGCGTCTTGGCGATGACCTTCAGCATCTTGATCCGCTGGAGCGCGCTCACGACGCTGGACGCGGTCACCGCGGTCGCGATCCTTCCGTGTGCGCATGCGGTCGCGCGGGCGAGTGCGGTCGGCTTGATGGGACTCGTCCCCGCGGCACCGGGGGACGGACTCGGTTCCGCGTACACGTCGGTCTTGCGCGGCTCTCACGTTGCCCTCGCACTGTCGACTGCAGTCGTGTTCGGGGCCCTTTCGGCCGGCATCTGGGTACTCCCGGCGATCGGCCTGGGCATCGTCGCGGCCGCGATCGTCGGTCGTCTGGCGGTGGCGAAGCTAGGAGGCATCAGTGGGGATTTCCTCGGTGCGGCCGAGCAGATCGCCGAGTCCTTGATCCTCGTGATGGGAGCGGCGATCGTGACCAACTCCTGGACCACGGCCGCGTGGTGGCGATGACGATCCGGCTGTGGCTCGTGCGTCACGGCAGCACCGAGTGGTCCGAGGCGGGCCGCTACACCGGGTCGACTGACCTGCAGCTGAGCGAACGTGGGAAGGCCGAGGCGGGGGCGCTCACGTGGCTCGCCGACCGCTCGTGGACCGGGGTGTGGACCTCGGATCTGAAGAGGGCGGGGGACACGGCTCGGTTGGCCGGCATGGAGGCAACGCCGGACCGGCGCCTGAGGGAGATCGACTTCGGGAGACTGGAAGGGATGACATGGGCCGAGCTCGACCGCCCAACGAGGGATGCCCTCGCGGCGTTCGACCGATTCGATGCCCCGGGAGGGGAGTCGACCGGCGGTCTCCTGACCCGGCTGGAGGGCTTCATCGACGATCTCCCCCCCGGCGACCATCTTGCGTTCACGCACGGCGGTGTGATCCGGACCCTCGTCCGCACGACGGGGGCCGATCGCCATCTGGGTCCGGGAGAGGTGGCGGTCTTGGAGATCGACGGAGCCTCCCGGAGAGACGTCTCGGTGGACTTTCTCGAGAAACCTGTCGATTCTGGTCGGGACCGTTCGTCTTCCTGATAGAGACGGCCGCAGGGGTCGTTCCGAGCACGGAGGTACGAGGATGAAGTACGCGCTGTTGATCTACGAGAACGAAGCCGCCTGGGAGAGCCGGCCCAAGGAGGAGATGGAGAAGCTGATGGCCGACTACTACGCCTACGGCGACGCCATCGAGAAGAGCGGCCACATTCAGGGCGGCGAGGCACTCCACCCGGTGTCGACCGCGACTACCGTCACGGTAAGGAACGGCGAGACGCTGACGACCGACGGCCCCTTCGCGGAGACCAAGGAGCAGCTCGGCGGCTTCTATCTCGTGGAGGCGAAGGATCTCGACGAGGCGGTCGAGCTCGCCGCCCGGATCCCATCGGCCCCCTACGGGTCGATCGAGGTCCGCCCGGTCATGGACTTCTCGCAGGAGGGCTGACGCCCGGATGCCGGAGGGCTCACCGGTATCGGTCGAAGAGGTCTTCAAAGCGGAGTGGGGTGGCCTCGTGGCCACCCTGATCCGTCACCTGGGGGACTTCGATCTGGCCGAGGACAGCGCGCAGGAGGCGTTCGCGATAGCGGCGGACCGCTGGCGGCGTGACGGTATCCCGGTGAGTCCTCGAGCCTGGCTGCTTACGACCGCTCGCCATCGGGCTCTCGACCGGATCCGGCGAGATCGCAATCTGGAAGCGAAGAAGGCCACCTTGAAGTTCCTCGCGGAGCCATTCGAAGAACC
>WHTI01000075.1 GCA_009377815.1 Actinomycetota bacterium
CCACGTGCGAAGCAGAACCTCAAGGGTCTCGATGAAGTCGAAACCGTGTCGCCTCATCATCTCGACGGTCTGCGACACCTGCGGGATCGTGGGGAGGTAACAGCACAGGATCCCGCCGGGAAGGAGGCTGTCGGTGGTTGCGGGGATCGCGGCCCACGGCTCGGGGAGGTCGAGGATCATGCGGTCGACGCCGTCCTCCTCGATCCCACCGAAGACATCGCCGACCTTCAGCTCGAGGTTCTCGGGCTTCCCACCGAGCCCTTCGTACCAGGCGTCGATGTTCTCGAGGGCCTGGGCGTGATGGTCCTCGCGCAACTCGTAGGAGACGACCCGCCCACCGTCACCGGCCGCGCGAGCCAGGGCGAGGGTCAGAGCACCCGAACCCGTTCCCGCCTCGACGACGAACGCACCCGGAAAGATGTCGGCGCCGACGAGGATCTGTCCGACGTCCTTCGGATAGATGACCTGGGCTCCGCGCTTCATCTTCAGCTGGTAGTCGCTGAGCGACGGCCGGAACACGATGAGCCGGCCACCCTTGGTGGTGCGCACGTAGGAGCCCTCATCGCCTCCGATGATGGCGTCGTGTTCGACGATCCCCATGTGCGAGTGGAACTGCTTGCCGCTCCTCAGGGTCACCAGATAGCGGCGTTCCCGCGAGTCGATGAGCAGCACGCGCTCCCCTGCCACGAGTGGCTTACGTGTGGTGGTCATATCGGCAGCGTATAGCCGCTGGAAGGGGGCTCAAAGCTCTGGAAAGGTTGCCGGACGGGGCTCGAGGGTGATCGTGAGCTCACTGGTGCCGCCCTCGTCCTTGATCGTTAAGGTCACGTCGTCGCCGGCGCCGAAGCCTCGCAGCACATCGATCAGCCCCGCCGCGGTGAGGACCTCCTCAGCGTTCACTTCGATGATGACGTCTCCGGTCTCGATCTCCGACCTCTCGGCCGGACTCCCGGGGAACACACCGGTGACGAGAGCCCCTCCCGGCTCGATGTCGCGCTCGTCGGCCATCGCGTCGGTGAAGTCATCGAGCGCGACGCCGAGCCACGAGCGGGACGTCGGCGGCGCGTCGAGGATGGTGGCGATCACGACGAGTGCCTCGTCGATCGGGATGGCGAAGCCGACATTCTCTGCCGATCCTGCCTGGGCCGCGGCGGTGTTGATCCCGACGAGGTGACCGTTGAGGTCGATCATTGCGCCGCCCGAGTTGCCGGGGTTGATCGCCGCGTCGGTCTGGAGGATGTGCTCGAGCCTGAGCCCACCTTCCGGCTCGATCGTGCGGTCGATGGCCGAGACGATCCCCCGCGTCACCGTGGGACCTCCAAGTCCGAGCGGGAAGCCGATCGCGATGATCTCATCGCCGAGCCGCAGCAGCCGTGACTCCCCCAGCTCGATCGCCACGAGGTCATCGGCGTCGACCTGGATCACCGCGAGGTCGCGCTCCTGATCGCCGCCGATGACCTCGCCGGTGAGGGTCTTGCCGTCGGTCACCTTGACCTCGACCTCGAGGGCGCCCTGGACGACATGGAAGTTGGTAACGATGACGCCTCGGGGATCGATGACCACGCCGGAGCCCTGGCCGACCCCCCGCTGGAGTTCGCCTTCGACACCGATCGCGAAGGACGTCACCCGCACGTTCACGATCGCCGGAAGGACGTCCTCGACGATATCGGCGATCTGTGACGGCGGCGGCGCCTGGGAGACCTGGTCGAGGGTCACCGATGGTCTGGGGAGGTCGCCCGTGGTCCCCCTACCGGTGACCGCGATGACGCTGAGGGTGACCAAGACGAGGGCAGTGAACGTCGCCGTCCTCCACACTCGCTTTCCCATGCGCTGAGGATAGGCGGCGGTGGGTCGTAACCCGGACGGGCGCCCGACTCAGGACGCGGCGACCTCGGTCGCCTCGACCTCCGCCTGGCCTCCCATCACGCCTCCGAGCGCGAAGACGATCAGGTATTTGCCGGGCTTCAGTTCGATGGCTTCGGGCACGACGTCTTCGAGTTCGGTCCAAGAAAGCAGGCCGACGACCTTCCGCATCCGCTGGGGGCCCTCGTAGAGAACCTCTCTGGACTCGGGATCGACGAGGAACCACTGCTCGGGGTAGTTCCCGGCGGGCGCGTTCCAGGCCCGGTTGACGGCGAAGGGCAGGGTGCGACCGTCTTTGAGCGGGATGCCCGAATCGCCGTCGTCGCGTCGAGAGGGACGGATCTCGTGATGGACGATCTTGCGCTGATGGCCGTCGATGTCGGCCTCGAACTGGGCGAGGTCCATCACAGGACCTCGAGGTCGACGATCCTCGCGGCGCCGTCGACCGAGGCCCAGGTCGACGCCACGACGGTTGCATCGGTGTCGTTCGAGTAGCGGATCCGGGCAACGAATCCGTCGTCTTGGGGCTCGACGGATTCGACCTTGGCCGCGGTCAGGGGCCTCGGGAGTGCCTTCATGACCGCCGGCGCCTGGTCGGTCGACTCCGGGGTCAGGGTGCGGCCGGCGGTGGCGAAGTCCCCCGCCACGACTGCGTCGCCATGCTCCTGGGCACTACTACGAACGATGCTCTCGTCCATGCTTTCCTCCCCGTCTCGCCGATCGTCGTTAGATTTGACCATGCCGGATGGTCGGTCGCGAAATCGTAGGCTCGGGCGATGTGTGTCTTCTGTGACATCGTGTCCGGAGAGGTGCCTGCCGCGGTCGTATACGAGAACGACGCGTTCCTCGGGTTCCTCGACATCCGTCCTCTCATCCCCGGGCACGTGCTGGTCATCCCCCGCGATCATCTCGAGACCCTTGCGGACCTTTCCCCCGAGACGATCACGCACCTCTTCACCATCGTGCAACGCGTGTCGGCCGCGGTGGAGGACGCGATGGGAGCGAAGGGGACCTTCGTGGCCCTGAACAACAAGGTCAGTCAGAGCGTTCCCCACGTCCATGTCCACGTCGTCCCGAGGAACCCGAAGGACGGGCTGCGGGGCTTCTTCTGGCCTCGCCACAAGTACAAGGACGACGCCCACATGGAGGCGACGGCGGCCAGCATCCGGGCGGTACTCGAGGGATGAGCGGCCTTACCTTCCGATCGCGAGACGGCCTCGAGCTGGTGGGTGAGCTCGAGGTGCCCGATGACGTTGACGCGGCCCTCGTGATCTGTCATGCGCACCCCAACATGGGCGGCACGATGAAGTCTCCACTCCTTGTCGCCTTACAAGTTGCCATGGTCGCCCGCCACTACGCGGTCTTGCGTTTCAACTTCCGCGGGATCGAAGGATCTGCCGGGACCCCCACGATCGGTCTCGAGGAGCCCGACGACGCGCACGGGGCGATCGATCTGATGAAGGAACGGTTCCCGGACCTCCCGATCGCGATCGCCGGGTGGTCGTACGGAGCCGCGGTCGCGGTCAGGGTGGCGGCGGAACGCGATGACCTCAGTGCCTGTGTTGCCATCGCGCCTCCGGTCAACGAGAAGCTCGATGTGACGGTCGGTCTGCCGGCCCCCGGAGAGATCGAACTCGATGTCCCCGTGTTGGTGGTCGTCGGGAGTAACGACGATCTCACTCCGCCCGAAGACTGCATGGCCTGGGCGAGCGCCGCCGGCACGCGCTTCGAGGAGGTCCCGGCTGCGAATCACTTCTTCTGGGCAAAGTACGAACCACTGGTGGATACGATCGCCGACTTCCTAGAGGAAGTCGTGTAACCGGGAGGATGCGATGAGGTACGGGATCGACGTTTCGCAGCACCAGTTGACCTGGGAGGGACTGCTCGAACGGACGCGCTGGGCCGAGGAGGCCGGGTTCGATGGGGCGTGGGTGTTCGACCACTTCAAGGCTCTCTACGGCGATCCGAGCGGTCCCTGCCTCGAGGGCTGGACGCTACTGGCCGCACTGGCGGCACGCACCGATCGCATCCGCCTCGGGACTCTGGTCACCGGCGTGACCTACCGGCATCCATCGATCCTCACGACCGAAGCGATAACGGTCGACCACGTCTCCGGGGGGCGCCTGGAGCTGGCGATGGGCGCGGCGTGGCACAGCGGGGAGCACGAGGAGTTCGGGATCGAGTTCCCCACGGCCGCAGGACGGATACACCGTCTCGAGGAAGCGGTCCAGGTCATGCGTCTACTGATGACCGAGGACGGAGCGAACTTCAACGGTCGCTACTTCTCGCTAAAGGACGCCAGCTACAACCCGAAGCCGGTCCAGTCCCCGATGCCCCCTCTGTGGATCGGTGGTTCTGGAGAGAAGCTGATGCTCCCGTTGATCGCCCGGCACGCGGACGTCTGGCACGCGGGTGGAAGCATCGCGACCCTCAAACGGAAGTCGGATCTCCTCAACCGGCACGCCGAAGAGGCGGGCCGTGATCCGGGGGACATCCGGCGCGCGTCCTACCTCGCGGCGTCGGATCCGATCGATGAGTGCAAGAAGCACCGGGACGAACTCGAGACGGCGGGCTTCGACTACGTGGTCGTCAGCTGGCCGGCCGAAGGTCTCGAGCGCATGGAGCCCTTCGTCGCCGAGGTTATGAACTAGCCGCTAGCGGGGGCGGTCGGGGGCCAGCTGCATCAAGAAATCGCTGCAGCGGGTCGCCTCAGTGTCCTCGCCGATCGCTCCCGCCGCGGTACCGAGGCCGGCGAGCGAGCGCAGGAAGCCGCGGTTCTCTTCATGAGCCCAGGGGACGTGACCGGTCCCTCGCCATCCGGCCCCCCGGATGCGGTCGAGGCCACGGTGGTAGCCGACCCGGAAGAAGGCATAGGCACCGACCGCGTCGCCGTCGGCGAGGGCGCGCTCTCCGAGTTCGGCCCACGCGCTGAGGCATTCCGGATGCTGGGCGGCGACGGCTCGCACGTCATCCGGCGAGGAGGCCGCGGCAAGGGCGGCCAGGGACCCATCAGGTTCGGTGATGCGGGTCTCGAACGGCTCGTTTACCGGTAGCTCGGGCATGCGGCGATCGTAAGCGAAGTTTGCGCGAGCGCGATCTAGGTGCCCGGCCCGGTCACTTGCACGTCGCCCGTCGTCGTGCGGACGAACACCTGCCAGTAGTAATAGACATAGAAGTCATCCGGGTTGCCTTTGATCGCTCGGGCGTAGGACTGGATCGCCTTCACGTAGTACGAGGACCGGTTGTAGCTGTACAGCGCCGAGCGCATGTCTTCGGGCGCGCCACTCGCCCGGAGATACCGGCCGGCGGCCATGATCGAATCGTGCGGATCGTTGATATTCCCCTTCCCGTACGCGTCCCAGGTCGCAGGCATGAACTGCATCGGTCCCCGTGCACCGGCCGAACTCGGGCCTTTGATCCGGCCCATCCGCGTCTCTACGAGATTGATGGCCGCGAGGTAATACCACTTGACCCCGAAACGCTTCTCGGCCTGGCGGTAGAACTCCAGCAGCTTGTTAGGCGGAGCGGCCGCGTAGATCTTCCAGTCGGGGACCTTCTTCGCCGGCGGGGTGAGGGTCGAGAGGGAATGCCCCGCCTTGTAGTTGCGGCGGACGACGGTGGCGAGCCTGCTCCCGAGCGCCTTGACGACCTTGCGCATAGTCCCCGTGTGCGAGTTGAGGTGCCGGGCGATCCTCTGATCGCGCAGGCCGCCAAGCGCGATCGCCTTGGCGGTGTCGTTCCGAGGGGTGCCTTCGGCGATCCAGTACTCGATGTCCTCGCCGAGCGCGGCCCGGAGCTCCCCGAGTTCGGCGGCCAGACGCTGCGGGCCGGCCGGGATCTCCTCCTTAGGGCCGGGATACTCGTAGCCCGAAGGACCGGTGTTCCCTGCGGTCGCTGGGGCTTCTTCCTCTGCCGGATCTACTGCGGCAGGGGCGGGCGCGTTGTCCCACTCCTCCATATCCCCCGCGACCCCCGCCCACGCGGCGAACATCAGAACCGTGACGACGCCAATGGCCAGAACCTTCTTCAACTCCATCACCGCACCAAATCAGACCATGACCAGGTCCACAACCGGAGCGAGCTCCCCTGCTAGGTGCGGTCTTCGATGCCGTGGGGGTGACCGTACTCCGAGAGGAGCTCGAGGAACGGGTCGGCCGGGAAGGCCTCTGGGCCGAGCACCCCAGTGCCCTCCCAGACTCCCGAGTCGATCAGCTCGAGGGCGATCACGGGGTTGAGCGCGGTCTGGAGCACGACCGCCTGGTGTCCCCACTTGGCCATCGAATCAACGTTGTCGAGCACGTGATAGAGGTAGATCTCTTTCGGCTTGCCGTCCTTGTCGAGTCCCTTCACCCAGGTGCCGGCGCACGTCTTTCCGGTCATCCGGTCGCCGAGGCGTGCCGGATCGGGCAACGCCGCGGCGATGACGTCACGTGGCGCGACCTCCACATCTCTGACTTTGATCGGTGTCGTCGAATCGAGTCCGAGGAGGTGGATGGTCTTGAGCACGCCGATGAACTCGTCACCGAGTCCGTACTTGAAGGTCACCCGGCCGGCATCAAGCCAGCGCGGGATGAGGGCGACCTCTTCGTGCTCCACGTTCACGCACTCGACCGGACCGATGCCCTCGGGGAAATCGAACACCTCGGGTTCGGAGAACGGCTCGGTGGTGTACCAACCGCGGTCCTGCTCGAAGATCAGCGGTGGGTTGAGGCACTCCTCGATCGTCGTCCAGATCGAGAACGTGGGGGCGAAGGTGTAACCCTCGATCACGAGGTTGGCGCCGTCGCGCACTCCGACCTCGTCCATCCGTGAGAAGAGATGATCCGACGCGTAGCGCGCGAAGACGTCCGAGAGCCCGGGTTCGACCCCGATACCGACAAGCGCGAGCAGGCCCTTGTCCTGCCACTGCTTGGTGGTCTTGAACTGCTCGTCGCCCAGCATCACGCCCGTCTTGGAGTACGGCTCTTCGGGATGGGGTTTCGAGAGGTGCATCGCCATATCGATGTAGGTCACGCCCGCATTCAGAGCGGCGTCGAAGATCGGCGGGTTGAAGCGTGGGTCGCATGCGTTCACGACCGCATCGACCTTGTGCTCCTTCGCCGCCTCGTAGATCGCCGCATCGTCGGACGCATCGAGCGTGATGCCCTTGAAGCGATCGCCGGCCTTGGCGGCCGCTTCGTTAGCACGCTGAGGTTCGAGGTCGCCCAGCACCATGTGCTCGACGAACGGCCGGGATGCAGCGACCGAGACGATCGCCGAGCCGACTCCCCCGGCCCCCACGACGAGGACCCGCATCAGGCCTCGATGTTCGACATCACGTGCTTGATGCGCGTGTAGTCCTCGAACCCATACAGCGAGAGGTCTTTGCCGTGTCCCGAATTCTTGAAACCACCGTGCGGCATCTCTGCCACCAGGGGGATGTGGGTGTTGATCCACACGCACCCAAAGTCGAGCCGTTTCGCCATCCGCATCGCGCGCCCGTGGTCCTTGGTCCACACACTCGAGGCGAGTCCATACTCGACGCCGTTGGCCCACGCGAGCGCCTTCTCCTCGTCGTCGAACGGCTGGACCGTGATGACGGGGCCGAAGATCTCCTGCTGGATCATGTCGTCGGTCTGCTCCAAACCGGTCACCACGGTCGGCTCGAGGAAGTAGCCGTCGCGCGTCACCTGGTTGCCACCGGCCGCTATCTCGGCGTTCTTGGGAGCGCCGGCGAGGAAACCCTTCACCCGCTCCAGTTGGTTGGCATTGTTGAGCGGACCGTAGAGGACATCCTCGTCGTCGGGATCGCCGGTCTTGGTTGCCTTGGCCTGTTCGAGCAGCGCAGAGACGAAGCTGTCGTGGGCACCGGCTCCGACCAACACCCTGGTCGCCGCGGTGCAGTCCTGCCCTGCGTTGAAGTAACCCGCCACCGCGATCCCCTCGGCCGCGGCCTCGAGGTCGGCATCGTCGAACACGACAACCGGTGCCTTGCCGCCGAGCTCGAGGTGGACGTTCTTGAGGATTCCGCCTGCTTCGCGCGCTACTTCCATACCGGCCCGAACGCTTCCGGTGATCGAGGCCATCTGCGGGATCGGATGGGTCACGAGCTTGGACCCGGTCGTCCGGTCACCGACCACGACGTTGAAGACTCCGGGAGGAAGGAACTCGGCCATGACCTCGGCCATCCGTAGGGTGGAGACCGGGGTGGTGTCCGAGGGCTTGAGAACGACGGTGTTGCCGGCGGCGATGGCAGGCGCCCACTTCCAGACCGCCATCATCATCGGGTAGTTCCACGGCGTCACCTGGGCACAGACGCCGATCGGCTCCCGGCGGATGAAGGACGTGTGACCGGCCATGTACTCGCCGGCAGAGAGACCGGTGAGGTTCCGCGCCGCACCCGCGAAGAAGCGGATCTGGTCGACCATCGGCGGGATCTCCTCGTCGGTGGTGAGGCCGAGGGGCTTCCCGGTGTTCTCGCTCTCGAGCTTCACGAACTCGTCGGCCCGCTCCTCGATCGCATCGGCGATCCGGATCAGCGCCAGTGACCGCTCCGAGGGAGTCGCGTCGCGCCACTTCTCGAAGGCACGGGCCGCGGCCTGACAGGCCTTGTCGATGTCGGCTTCGGAGCTGATCGGAGCGGTGCCGAACTCCTTGCCGGTCACGGGGTTCACGAGCGAGAGCGAGTCGGTCGTGCCGGCGTCCACGTACTCGCCGTCGATGAAGTTCTGGAGCGTGCGGGCCATCCTCCGACTCCCTTCGGTCAGATCCAGCGTTCGAGGAACGTAGCAGGCAGGGGCGAGAGAGACCAGACCACTTTGTCCAAGCCCGGTGGGCGGGTTTGTGCAGAATCGGCCACTACTCCCCCAGGATCCCGTGGGCGACCTCGAGGGCCCGCTCGTACCCGACCGGGGCCTCTGATCCCGCCGGTGACCCGAAGCCGCCGTACAGGGCGTGTCCCGCGAACATCCAGAAGCAATCGGCGGTCTCGAAGCCGGCCTCCGAGAGCCACCGAAGCTGATCCGCCAGGACCGAGGGCTTGTCGACCTCGACGTCCGGGGTTCGGAAATGATTCCAGTCCTCCGAGTCGAAGCGGTCCCACAGGCGGAGATCGCCGGCCAGCTGGATCGAGCGCGCCTTGACCGACTCGTCGTACGACCCGGCCATCATCGAGGTGGCTTCGTGCCGGGCCGGGTGCACGAGGTCGGCGATCAGCAGTGACCCGCTCGGCGAGATGCGTGCCCGGACCTCTCGGAACAGGTTCTGCTTCCCGGCATCGTCGAGGTGGTGGATCACGAGTGACGACACGACCGCGCCGGCCCCGTCCAGTGCAGGGAGCCAGTCGTTCGACATCAGATCGAAGTCGCGAATCTCGGCCCGGCTCCCGAAGCGCTCGAGACGGACTCCCGCACTGGCTCGCATCTCCTCCGACCCATCGAGGGCGACGACCCTCATCCTCGGGTACGCCTCCAGCAGGGCAGCCGACAGGAATCCTTCGCCGCAACCGAGTTCGACCGCCACGAAGTCTTCGTCGGGAACGATCGGCAAGAGGGCGAGGATCGTCGCCATCTGCTCCGCCCGGCGAGGAACCGCGACCCGAGACAGGGCCTGGTAGACGAGTGAGGATTCCTCGGTCCACCCTTCGCCGGTCATTCCATCGAGACTAGTCGGTGCTAGCTTTTGAGGTCGAGAGACAAGGAGGAGACCTATGTGCCGCAGCATCAAGACATTGCGCGACTACGAGAACCCGCCCGCGGATGAAGACGTGGAGGCGGCCGCACTTCAGTTCGTCCGCAAGATCTCCGGATTCCGGAAGCCCTCGCGAACCAATGAAGAGGTGTTCGATCGCGCGGTCGCCGAGATAACGGAAGCGTCGCGTTCGTTGCTGGACTCGTTGTCTCCGACGCGCTCGCTAGCCGGCTGAGCCGGTGAGCTGCTGACAGGCCGGCTCCTCCTGGGTCGCCTCGGATAGGGCGCCCGGAGCGTCATTCATAGTGCTCCCGAGGTCCCCCATCGCGGTCTGGATGTCGGTTCCGAGCGCCGAGGACTGTTCCATGAACGCCTGAGGGTCATCCTCGGGAAGATCGGCGACCTTTCCCCGTGCCTCCTCGAGCGCGGCCTTAGCCGTCTCGAACGTTTCGATCAGATCCTTGGCGACCCTTCGCCTCCCTCGACATCCGGAGCGCCGGCTTCTTCGAGCTCGGCGATGAGGGTGTCGGTGGCGTCGATGGCCACGCCGAAGAATTCATCGAGCTTGTCCTTTGCCTGGGCTGCCTCGCCCGTGAGCTCCCCTTCGAGACCAGCAGCACGCTCCTGGATCGCCGTCACCCAGTCGTTCACCGAGTTGCACACGCTCTTCGCATAGGTCGCCGGAGCGACTCCGTCGGAGCCCCCGCACGAGACAAAGAGGAGCGCGGATACGGCCGCGACGGCCATCACCTTTATTGACGTTGCACGCATCGACCGCTCCTCCAGTATGTGATCGCGGCGACTTCCGAGACGGAGACCATAAGCCACCGATCGGCCTTGGTGGCATCATCGGTGGCGATGCCTCTACCCAAAGCTCTGGCCCGTTTCAACCGGGTGGTCACGAACCGGATCTCCCGCCCGGTGGCCGGGCGTGTGCCGGGGTTCGGTGTCGTGATCCATAAAGGGCGCCGGTCCGGCCGCGAGTACCGGACGCCGGTCAACGTGTTCCGCCGCGACGGCGGCTTCGAGATAGCCCTGACCTACGGACCGGATGCAGATTGGGTCAAGAACGTGATGGCGGCGGGAGGCGCCCGAGTGCTGCACCGGGGTCGGGTCCACTCTCTCACCGAGCCCCGCAAGGTGCAGAAGCCGCGTGACACTGCCGTTCCTCTTCCCGTACGTCTGATCCTGTTCCTCCTACGGGTCGATACGTTCCTCTTCCTCGACGACACCAGGCAGGTAGACCAGCGATGAATCCGTCCTCTCCCGGCGGTCGTACCACCAGGACGACAACGTGAAGGAGGACCCGATGTACAACGTGGTGAAGGCGCAGGATCTGAGGCCCAAAGCAAGCACGACCGCGGTCTTCGAAGGCGCGGGGCACGGTGCCGGGATCTCGTTCTTCTGGGTGAACAACGATCCCGGTCAGGGTCCGGGACTCCATCGACACCCCTACTCCGAGACGTGGCTCGTCGTGTCGGGGAACGCCACCTTCGTGGTCGACGGGATCGAGATCGAAGCCGGTGCGGACGACATCGTTGTCGTAGACGCCAACACGCCGCACAAGTTCAAGAACTCAGGACCCGATCAACTGCGGATCGTCTGCATCCACGCCTCGCCGAAGTTCATCCAGGAGGATCTCGAAGAGGACTGATGGATATCCTCTGTGGATGACCCAAGGTAAGTGTTTGCAGGAGATCCACAATCCCGAAGGGGTCTGCTTCGGATGCGGCTCGACGAATCCCGAGGGGTTGCATCTCCGCAGCTTCCTCGGGGACGGAGCGGTGGTGGCCGAGTGGATGCCGGGTCCGAATCATCGCTCGTTCCCCGGAGTGCTCAACGGCGGGATCATCGGGACACTGCTCGATTGCCACTCGAACTGGGCGGCGGTCGTCGCCTTGATGGAATCGACCGGGGAGTTCGGGATGACCGTGACCGCCAACTACGCCGTGACCCTGGTTCGCCCCACCTCGTCGGACCACCCGGTTCAACTGCGTTCGTGGGTCACCAACCTCGAAGGTCGTCGGGCATCGGTGGCGGCGACGCTGTCATCCGGTGGTGAGATCTGCGCTACCAGCGAGGGAACCTTTGTCCGGCCCCGGGTGCCTTTCGGCACCTGAGGACCCTCCAGTGTCGGACCGATGACTTTCCTCTGCGAAGTCGGTCTCTAGCATGAGATCGAACGATAGCGAAGGGAGAAGCCGTGACGCCCCAATCACATGAGCTAGCTCAACTCAATGCCCAGCTCACCGGCCGCGTCATCGGACCGGACGGCGCCGACTACGACGAAGCGCGCACGATCTTTCCCGGCGGCTTCGACAGCCGACCTGCGGCGATAGCTCGCGTCGCGGACGCCGCAGACGTTGCCTTCGTCATCGCCGAGGCGAGAGCGACAGGGGCGGAACTCAAGGTGCGCGCCGGAGGGCACAGCATCCACAGCGTCACCCAGGGCGGCATCGTCGTTGATCTACGCGACCTGCGAGAACTCGAGATCGATCCGAAGGAGCGCACGGCGTGGGCCGGAACCGGTCTAACCGCCGGTGAGTACACGGCTGCGGCCGGAGAGCACGGGCTCGCGACCGGCTTCGGCGATACCGCGTCGGTCGGTATCGGTGGGATCACCCTCGGAGGCGGCATCGGTTACCTCGTACGCAAGCACGGGCTCACGATCGACGACCTGCTCGCCGCCGAGATAGCCACTGCCGACGGTGAGGTACTCATGGTCGACGCCGAGTCCAACCCGGATCTGTTCTGGGCGATCCGTGGCGGCGGAGGGAACTTCGGCATCGCGACCCGCTTCAAGTTCCGCCTCCAGGATGTCGCCACGGGGGTGGGTGGGATCCTGGTCCTGCCTGCGACACCGGACGCCATCGCTAACTTCCTGTCGGAGGCCGATGCCGCTCCCGAGGAGCTGTCCACCATCTGTAACGTCATGACCGCTCCTCCGATGCCGTTCCTGCCGGAGGAGTATCACGGCCGCCCGGTCATCCTGGCGATGATGTTCTACGCCGGGGACCCGGACGCCGGCACCCCCGTCGTCGATCGATTCCGCAAGCTCGCCACTCCGCTCGCCGACATGGTCCGCCCGATGACATATCCCGAGATGTATCCACCCGAAGAGGACTTCCATCCCATCGGGG
>WHTI01000347.1 GCA_009377815.1 Actinomycetota bacterium
CTGTTGTGACGGAGGCGAGCCGGACGGAACCGCCCCGGTCAGCGAGGTAGCGACGGCCCCCTGATCGTCCGTCGGAGGCGGAGGTGGGGCGTCGCCCGAGCCGTGCAGGTCGAGGACGACCACGGTGATGTTGTCGTCGCCCCCGGCTTCGTTGGCGAGGTCAACGAGTTGATCGGCGGTCCGCTGCGGGTCCGCGGTGTCGTGCAGGAGCCGCTCGATGGTCGGCTCATCGACCATCGAGGTCAGGCCGTCGGAGCAGAGCATGAGACGGTCGCCGTCGCGGACCTCGAAGGACCGCAGGTCGACCCTGACCTCGGGATCGATGCCGAGGGACCGGGTGATCATGTTGCGCTGCGGATGCCGGGACGCCTCGTCCTCGGTGAGTTGACCTTCCTTCACCATGCGCCCGACGAGCGTGTGGTCCTCTGACAGTCTCGTGAGGCTGTCCCCGCGCAACATGTAGGCCCGGGAGTCGCCCACGTGGGCGAGGTGGCCCCGCTCGCCGTCGATCAGCACGATCGTGCAGGTCGTCCCCATCCCGTGAAGCGAGTCGTCCCGCGTCGCCTTCTCGAAGATGGTCCGGTTGGCATCCTTGATCAGCGTCGCGAGGGTCTCGGGGTCCTTCGGGTCGACCCGCCCGATCCCCTCGGAGAGCGCGTCGACCGCGGTCGACGACGCCACCTCGCCGGCGGCGTGCCCCCCCATCCCGTCGGCGATCCCGTAGAGCGGTTCCAGAACGATGTAGGAGTCCTCGTTGCCGTCGCGCACCCGGCCGACATCCGTCTTGACCCCGACGCTCACCCTCATTTGCGCATCTCCATGACCGTGCGGCCGATCTTGATCCGGTCGCCGCGCTGAAGCTCGGTCGCCGCGGTGATCCGTCTCCTGTTGAGGTAGGTCCCGTTGGTCGAGCCGAGATCCTCGAGCATGGTCTTGTCGTCCCGTTCGAAGATGCGCGCGTGCTTCGACGAGACGTAGGCCTCGTCAAGCGTGACGTGACAGTCGCTCGAGCGACCGATCAGGAGTTCGCCGGTGACGGTGAAGGTCTTCCCCTTGAGCTTCTCTCCCTCGATCACGGCCATCGTGCCGGTCGGTTTCTTGGTTCGTTTCCCGCTCCGCGCGGCCGGCGCGCTCCCGGCCGCCCTCGGCGCCGGAGCCCCAGAGCCCTGCGGTCTGAGTTCGACATAGATCGCTTTGACCGCCCGGGCCACGAAGAGATAGAGGATCGCGAGGAACGCGTACTTGAGGACATCGAGAACCAGTACCGGCATCAGTCCGCCCTCGTCTCGAAGATGAGTTCGATCGAACCGAACGTTATCCGGTCGCCGTGGTCGAGCTCATGCTCGCGGGCGAGGGTCCCGTTGACCGAGGTGCCGTTGGTCGACCCGAGATCGACGATCATCCAGCGCCCGCCTTCGTGCCGGAGCTCGGCGTGCTTGCGCGACACGTTCTGGTCCGAGAGGACGACGTCGTTGCTCGACATCCGCCCGATCGTCACCGGAGCCTTCGTTATCGAGATCCGCTCGGTCTCGTTGCCGTCGCCGTCGAGCGCTACGAGCGTCGCTCCGGCCGAGGCTCCACCCGGCGCGACCGCGACCGCCCTCGTCATCGACGGGTCGGACGTCGCCGGGTCGTGGGTCGAGACGCTCGGTCCGGCGACATCGGGATCGGCCGAAA
>WHTI01000357.1 GCA_009377815.1 Actinomycetota bacterium
CCGCGATTCAGGAAGAGATCAGAGGAGCCACGACGAACCAGGATCACTCAGGAAGCCGGGTCGTCGATTACCTGGACAAACAGGTGGAGTCAGGTCAAGGCAGGAAGAGCCAGGGCGATGTGCTCATAACTTGAAAACCGTCGTTCGCAAGGACTTGGGGGTCGAGTCCCCCGCCCTCCGCAAGAATGAAACCGCTGCTCTTGTCCGCGTCCACGGTGTCCTCCTCGTGACGTTGGGCTCACTCCGGGGTTTCGGAGATGCCGATTAGCGCTCGCAGGACGTTCCTGGCGGTTTCGAGATCCTTCTCCCCCGTTTCCGTCAACAATGTCGTCTCGATCTCACCAATCGCTTCATAGGCGGCATCCATCAGCTTGTGGCCCGTGCGCGTGAGCTGGATGAGCTTGGCTCGACCGTCGGCAGGATCCTGGACGCGCCGCACGTAGCCGCGGTTCTGAAGATCGTCGATCAGCTCGCCGATCGCCTGTTTCGAGACCGCCGCTCGCTCGGCCAGGACCGTGGCGCGCGTACCGGTTGCGATGTCGATGTTGGCCAAGACGGCCGAATGCGTCATACGCACATCGAAGCCGCGGCGCTGGAGTCCCCCTTGGATGGCGCCGTCTGCCGCGCGATAAGCGAGTTGCACAAGCTGGGCGAACGATGCGTTCGAGATAGTCAGGCTCCTTGACGAGATAATCAGGGACCTTTACTATATCCCCAGCACGGTACCGAGAAGAAGGGATCCACATGACCAAGGATCTGCTCACCGGGTTCAACCACGTCGCCACGGTCACACGGGACATGGATCGGCCTTCTACGAGGAGGTGTTCGATGCGACCGCCGTTTTCGATCTTGTGGCCCCAGGTCTGGAACTCCGCCATGTTGGGCTCGACGTCGGCGGTGCCTTCATCCACGCCTGGGAAGCCGGTGAGACGACGACCGGACCCTTTCCTCAGGAGATGTTTCGGCGCGGCCGCCTCGATCACTTTGCCCTGGCGGCACGCGATGAAGCAGCACTAGGAGTCCTTCGCCAGCGCCTGATGGAGCACCGGGCTTGCGAGGGCAACGTCACCGACTTCGGCAGCATCCTTAGCGTCTGGTTCACGGATCCCGATGGCATGGAGCTCGAAGTTTGCTGCCTTAAGGCAGGGTCGAATATCGCTGACGTAGTAGATCCGATCCCCGCCGCGGACGGCGGTTCGGTTTCTAGAAGTCATGCGCCCACTCGGTCCCCTGGCCCCGCTGCCGTCCGATCTTCACGAGCTGATCGTTCTTGGATCAAGCGATGTCATGTCACCACCTGAGGCGGCCGATCGATGGAAGACGATTCTTCCGCAGGTGCAGACGAACGTCGTGAGGGTGCGGGCCATCTCGTTGCTTTCACCCGCTCCGACAGCGTGAATAGCGTTCTCGTCGACTTCCTCGAACGCTCCGCACCTGGGTAACGACTTGCCATCCTCTCAAGTCGCCAAAGGGCTCGACGCCTTAAGCCTTACTGAGGGAGTCGCTTAAGTAAAGTCTAAGTAGCAGTCGTTACTTGAACTAGTAAAGGGTGAGCGGTATCCTTTACCTAAGCCAAAGCC
>WHTI01000044.1 GCA_009377815.1 Actinomycetota bacterium
CGATGCTCTCGAAGCGGCCATCGAGCTGGCGGAGGCGATCTTCCGTTACACCGACCAGATCTCTGCGGCGGTCGCCGATGCCTACGCTCGAGCACAACGTTCGATCGTGCGCGAGCAGGAGGGTGCGCGACGGGAGTTCCTTGCCGATCTGCTCTATGGGACCGATGCGACGCCCGAGGACATCCTTCGCCGGGCCCACACGTTCGGCTACGACCTCTCCCTCACCTACGTCGCACTGGTGGGTCTGGGTCCGGAGCGCGACGGTCGTAACGAGTCCGCGGTTTCGGCTGCGGCGACCGGCACTGCCGCGGGAGCAGCCCCCGACGCGATCGTCCTCCAGAAGGGAGAGCAGACGATCGCCCTCCTGCCATCGGTTGCGGACCCCTTGACGGTCGCCGAGAAGCTCGTCGCCGAGCTCGGATTCGGATGGCGCTTCGGCATGGGGGGACCCGAACTCGGGCTGGAGGGCATCCGCAGGGCGTACCTCGAGGCCCGCGAGGCCCTCGAGGTCGGACTGGCCCTCGAGATGGTCGGCCCGATCTTCCGGTTCGACGACCTCCTCCTGTACCACTTCCTCAGGAGCGACCCCTCGCTGGCGTCGCGCTTCGTCGAGCAGACTCTCGGCCCGCTGCTCGACTACGACCACCGCCGCAAAGGGGAGCTCGTAAAGACGATCGAGGCCTACTTCAACAGTGACGGCAGCGTGAAGCTAGCGGGCGAGGCCTTGTTCGCTCACCCACACACGGTCAGCTATCGCCTCAAGCAGGTCGAGAGGTTGACCGGGTGGTCGCTGCGCGATCCCGAGGACAAGCTCAGGCTGCAGCTCGCGCTGCGCGCCTACCGGTTGGCCGACGCACGGAAGGACGAGGGCTAGACCAAGACCTACCAGGCCCCGCCACCGCCGCCGCCGCCACCTCCGCCGCCACCGGAGAAGCCGCCACCGCCACCGCTCGATGTCGAAGACGGCGGAGCCGCGGTCTGGATCGCGTGGCTGAGGCTGGTGATCGCGAACAGCGAACCGCCCGAGCCGATCCCTCCATGGGGGTCGATCCAGTACACGCTGCTCCGGTCGCCGAGGTCGGGAGGCGCCTTTAACTGGGCGGCCTCGAGCACCCGCTCCGAAACCCCGAAGGCGATCCCGTAGCAGAGGTACTGCTCCCAGATCTCGATCGAGCCCGGGGCCGCTTCCTCCATGCCGGCGAAGTCGTTGAGGAATTGCTTGAACGATGACCACTCGGCGGCCTGCTGGGCTCCTTCGGGCGAGCGCTTCTCCCAACCCTTGCGGTTGGCGATGAAGATCGTGAGGAGGACCGCATTACCACCGGCGACTAGTGCGACCGCCACCCACGCCAAGGTCGCCCACGGGACCCCGGTGCCCTCCTGGTAAGCGAGCGGGGCCATGACCGCGGCGCCGATCGTGATGAGCCACGCGATCGCGACCGCCCATCCCGTCGTCGAGAGTCCTTTGGTGATCCACCATCCTCGCGAGCGAACGTCGTTGCCGACCTTCTTCTTGAAATCGGTGAACACTTCGTGGAAGTGCGTCGGGTGCTCCTTGACCTGGTCCTTCATCTCGGTGAGGTGGAACCGGTCGTCGTCCTTGGACGCGTACTCGACCGCGTCGTAGACCTCCTGCTCGAACGGAGTCAGAGGATCCTTCTGGTTCTTCTTCAAAGTTAGGACAAGGTCGCTGACGTCGTCCTTCTTGAGCCCGCCCCAGGTCCTCTTCTCGGTCAGGGTCCACTGCGCGTCGATGTGCTTCCTGCGGATGAGATCGAACAGCGTCGCCGCGAACGCATCGCCCGAGACCGTGGTGCTGGTCGGTGCGATGAGGGCGGCCACGAGCGCCGGTGGATCGGTGCCCGGGGGCTCGAAGGTGTGCTCCGGGACGCCGGTGACCGTTGGCTCCTTGCCGTAGTTGCGCCAGATGAAGTACCCGGTAACCAGGGCGGGAAGGGCCGCCGCCGCCAGCGCCGCGAGGAGCAGCAAGGCCAAGTGATCGAGGATCCACTGGAGCCGGCTCTCGTCCCTGGCCCTCTTGGCCTCATCGATCTCGACGAGGCCGGCGTATTCCTCTTCCTCGGCCAGGATCTGCTCGAGGCCGCTCCCGGCCAGCACCTTGGCCCCCGAAGTGTTCTTCAGTACCGAGGACGGGAACACCAGACGCATCTCGACCCAGTTCCCCGCCTCGACGTCCGAGGCCTCGAGCGTTGCGCCGGTGCCGTCGGACTTGAGTTCCGTCTGTCCGCCTACGTCGAGCAATCGAGCATGGCCCCACACCCTGACCTGGTCGGGGGCCGGGCGCGGGATCGTCGCGTCGGCGTTCAAGCGGCCCAGGGTCACGCTCCATTCGGGCCCCCAGACCTTGAGGTTCAGATCGGCGACATCGTCGTAGACCGCCAGGAAGTTGACCAGGGTGTAGGAGACATCGAACGTGCGTCGTTCGTCGTCCGCACGGTAGTGCCACACGATGCGCATGCCGGTGGCCGTAGGGGTCGTCCCGAAGCTGCCCTCGGCCCCGAAGCTCCCGAGTTCGGCCGAGGCCCCCGGCGTGTACTCCTCACCGCCCTCGGACACCGTGACGTCGTCGATGAAGCTGCCTCCGGTGAGGGGGATCTCCCGGTAGCCGCCTTCGAAATGACCGGAGAAGTTGTAGGTGAGGTGCTCGGTCACCCGGACCCGTCCATCGCCCAAGACCTGGATGTCGACAGAGGCCTCCGGAAGGGTGAACACCTGGGCCATCGCGGACGGTGCGAACAGCAGCAGAAGCACGCTCGATAGGACGAGCGTTGCAAGGGCTTTGCGCATCAGCCTGCTAACCTCCCAGCGTGTCGAAACCCAACAGAGTCCTCATCATCGGCTGGGACGGAGTCGACTGGAAGATCCTCCGCCCGATGCTCGACGCAGGGGACCTTCCTAACCTCGCCAACCTGATGCAGCGTGGGGCATACGGGGACTGTTTGTCCACCGTTCCTTCACATTCTTGGTGCGCATGGCCTTCGTTCATGACCGGCCTCAACCCTGCCGGCCACGGAGTCTTCGACATCCTCGAGCACAAGCCCGGGGTGTCCAAACGCCTCCCGATAACCTATCGCTCGATCAAGGCGCCGACGATCTTCGAGGACTTCACGCGCGCCGATAAGACGAGCCTCGCTCTCAACATCCCGCTGACCTTCCCGACACCGGCGATGAAGGGCAAGGTGATCGGCGGAGGGGTCCTGCCCGCCAGTCGCTCGTACACCTATCCGACCGAGCTCCAAAGTGAACTCGACGCGAAGGCGCCGTTCCCGATCAACGGGATGTCGTGGACCACATATCGCAACCGTCCCGACGCCTTCATCGAAGAGTGCGCGGAGATCACCGCCAAGCGCCAGCACGCGTTCGAGTACCTACTCGACACGACCGAGTGGGACTTCGGCGTGCTCGTGTACGTCTCGACCGACCGGATCCAGCACTGCTTGATGGAGTACATCCATCCCGAACACCCGGCCTACGCGGAGATGAGCAAGACCGAGACCGCCGCCAAGGTCAGAGGTGTGTACAAGCAGCTCGACGATGGCCTGGCGGAGTTGCTGAAGCGCACGACCGACGACGATCTAGTGATGTTCATGTCGGACCACGGACATCAGGCATGCACGAGGACCTGCACGATGGACCGGATCCTCAAGCATCTCGGCTACCTCGAGTTCGGCCGGGGCTCGTTCGCCTTCGATCTGATCCGCTGGGGGCCGGGCCGGCGCATCGCCCGCCGCCTCTACGACATCTTCAAACTGCACGGCAAGATCTCGATCCCGGCGTCGCCGATCGATTGGTCCAAGACGCGCGTGTACACGAGCGTCGTTTCTACCGGCGAGGGTGTGTCGGTCAACCTGAAGGGCCGCGAGCCCGGAGGCATCGTCGACCCGACGGACTACGAGAAGGTCCGCGATGAGGTCGCCGAAGCCCTCGGGGCATTCCGCGATCCGGAAACGGGCGACGCGCCGATCGGGAGGATCTACCGGAAGGAGGAGGTCCTCAGCGGCGAGTTCCTCGATACCGCTCCCGACCTGCTCCTGGTCCCGGCCCCCTTCTACTCGCTGACCCACGCCCGCACGATGGTCGAGCCGGCCGACTGGCTCTCGGGCGATCACCGCCTCGAGGGCGTCGTGGTCGCGACCGGCCCGGGCGTCACTCCGGGGCCGATCGCCGAAACCGCCAAGTTGATCGATCTAGGGCCGACCGCGATGGCCGCTCTCGGCGTGCCGTCGGCGACCCCCCGGGACGGGAAGGTTCTGACTTCGCTCGTTGGAGAAGGAGTCGAGTTCACCGTCGACGGATCCCTAGCGGGCACTGCAGGCGAAGCAACCGATGCGGGGCTCAGCGAAGATGAAGAAGGAGAGATCGAGGAGCACCTCCGCGGTCTCGGTTACGTCGAGTAGGACCAGAACGAGGAGATAAGCGATGCGAGCACGCCGTTCCTGCCTGTCCGTTCCGGGCTCCAGTCCCAAGATGCTGGGCAAGGCCCCGAGCCTTCCCGCCGACCAGGTCTTCATGGACCTCGAGGATTCCGTCGCGCCCCTGGCCAAGGAAGAGGCGCGCGGCAACGTGATCGATGCACTGAAGAACAACGACTGGGGCGACAAGACCGTCGTCGTGCGGATCAACTCGATCGACACACAGTGGGCGGCCGACGACATCAAGACGATCGTCGAGGGTGCGCACGAGCACCTCGACTGCCTCATGATCCCGAAGGTCCAGTACGCGCACGAGGTCAAGTTCGTCGACCACATGCTGCGCATGATCGAGACCAACCTCGACCTCGATAAGCGCATCGGGCTCGAGATCCAGATCGAGACCGCCACCGGCCTCAAGAACATCAATCGGATCGCCCACGCGTCGGACCGCGCCGAGACCCTGATCTTCGGGCCCGCGGACATGTCCGCATCGCTCGGGCTCCCCACCGTCACCGCGGGGTTGCCGATGCCCGGCTACCCGGGTGACCATTTCCACTGGGTCCTCGAGACGATCCTCGTCGCCGCTCGCGATTCGGGCCTCCAGGCGATCGACGGTCCCTATCTCTTGATCAAGGACCTCGACGGTTTCCGCGAGATGGCGATGCGGGCCCGCGCTCTTGGCTACGACGGCAAGTGGGCGCTCCACCCGGGCCAGATCGACGTGCTGAACGATGTCTTTACGCCGTCACAGGCCGAGTTCGATAAGGCCGAGGCGCTGCTCGAGGCTTACAAGGAAGCGACCGAGGTCGATCGCACCGGTGCCGTGATGTTCGGCAACGAGATGATCGACGAGGCGTCTCGCAAGATGGCGGTTCAGTTCGCCGAGCGCGGTCATGCCGCAGGCATGAAGACGCAGAAGACCTACGCCGACTTCAAGGCGGAATGGGCATCCAAGTGACCGAACTCACTGAGATGCAGAGAGAGATCGTCTCCACGGTCCGGTCTTTCATCGAGAAGGACGTCATCCCGGTCGCCGACGAGATGGAGCACAAGGACGAGTTCCCCGAGGCGATCGTCGAGCAGATGAAAGAGATGGGTCTTTTCGGGCTCAACATCCCCGAGGAGTACGGCGGTATCGGCGAGAGCCTCACGACGTACGCCCTGTGTGTCGTCGAGCTCGCCCGCGGCTGGATGAGCCTCTCGGGCGTACTCAATACCCACTTCATGGGGAACTACCTGATCGGTAAGTTCGGGACCGACGAACAGAAGGAGAAGTACCTCCCGAAGATGGCGACCGGCGAGATCCGCGCGGCGCTCGCGATGAGCGAGCCCGAAGCCGGCTCCGACGTCCAGGCGATCCGCACCAAGGCGATCAAGGATGGCGACGACTACGTGATCAACGGCCAGAAGATGTGGCTGACCAACGGACTGCGGTCGGGCATCGTCATGACCCTGGTGAAGACCAACACCGAGATCGATCCTCCTCACAAGGGCATGAGCATGCTCATCGTCGAGAAGGAGGCGGGCGTCGCGAAGCCGTCGCCCGGGCTCGACGTGGGAAAGAACATCGAGAAGATGGGCTACAAGGGCGTCGAGACGACCGAGATGACGTTCTCCGACTATCGCTGTCCGACCTCGCAGTTGCTCGGTACCGAAGAAGGCAAGGGTTTCCGCCAGGTGCTCGACGGGATCGAGATCGGCCGCGTGAACGTGGCCGCTCGCGCGGTTGGGGTTTCGACCCGGGCCTTCGAGGAAGCGATCAAATACAGCCAGGAGCGCAAGGCGTTCGGTAAGCCGATCTGCGAGCACCAGGCGATACAGATGCACATCGCCGACATGGGGACCAAGCTCGAGGCCGCCCGGTTGATGCTTATGCAGGCCGCAGCGAAGAAGGACGCCGGCGAGCGTAGCGACCTCGAGGCCGGTATGGCCAAGCTGTTCGCGTCCGAGGCGTGCCACGACATCACGCTTGCGGCGCTCCGGGTCCACGGCGGCTACGGGTATTCGAAGGAGTTCACCGTCGAGCGCCTCTACCGGGATGCCCCCTTCCTGCTGATCGGCGAGGGCACCTCCGAGATCCAGAAGCAGGTCATCGCCCGGCGTCTCCTGGAGAAATACAAGATCTGAAGGATTTCGCGTTCCGCTACGTATACCCCTAGGGTGGGTAGGAATCGTCCCGGCTGGGGGCGGACCACGCAGACGGGATCGGGAGCGGAGAGCGCAGTGATGGCAAAGAGCGCGCGGTGGGCGGACGGTTCACGCACGATCGCGGCCGACGGGGGGATCTCCGCCAGCCACCTGCGCCTCGCCGAGGTCCTCAGGTCGAACCGTGACGAGATCGGAGCTGCGTGGCTGGCGAGCGTTAGTCCCGCCGACCGGTCGGGGTCCCCTGATCTCGATCGCCATCTGAACGCCCTGATCGGCGCGCTGGTGAGAGTCTTCGATCGCGGCGATTGGGGAGACGTGCAACTGGTGATCGACGGACTCGTCCTCCGGCGCGCCTCACGCGGCCTCGACCTCGAGCACGACCTCCAACGGGCTTTGCTCGCCGGTCGCCATGCGGTCAAGCCGTTCCTCAAGGAGGGCTCGGTCGAATGCGAAGAGGATCTGCTCGACGCGCTCCACGAATGCATCTTCCGTTTCTCGGAGTCCTACCAGGGGCTCCAGCTCGCGTCCGAGAGCGACCGGCTCCACTCTCGCATCATCAACTCGCTTGTCATGACCCTCGAAGCGCGCGATCCCTACGTCAAGGGACACTCGATCTCGGTCGCGCTCCTGTCGCAGCGGACCGCCGACGTGCTGGGTTACGTGGACCAGGACCAGGCGTACCTCGCGGGCCTTCTCCACGACATCGGGAAGGTGGGCGTGCCGGATCATGTCCTGCTGAAGGCGTCCGCTCCCACCGCTCAGGAGTGGGAGATCCTCAAGACCCACCCCGTCATCGGGGCCAGGATCCTCAGGCCGATCCACCTCTACCCCGAGGTCATCGGTGCCGTCCTCCACCATCACGAGAATCACGACGGCTCCGGCTATCCGTACGGGCTCTCGGGACTCGGCATCCCGCGCCTCGCTCGCATCGTGCGGGTGGCGGACAGCTTCCACGCGATCACGTCATCGCGCGTCTTCCGACAGAGTCGTTCGACCACCGAGGCGATCGAGGAGATCGCCGACAACCGCGGTCGTCTCTACGATCCGGCGACGGTGGATGCATTCATGAAGGTCGTGGAATCCCCGAACGCGGTCGACGAGCTGAATCTTGCCTCCATGCAGATCGAGCTGGGAGAAGCGGCGATCGAAACTCCCGACTGGGGCTACCTCAGACGTATCTAGTCGAGGTCGCCGGCCTCGACGCGCTCGATACGAGCGTCGCGGACCAGCTTGTGTCCCGTGAGCTTCTCCAGCGCCACGGGCTCCTCGAAGCTACGAGCGACCAGCCCCAGAAGGTCGCGGAGCGAGATGACTCCGACGACCTTGCCGTTGGAGTCGACGACGGGCAGGTGACGGAACCACCGGTCGAACATGATCTCGGCGGCATCCTTGAGCCGGGTCGTGTCCGAGACCGTCACCGGATCCTTGGTCATCACGTCGGTGAGCTTGACCGCTGCGGGATCGCCACCCTCACCGACGAACCGAAGGAGGTCGCGCTCGGTGACGATGCCGGCGAGCCGATCGCCGTCCATCACGAGGAGCGAGCCGGTCTGTTGCTGCCACATCTTGGCCGATGCGTCCGCGAGCGAGTCGTTGGGAGCATCGGTCAGGGCTGCGGGCGTCATGATGTCTGAGACCTTCACCCCTTGATTCTAGACTGACCCGATGCACCTCGGGCTCGCTCTTCCCCATTACGACACCTCACTCCGCGGGGGACCGGTGTCGTGGACTGGGGTCCGTGACGCGGCGCGCGCCGCGGAACGCCACGGTTTGGACTCCGTGTGGGTTTCCGATCACCTCTTCCTCGACTGGGGTAAGTACGGCGGTCCCGACACGAGGCAGGGGGCGCTCGAATGCTGGACCACCATGACCGGACTGGCGGCCGCCACGACCACGATCCGTATCGGATCCCTCGCCCTGTGCAACGACTTCCGCCCCCCCGCGCTGGTGGCCAAGATGGCGGCGACCCTGGACCGGCTCTCCGGGGGTCGCCTGGACCTCGGTGTCGGCGGCGGGTGGTACGAGCCCGAGTACCGGGCCGCAGGGATCCCATTCGATGGAGCGGGAACGAGGATCAGGAGGCTCGGTGAGTCGGTCGAGATCATCACCCGGCTGCTGGACGGCGAGGAGCTGACCTTCAAAGGCGATCACTACACGATCGACGGTGCGGTCGTCCGGCCCGGCCCGCACCAGAGCCCGCGACCTCCGGTGTTCATCGGCGGGAAGGGCGACCTGTTGATCCGGACCGCGGTCAGGGTCGCAGACGGCTGGAACTTCTCCTGGATCGGATCGACCGAGACCTACTTCGAGAGGGTCGAGTACGCGCTCTCGGCGTGCGAGACGACCGGCCGGGACCCCGTCACCTTGAAGCGCAGCGTGGGGGCATACATCCTGGTCGGGCGTGACGATAGCGACCTGCAGCGCCGCTACGACCGCCTCGTCGAACGCACGCCGAAAGGGGTGTTTACCGGGACTACAGGAGTATCCTGGAAGGAGTTCCGGGAACGAGGTATCGCCGGGACGGTCTCCGAAGTCGTCGAGAGGCTCGGCGCTCTAAGAGACAACGGTGTGGAAGAGGTCGTGGTGACGCTGGGAGCATTGCCGTTCCAGCTCGCCGACGAAGAAGACATCGAGTTGCTCGGGACCGAGGTAGCCCCGGCACTCGCATGATGGTTGCGACTTAACGGATCCGGAGGGACTGAATATGCCTGGTGGTGGAGAGATGGTCATCATCTTCTTGGTGCTGCTGCTCCTATTTGGTGCCAGCCGTCTTCCCAAGCTGGCGCGCTCGATGGGCCAGGCCAGCAAGGAATTCAAGACCGGCCTCAAAGAGGGCTATACCCCTGAAGAGATCGAGGGTCCTTGTCCCTTCTGCGAGGTGAAGGTCCCAGCCGAAGCGAAGTTCTGCCCCGGCTGCGGCAAGTCCGCCGAGGACATCGTCGCGGAGAAAAGCAGGAAGTCGGCCTAGCTCGGCGTCAGTATTACTTTCATCGCCTCGCGCGCAGCGAACAACCGGTAGCCCTCGACTGCCTCGTCGAGCGGCATCCGGTGGGTGATGGTCGCGTCGGGTTCGATCGCTCCCGAGGCTACCTGGGTCAGGGCCTCGATCCAGTGAGCCTGGACGTTGGCCATCCCCGAGAACCGGAGATCGAGCCCCCGGATCCACGCCATCCCCATCGGTAGCTCGTAGCGCTCGGAGCCGTACACCCCCACGATCACAACCCTTCCGCCGTTGGCGGTCGTCCTCATCGCGGAGCGGAATGCCGAAACATGTCCGACCGCTTCGATCGTCGCGGCGGCCATCGCTCCGCCGGTCGCCTCCGCGATTGCCTCGCCGGCATCGGCCTCCGACACATCGAGCGCCTCGAGGTCCATGCGCTCGCGGGCGAACTCGACCCGGTGTGGATCGGCATCGAGAACGATCGCTCGCGCTCCGAGGGCGCGGACCGATGCCGCGCACAGAAGGCCGACGGGACCCGCTCCGATGACGACGACCGTGTCTCCGGGACCGCCTTCGGCAAGGTGCGCGGCATAGATACCGGTCGCGAGCACGTCTCCGCAGAAGATCGCCTGCTCGTCGAGGATCTCGGCAAACGCATCGGTCAGCGCGGTGAGGTTCACGTCGGCCACCGGAACGCGCACCCTCTCGGCCTGCGCACCGTCTAGATCGCCGGTGAGAGTGCCGAGTCCGAGAGCGCGCCTCTCGGTGCAGTGGTTGAACCGGCGCTCCCGGCACGGGACGCACGCACCGCACACGATCAAGAACGAGCCGACCACCCGGGTCCCTTCGGGATGGGCGCCTGCATGGGCGCCCGCGGCGACCACGTGGCCGACGAACTCGTGTCCGATGACGCCGCCCTCCCTCATCCCGGGCGTCTTGCCGTCGAGGAGGTGGAGGTCGGACCCGCAGATCGCACTCAGGGACACCTCGACCACGGCGTCGGTCGGCTCCAGGACCTTCGGTTCGGCGACCTCGGCCACCTCGACCCCGCCGGAGGCGAACACCACGGCCCTCATGGCAGAGGGGAATACGGGGGCGGGCGGAGGGCGTTCTGGGTAGGACACCGGATGAGGGAGAGGGCCATCGGGCCAACCTAATCGGTGTGGCGATGGGTTCCGGGCCGCGGTGGCTACGATTTAACAACTATTGTAAGGTAGGAACATGGCGAACTTTAGAGAGCTGCTCAAGCAGCTCAAGCAAGAGATCGACGAACCCACGGCCGAGGTGGTGCGTGCCCGCCTCGAGGCGGGAGAGCCGCTGAGGCTGCTGGACGTCCGGGAGGACGATGAGGTCGCCGGAGGGATCCTCCCCGGAGCCGCCCATCTGTCCCGGGCACACTTCGAGAGCCGGATCGAAGACGTCGTCCCCGACAAGAACAGCGAGGTCGTCGTCTACTGTGCCTCCGGAGTGCGGAGCGTGTTCTCGGCCAAGACTCTGAAGGATCTCGGCTACACCAACGTGAGCTCGATGGCCGGCGGCTTCAACCGCTGGAGAGACCTCGGCTTCGACTTCAGCGTCCCCCGGATGCTCGATGCCAGCGAGCGCGAGCGCTATGCACGGCACATCATCCTCCCGCAGGTCGGTGAGGAGGGGCAGCTGAAGCTGCTCGACTCCAAGGTCCTTGTGATCGGCGCCGGTGGCCTCGGGTCGCCCGCCCTTCTCTACCTCGCGGCTGCGGGGGTGGGCACGATCGGCATCATAGACAACGACGTCGTCGACGACAGCAACCTCCAGCGACAGGTGATCCACTCGACCGACCGGATCGGGGTGCTCAAAGCGGAGTCGGCCAAGCAGACGATCAAGGGGATCAACCCCGACGTCAACGTCGAGATCCACGCGTTCCGACTCGATGCTTCGAACGTGACCGAGGTCATCTCGCAGTACGACGTGATCGTCGATGGAACCGACAACTTCGACACGCGCTACATCGTCAACGACGCCGCGGTGCCGCTCGGAAAGCCGGTGATCCACGGATCGATCTTCCGTTTCGAAGGGATGGTGTCGACGTTCGTTCCCGGCGACGGCCCCTGCTACCGCTGCCTGTACCCCGAGGCTCCGCCGCCCGAGCTGGCTCCCTCGTGCAGCGAGGCCGGGGTTCTCGGAGTGCTGCCGGGCATCGTTGGTTCGCTCCAGGCGAACGAGGCGCTGAAGCTCCTGATCGGCTACGGAGACCCGCTCGTCGGACGCCTACTCACCTTCGATGCGCAGTCGACCCGCTTCGCCGAGGTGAAGGTTCGCAAGGACCCGCACTGCTCGGTGTGCGGCGATGTCCAGGTTCCTGAAACCGTCCCCGCAGCCGCCCCCGCAACGGTCTGAGCCGATCGGTCGCGTAGTCTCGCGACGTGAAGGTAGTCGTTCTCTCCGATACGCACACGATGGGTCCTTCGCGCCCCATGCCGCCCGGCGCGTGGCCGTACATCGAGACCGCCGACCACATCCTGCATGCCGGTGATGTCTGCGACCCGGCACTCCTCGACGAACTGACGGTGTTCGCTCCCGTCACCGTGGTGATGGGGAACTGCGACGGCACGGACATCGCCCACTGGGGCGCGCGTGATGAGGCCATCGTCGATCTCGTTGGGATAAAGGTGGCGATGCTGCACGACTCGGGAGCCAAGACCGGGCGGCGGGAACGCCTGCGAGCCCGCTACCCCGGCGCCCGCGTCGTCGTGTTCGGCCATTCACATATCCCGTGCAACGAGGACGCCGACGGCCTCCTCCTCCTGAACCCGGGAAGCCCCACCTGGAAACGCACCTCGCCCTACCCCTCGATGGCGCTCCTCTGGATCGACGGCCCGACCGTCGAAGCCGAGGTCTTCCCGGTCTAGCCCGCGAACCTATCCACGTGAGGGCTACTAGAGCCCACTGAAGTGGATGAGAAAGCTGGCATTCGGGGAGGAGCGGGCGATAATCGGGGCGTGGCTTATCTCGGAACCGTTCTCGGTGTTTGGGCGCATCCCGATGATGAGACCTATCTCACCGGCGGTCTGATGGCACGCGCTACGTTCAACGGCGAGCGCGTCGTCATCGCGATGGCCACGAAAGGTGAGGCCGGGTCCCCCGATCCCGAGCGGTGGCCGCCTGACGAGATCGCCAAGATCCGCGAGCAGGAGTTGATCGGGGCGCTCGACGCGGTCGGGGTGGTCGAGCTGTTGAAGCTCGGGTACCGGGACGGGGAATGCCAGAACGTCGACGTCGAGGACGCGGTGGGAAAGATCGCCGGGATCATCGAGGCGGTTCAACCCGACACCGTGTTGACCTTCCCTCCCGATGGTATGACCGGACATCTCGATCATCAGGCGGTGGCGCGCTGGACCACCGAGGCGTTCGATCAAGCCGCGAAGCCGGGGGCCAAGCTGTACTTCGCGGCGATCACGCCCGAGTTGCTGGAGGAGATGCCCGAGAACGTCCGGGCGATGGTCTTCCTGGAGGGGTGGCCCAAGACAACCGCACGCGAGTTCCTCGCGATCGATTTCGAGGTGCCCGAGGATCTGATGAAGCAGAAGCAGCGAGCGATCCGGTGTCATGCGTCACAGGTGACCCCGTTCTTCGAGGCCTTCGGGGAAGAGATGCTACTGAGCTTCAATCACGCCGAGCTGTTCCGTCTGGGACTCGAGAAGCACTAGTGCCGAATCAGGCACTAACCGATCCCGAGACGCTCCATCCACGCGAACGGATCCTTGATCTCGGCCAGTGACGGCAGGTTGTCGGCCGCAGCCCACACGTTGTTGAGAGCGGCGATCCCCTGGAGCTTGACCACCCCGGCGCAGAAGGTCTCACCGGCCGCATCGAGTTTGCGATCGAGCGAGAGCCCGAGCACGCTCGCCAGCATCTTCGCGCCGTCGCTGGGGGATAGGGCACGCCGGGACATGCCCTCGTCGATGATCGTGGTGTCGCCGATGACCTGCTCGATGACCTGACCGACCGCGTGCCGCGCGTAGCCCTCGAACAGGGCGATGAACGCGTTCGTGCGATCTAGGGCGTTCCGATGACGCTCGGTCGAAACGACGGGTAGTGCCCCGTCCGGACCGAAGCCTTCTTGTAGCGCCTCCATGCCACCCGATTGCAGCTCGGTCATGCGGCGTTCGATATCGGCAACGTCTATCTCGATCGAATCGATCACCTCGAGAAGCAGGCTCCGCCAGTAACGCATCAACCATGGGGTGCTGGAGGTGATCACCGCACGCGCCGCCTCCTGAACGGCGATCCACCGGTAGAGCGTGTCCTTGTCGAACGAGTATTCGGCGGCCACCGCGTCGGCGTTCGCCGCCATCAGGAAGAGCTTCCCGTCGTCGTCGTAGGGCACCGGAAGATCGAATCGACCGAGGACCTCGCGTGCCATGTGACCGATCAGGGCACCGCCCTGCATCCCCATCAGCAGGGGAGCGACCTGGCCCATGGCCATCTCGATGCCCTGAGCGCCTTCGGGCCCGGCCTCCGACATCTGGCCGGTGAATCTCTGCGCCAGGGGCTCGAGCACCCATCTCCACCCCTTGGTGGCGGTCTCGATCCATTCGGTCCGCGTCATCGCGTGCGTCAGGTTCGGCTCTTCGAGCGTCAGGCGCGTGTAGCCCGCGAGGAGATTCTCTGCGGAGTGAACGGTTTCGGCGAAGACCCTATCGGTCGCAGGATCGGGGGCCGGATCGAAGCCGCTTTCGACCGCGACCGACCGGGCCACCTGGCCGAGGATCTCGTAGTTGACCGGTCCTCCACCCGAGGACAGAAGACGCTGGATCTCCCGGAACAGCGGGATATCTCCGAACGGATCCTGACTCATACCTGCACCTTATTAAGCCTCTCGGTCTTACTTTTCGGATGATCGATCTGTTCCTGTACCCTCCTCCACTATGACCGCAACGAGAAGTAATCGAAGAACGGTTGCCGTTACCGGGGCCTCGGGCTTCATCGCCGGGCGGCTCATCCGGGGGCTCTGCATGGACGAGTCGATCGACCGGGTACTCGGCTTCGACGTGCGCCCTCCGGCGTTCGAGCACGAGAAGTTCGTGTTCGACGAGGTCGACGTCAGGAACCCCGCGCTGGAGGCTCGCCTGACCGGAGTGGACACCATCGTGCATCTCGCTTTCGTCATGGATCCCATCCGGGACGAGACCGAGATGCGGGACATCAACGTCAACGGCTCGCAGAACGTCTTCCGCTGTGCCGGTGCGGCCGGGGTGAAACAGATCGTCTACACGTCGTCGGCGACGGCCTACGGAGCTCATCCCGACAACGACGTCCCCCTGACTGAGGATTCGCCACTGCGGGCGAACCTTGACTTCTCGTATCCGGCCCACAAGCTTGAGGTTGAGTATGTCGTCAAGGAGTTCCGTGACGAGTACCCCGATGTGATGGTCACGGTGTTCCGTCCCGTGATCGTCTTCGGCCCCCACGTTGACAACACGTGGTCGCACTTCATCGAGCAGCCGGTTCTGCTCGGAGTGCGCGGCTACCACCCCCCGTTCCAGTTCGTGCACGAGGACGATGTCGGTCGCGCACTGGCGTTCGCGGTGGGGAACAAGCTCGACGGCACATACAACCTGGCTCCCGAAGGGTGGCTCTCGTACGAAGAGATCAAACAGATCGTTGGCCGGCGGAGCGCCGAGCTTGCCGAACCCGCGGCCTTCACGCTCGCCGACCGTCTGTGGTCGATGGGGCTCGCCGAAGCGCCGGCCGGGATGCTCCACTACGTCATGCATCCGTGGGTCGTGTCGGTCGACAAGCTGAAGGCCGCCGGTTTCGTCTGCGAGCGCTCGAGCGGAGAAACCCTCCGGGAGGTCGTCGAACGGAGCCGCGAGTACGTCCGGATCGGAACTTCCAGGTTCAAGAAGGGGGATCTCGCCCGTGGCGCCGCGGCGGGGGCCGGACTCTTGGGCGCCGCCGTCGGCCTGGCGGTCCTGCGGCGCCGCCGGTCCCTGGCGGGCACCTAGCCCGGGCGGGGGACATGAAACGGCCTCCCCTACGGCCTCTCAGCCCCGGAAATGACCGGGCCTCGGGGGGTCTGCTAACCTCCACGTCGCAGGCACCGGGCCCCCCTGGGACGGGGGTGAGCCCGTCGGAGCGCCCCGAGAGGCGTTCGCCTGACCGGGGCGATATGTCGTCCCGACCGAATAGACCGACCAGAGCGAACTATTGAGGAGAACCACGTGGCTTATCTGATCCTGTTGTTGCTCCTGGGTGCGGGCGGGATAACCCGTCTGATGCTGGCCCAGCGACGCCGTCAATCCGAGCTGCAGACCGTCGAGGGCTTCCGCACGAGCCTCGAGGCCATCTCGGGTCCGGCAACCATGGAGGCCTCGCCGACTGTGAACCGTTTCGATCAGCGGCGAGCGCGTGCCACCGGCGAACGCCCTTCGTCTGCGCTCGACCCCGAGCGGCGGGCCGCTGCCAAGGCACGCATCGAAGAGCGGCGCGCGGCGCGCCGTAATTCGCTCGGATAGAGCGACCGACCGTGGCGAGAGATCTCGCGATCGACCTCGGAACCGCCAACACCCTTGTCTATCAACGCGGGCACGGGATCCTGTTCGCGGAGCCCTCCGTCATCGCTCTGAATCGGGAGTCCGGTGCGGTGCTCGCGATGGGCGAGGAGGCCTGGCAGATGATCGGCCGCACCCCCGGCTACATCGTTGCCGTCCGTCCCCTACGCAACGGTGCGATCACCGACTTCGACATCACCGAGCGCATGATCCGGTTGATCCTGCAGAAGGCGGGCGTAAGCAGGTTCGCTCGCCCAAAGGTCCTCGTCTGCGTCACCAGTGCCCTGACCGCCGTCGAGAGGCGGGCGGTCGAGGAAGCCACGATCTCGGCAGGGGCCCGGTCCTGCTATCTGATCGAGGAGCCGATATCCGCAGCCATCGGCGCCGGACTTCCGATCCACGAGCCGGTCGGTTCGTTGATCGTCGACGTCGGTGGTGGGACGAGTGAGGTCGCCCTCATCTCGATGGGCGGGATCGTCACCAATGCTGCGATCCGCGTCGGCGGGTTCGACTTCGATGCCGCGATCGTGAACTACGTGCGCAAGGAGTACGCGATCGCGATCGGAGAGCGCACCGCCGAGAAGATGAAGATGACGATCGCATCCGCGTTCCCACTGGCCGAGGAGATGCGCGCCGAGTTGCGCGGACGGGATCTTGCGACCGGCATGCCCAAGACGATCGACATCACGTCCGAGGAGATCCGCGAGGCGATCTCGGATCAGGTCAAAGCGGTGCTTGCCGCAGTGATCGATTGCATCGGAGGGTCTCCTCCCGACCTCGTCCAAGACGTCCTCACCAACGGGATCACCCTTACCGGTGGTGGAAGCATGCTCAAGGGATTCGACATGCTGTTGTCGCAGGAGGCCGAGGTTCCCGTGCACATCACCGATCAGCCGCTCGAAGCCGTCGTGATGGGGGCCGGGAAGTGCCTCGAGTCCTTCCAGGCGCTCAAATCGATCTTCATGGACAACTGACCAAACCGGCCCCGTAGCGATTCCGAGGACCTAGAGTTACGCCCGAGATGGACGAGGCCCCGGGTACTCCCGAACCACCAACTACCGACGCCCCACCGGCGCGCCCCAAGACGTCGTGGTGGCGCTGGACGCTGGCGGCCCTCATCGTCGGGGGGTTCGCGTTCGCCGCGTTCGTCGTCCCGCTGCCGATCTACTACTCGGAAGGACCCGGGCCGGTGCGAGATGTCGGCAAGCTCGTCGATGTCTCCGGGGCCGAGACTTATTCGTCTGAGGGGGTCCTGTACCTCACCACGGTTTCGATCGACGACCAGGTCACCGTCGCCGAGATCGTGCAGAGCATCTTCGATCCGACCCTGAAGCTGATCTCGGAGGAGCAGTTCACCGGGGGGAGGCCCTACGAGGAGATCCTCGAGCAGGCCCGGGAGGACATGTCTCTGTCCAAGCAGCACGCCCAGGAGGTCGCTCTAACCGCCCTCGGGCTCGGCCATCCCGAAGGCGACGGCGCCCGAGTATCCGAGACGCTTGAGGGAGCTCCGGCCGATGG
Source organism: Actinomycetota bacterium (assembly GCA_009377815.1). Taxonomy (GTDB): domain Bacteria; phylum Actinomycetota; class CADDZG01; order CADDZG01; family WHSQ01; genus WHTI01. Next base: position 17,574 of record WHTI01000044.1, read on the forward strand.
TGTTGTTGAACCCGGCGATGTGATCGTCGAAGTCGATGGCCAGGAGGTACAGACCACCTGTGACGTCGGGCGGCTGATCGATCTCCACGACGTGGACGACGAGGTGGACCTCGTCGTCGAACGCGACGGCGAGCGCGTGCCGCTCGAACTCAAGACCACAAGTCTCCCCGAGAACGAGAACCAGCCGCTGATCGGGATCGTGATGGACGACATCAACTACCGGTTCGTGAGTGACGTGGAGGTGGCCTTCGAAACCGACCGTATCGGAGGACCATCCGCGGGGCTGATGTTCAGCCTCGCGCTCTACGACCGCCTGACCCCGGATGACCTCACCGAGGGACTGACGATCGCCGGCACCGGCGTGATCTCTTGTGACGGGGGGATCAGTCCCATCGGCGGCGTCGAGCAGAAGGTCGCGGCTGCGGAGGACAACGACGCCAGCGTCTTCCTCTCTCCGAGCGCCAACTACCAGGCCGCCGTGGCGGTCGCGGGCGACGGGATCGAGGTCGTCTCGATAGCGACCTTCGCCGATGCCCTGGATTACCTCGAGGGCCTCTAGGGGGGCCTGAACCAGGCAGCTCAAACTAGGGCAAGCAGACCGCCCACCGTGCAACACTTACGGCATGTTCGAGAGCTATCTCGCCGCGCCTTTCCATTTCACGATCGAGTTCGTGGGCTTCATGGTCATGGCCGGCGCCGCTCTGCTGATCCCCTCGAGACCCTCGCTCGTACCGGGCAGGCTCGTGAACCGAGTGACCGCGGCGCTCGGGTTCGGCACGCTGGCAGTGGCCCAGGTGGCCCACGGAGCCTCGTTCGTCCCCCTCGACGGAGATCCCGACTGGGCTCTGGTACGTGCGGCGGGACTCCTGCTCGTGCTCATCGGGGTGCTCGGCGGGGTGGGAGCCGCACCGGCGGCGGGCGCGCTGGTGACGGTCGACGAGCCCCTCTTGCTGGCCCCCGCCGGGGTCGGGCTTCTCCTGGCCCTGGTGTCGTTGTCGGTCGGGTCCCGCGAGGGCCGCGGAACGACCCGCAGGCTGGCCCTGGCCGCGCTGTTGATCGGGGCGAGCGAGGCCATCGTCGCCTTCGCCCCCGACGCGCTCTTCGGTCAGGGTGCCGACGAGCCACTGAATTACGTTGCGCACGCGGCGCGGCTTCTGGGCTATGCGGCGCTGGTCATGTGGCTCTGGACCGGCGTGCGCGTCAGCATCAGGACGAGGTTCGTCGCCGCGTTCACGGGATTGCTCGTCGTCGTGGTGCTGGCCCTCTCGGGAACCTTGACGGGGGTCCTCTCGAACAACGTTCAGGACGAGGAACTGTCGCGTCTCGAGTCCCAGCTAGAAAGTGCGGTCCAGAACGTGGGCAGCGGAGCAGAGCAGCAGTTACTCGCTCAGACGGAGGTTGTCGCAGGACTCGACAGCATCGGCGAACGGGTAACGGCCCGCGCCGGCTTGCCGCAACTCGCTCGTCTGCTCGCAAATGAGAGCGTCTTCGGAGAGTACGACTTCGCCCTGATCACCACGCCGACCGGGCGGCTCCTCGGTGCGGCCGGGACGGATCCGGTGGCGAACGAGAAGCAGGCCGAAGCCGAGGTGCCCAAGCCGCTGAGCGGCTCCAGGGTCCAACGACTCTTGGGATCTCCCGTGCTGCTCGATGTCGTCGACCCCAGTTTCGAGCGGTCCGCGAGCGTCGATCGGATCGATCCCCGTACCACCGGCGTGGTCGCGGCCGTCGAGGTTGTCTCCGCGGGGAAGCCCGACGGGATCCTGGTCCTCGGGCGGTGGATCGACTACCTCGCGGTCAATCAGGTCACCGAGCTCGTGGATCCGGCCGGGGCGACGTTGATCGGGAACGGCGTCGTCATCGCCAGCGCTCTCCCGAGGGAGGTCGCCGAGGCTCTCTTGACCGACGAGATCGAGACGCAGGTCGAGGCGGGGAGGACCGTATCGATGCGTCAGTCGTTCGATAAGGGCACGTACTTCACCGCCTTCACTCCGTTGACCACGGCCAACGGTGTTCCCGTGGGGGTCTTCGCGTTGTCGTCACCTGACAATGTGATCGCCGAGACGCGCGAGGACGTAACGCGCTCGTTGTTCCTCGTCGCGATGGGCATCGGCCTGATCGCGCTGGCTCTCGCGTGGCTGTCCGGTCGACGCATCAGCCTGCCGATCCAACGGCTTACCAAGACCGCGATGGAGGTCAGAGAAGGACGACTCGAAGCCAAAGCCGACGTCAAGGGATCCGACGAGGTCGGTCAACTCGGCAACACCTTCAACGAGATGACCGAGGCCCTCCTGCGACTCACCACCGATCTGAGAGAGGCGGCGTTCGAGGAGGGACGCCTCCGCTCCAGGATCGAGACCATCATCGAGTCGATGGCCGACGGCCTGGTGGCGGTCGACCAGGACAAGATGATCCTCGCTTTCAATGCGGAAGCCGAGCTACTCACCGGGACCAAGTCGAGCGAGGTTGTAGGCCGTTCGGTCGATGAGGTCATCAAGGTGCTGGACGCGCAGGGCGACCCTGTATCGCTCCCGATCTTCGAGCTCACCGAGGGCTCGATCGCAGGGGTGTTCATCGCTCCTCGCTCCGGCTCGCCCATCCCCGTGGCGGTAACGAGCGCGGTGCTGCGGGGCGAAGACGGCGAGGTTGCCGGTGGCGTGGCGGTGATCAGGGACATGTCGCGCGAGCACGATTTCGAGCGCTTGAAGTCAGAGTTCCTGTCGAACATCTCTCACGAACTACGGACTCCCCTGACGCCGATCAAGGGCTACGCCGAACTATTGGGACGCAAGGAGGTGACGTTCGATCGCTCCAAGCAGTTCTCCAAGGGGATCCTCGAATCGACCCAGAGACTCGAGCGCATCGTCGAGTTGCTGGTCGATTTCTCCGCGATGGAGGCGGGACGGCTCGCTCCCAAGCGCACGCCCGTCGATATCGGGGAAGTCGTGGGAGAGCTCGCG
>WHTI01000113.1 GCA_009377815.1 Actinomycetota bacterium
AGCGATTCGCCTCGGCGTAATCGCAAGACAGGTGGAGCGATTCGCCTCGGCGTAATCGCAGAGCAAAAGGAGGTTCGGGAAGTGGCGGTCAAGTTCCTCACGGAAGAGTGGGCCAGCGCGATCACCGAGGCGCTCGGTGCATCGGAAGATTTCAAGAAGGCAGCGACCGGCCAACAGGCCAAGCTCCAGCAGGTCGTGACCGACGTTCCGGATGCGGGAGAGGTCAAGTACTACCTCGACCTCGCCGACGGAACCGGCACCGTGGCGATCGGCGAGCTCGACGGCGCCGAGGCCACCATCACGCAGAACTACGAGACGGGTAAGGGCATCGCCCAGCGCGAGCTCAACGCGCAGAACGCGTTCATGCAGGGGAAGCTCAAGATCTCCGGCAACATGATGAAGATCATGCAGCTCCAGGGCGTCATCAACGCGATCGACAAGGCGACCGAGGGCGTCGAGGTCGAGTACCCGTAAGTCGGAACCACCCAGAACCAAGCAAAGGGCCCCCGATCTCGGGGGCCCTTTCTCGTGCCCCGTATCATCGCGGGATGATCAACGTTTGTATCGCCGGGGCAACCGGATGGACGGGGGCTCCCCTCGCGCGTGCGGTCATGGCCGACGAGGATCTGCGGTTGGTCTCTGCGGTCAGTCGCAGTGCGGCGGGCAAGGATCTCGGGGAGGCGTGGGGATCGGACCCGGTCGGCGTGCCCGTCTTCGCGTCGGTGGACGTCGCGCTCGACGGCGTTGATGTCCTCGTCGACTACACCTCGCACGAGAGCGTCAAGAACAACACCCTGACCGCTCTGGCGGCAGGGGTCGGGGTGGTGATCGGATCGTCGGGTCTCACCGGCGCCGACTTCGACGAGATCGAGGCCGCCGCAACGGCCGCTTCGGTCGGAGTGGTTGCTGCCGGCAACTTCTCTATCACCGCCGCGATGGCGCAGGCCGCATCTCTCCTCGCCGCGCGACACCTTCCGCAGTGGGAGGTCATCGACTACGCGTCTTCGACCAAGCCCGACGTGCCCAGCGGGACCGCGCGCGAGATGGCCGAACGCCTCAGCGCGGTCCGACCTCCCGAGATCGGGGTCCCGGTCCGAGACATCGCGGGCCCGAAGGAGGCGCGCGGTGCCGATGTGGACGGCACCCAGGTCCACTCAATCAGGTTGCCCAGCTTCGTGGTGTCGACCGAGGTCGTGTTCGCTCAGCCGGACGAACGCCTGGTGATCCGTCACGATGCCGGCTCCAGCCCGGAGCCCTACGTCTACGGGACGCTGATGGCCGTCAGAGCGCTCCCCGGCCGCGTTGGTCTCACGCGCGGGCTCGACACCCTCCTGCTCGAAGCCTGACGACCGCGAAGGATCTACAAGAGAGGGCGGTGTCGTGGGACACAGATTTCCACGCCAGTCCCCGTAGGCGTGACTCACATGGAGAACCTCGCCGCCTCCCCTAACAAGGAAGCCGGTATGGAATCCCATGCCCAGGGTTGTGGGCGGTCAGCCCCGGAGGGCCTGCAGCATGCCGATGGTCTCCTCGAGGACCTTGTCGCCGAAGCAGCGGTCGATCGAGTACGAGTCCTCGTAGTTCACGACCGCAACCCCACCGGCGACGAACCCAAGGCCCTGCTGTCCGACCGGGTTGAGCTCGAAGCTCTGCGGCAGGTAACCGAGGGCGTCGTTCGCCTGGGCGAGCGGCATAGTGACGAGCGCTCCGGACTTCTCCTTGATCGTGTTGGTGAGGTTGCTGAACAGTTCACCCGGGCCCGCGGTGATGGCGAGTTGGTTCCCGATGAACGCCGCGGTTGCGGGAACCTCGACCGATACCGGGGAAGCGGATTCACAGGGAGCGGTGTCGGGGCTCTTGCCGGTGCGGACCTCGGCCGGCGAGCCCAGGAACTTGCGGTCGAAGAAGCCCGGGAGTCCGAGACCCGTCAACGGCACGTTGGTCGCCGGCTGGGCCCACGTCTTCTGCGCCACGCGGATGCTCGTGTCGGTGACCCGCATGCCGGCGCCCACCTCGGGGATGATCCCCGCGAGCGCGCCGCCCATCATCGTGCCGCCGTCGGGCGAGATGTTCCCGAGACCGGTCATCATGTGCAGGCCGACGCCGCCGAAGCGGTCCTCGAGGGTCTTCTCGAACACCACGGGCCAGTCGCCATGCGCGACGCCGCTCGACTCGTCGGCCGTGACCGGGTGAGCGGCGAAGGCACCGAGGGTGAAGACGGTCTTGGCCGGCTTGCGCTTGTACTTCGGCGCCACCGCGCGCATCCAGGTGAGCTGCTGCTCCTCGGCGCTGCGGTAGGTGTCGCGACGCTCGTGGTTGAAACCGCGCGCCAGTTGTTCACCGGTCTCGAGGATCGCGGGCTGCCGCTCGGCCCATGCGCTCTTGACGCTCTCGCGGATCGCATCACCAACCTGGTCCATGTACCAATCGGGGACGAAACCCCAGCCGCCGATGAAGTCGGGCGAAGTGTGGCTGTGAGTTGCCGCGGTGATGAAGCTCTCCTTGGGGATCCCCAGTTCGGCCCCCAGTTCCGCGCTCAGCTGCTTGATCCCGCAGTCATCGCACTTGTTGCCGTAGTCCCAGAAGTAGCCCTCGCCGTCGATGATCGTGAGCACCAAAGCGCCCGAAACCCCGTCGACCTCCGGGCCCTGGAGCACCGCGCTGCGAACGTAGAGCCCGTACTCCTGGTCCCACGACGTGATCGGGTTCATGGGCCCGATCCCATAGCCGCCCATGTAGAGGCAGTTGGGATTCTCGGGCCACGGCGAGCCGGCCGATGCAAGGTGCTCGGCAGAGTCGGGGAGCTGGGTGACGAACGCCTCGCTCAAGGTCGCGCACTGGTCGCGGTCCTGGACCCAGGTCCCGTCGTAGTCCTCCGGCCGGGGCTCGATCGAGACCTTGGCCGCGCCGGCGTGGACGTAACCCGGGGGCGGGGGACCGAACTCGGTGAAGGCACCCCTCTTGGCGCCATTGCCTCCCTGTGCCGAACCTCCGACGGCTGCCTCGGTTCCGGCGATGGCCTCCGGCAGCTCCGGAGGATCAACCGGAACCAGACCGGCTCCCGCCCACGCCAGCCCGACGCTCAGGACGCCGACGAGCAGAGACGAGGCCAGATAACGCACCGCAGAACGCACTTGAGGACCCCCAGAAGATGTGGTTTTAGGGGGATGATTCGACGCCCGAGCCGAGCGTCCCTTGTGCCGATGCACAAGCAAAAAAAAGGCTCGATCAGCCGGCGTGCCACCTCAAATGCTCGTGCATCTCGGCGGTGAGGGCGTCCACCCGGGTCGAGAGCCCGTCGATGCGAGTCGAGAGCCCGTCGAACCGGGCGTTCATCTCGGACGAGAGGCCATCGATGCGCGCGTTCAGTTGGGCCGACTGGCTATCGATGCGTGCCGAGATCCCGTCGATGCGGCCCCCGATGTAGATCAAGGTACCGAGCAGGGTTGCGGCCAGGAGGCCGATCACGGTCCATGTCTGTGCTTCCATGGCAGTCAAGATATTTGGAGCCTACGACACGAGAACGGTAGGGAGGCAGTTTCCCAACGGGGCCACGGGGGCCCACCCGTTCAGGGCGGCGGGCTGACCCCTACTTGTCGCCGAACTCGAGCACGACGAGTCGCACCCTGGTTCGGCCGTCACCCCAGAAGCCGAGGCGCTTGGCCGCCTTGCGGGAGACGTCGATGATCGTTTCCTTGTCTCCGTAGGGGCCTCTATCGGTGATCGTCACGATGACCTTGTTGCCGTTGGCGAGGTTCTTGACCCGCACCCGGCTGCCGCAGGGGAGCTTGCGATGGGCGGCGGTCTTGGCGGTGGGATCGTAGGTGCCCCCACAGGCAACCGCCTCGTCGGCGTACATGTTGGCGTAGTAAACCGCGTAGCCCTTGTGGTACTTGCGGTGCGCGAGGACGGGGGTCGCGAGGATCACCAGAGCGAGCGCGAGGACCAAGGTCGTGCGCGTCCGGATCTTCCCCACCTCCGTTGATCGGTTGCCCCAGCAAGCGAAAGGAGCCCGTGGGGCTCCAGGGGAAAAACGCTAATCGGTCCCCCCGGAGGCGTCAAACACCCCTTGTGATTTCGCGCTCTCAGGGGCCGAGATGCTTGATCTGGGACTCGACGACCTCGATGACGGCTGGAGAGAGCCCCTCGGTCTTCTCGGCCGCGTGATCGGCAGCCAGGGGGATCCGATCGATGAGATCTTCGACTATCCCCCGCGCCCGGTTGGCGGACATCCCCCAGCCAACAGCCTCATTCACTATCCGATCTGATGTGACGCGCTCCATCCTCTGCACGGTGTCGATGAACATCGCGAGCTGGTTGCTCACGTCGTAGACCGATGTGGACAGCAGATCGTAGAGCGGAGCTAACCGGATCACTCCTTGGGGATCATGCAGAAGAGAGAAGTTCTTTCCATGGGCATCATCGTTGCCGATCGCAACGTTGAGCGTGACGGCTCGTAGCAGGGCTTCAAGCGAGTCGGGCCGCGTTGCCACCTGTAGGAGCTCGGCGATCTGACGAAGAGATGGACCCCCGTCGGACTCGTACTTCCTGTCGGCCACAATACTGAGCGCCTGACACATATCCTCCTGATGGATACGCTCGACCGATCCGTCCGCGGCGACGGCCCGATCGTAGCGTTGGACGACCAGCACCTTGCGATCACCCACCATCATGGTCTCCACCGAAGCACAAGGAAGCTCGAGGTTGCGAGCGAGCCGCATGCAGAAGGCCTCGTTCTCGACCGAACCGGGGAATCGGTCGATGGCCGGTTTGATGATGTGCGTTGACGGAGTCCCGTCTACCGGCCTGCCCCACGAGCCGTCTGGCATCCGGGTGAGAAGCAGCTTCTCTTGAACGCCGGCCAGGGAGATGCGCACCCGCTCCCCGACACCGAGCGGCGCGGACCGGAGGTCGGCTACCAGCGATTCGATGTCCGTTTCGCTCAGCCGCTCCGCGGTGAGGGTCGTAGCCGGAGGTGGAGGTCCCTCGCCGGCCGGCTGGATCACGACCGCGCCCGCACACTCCCGGCCTAGAGCGCGGACCAGCCCGAAGGTGTCGTCCCGGTAGACGCCGAAGTCATTCGCAACCACCGCGCGCGACTCCCCTTCGGGCAGCAATCCGTCAAGGAAGGGCCGGACGACCCCTTGCGAGTGCGGTCCCGAGGTGAGCGGGAGCGACATCGACAACAGGGGGGCGCCGAGAGGGAACCGCTCGAAGGCGTCATCGGTATAGGCCAAGCGCAGACGGCCCCCCTGCCTGCGAACCGATGCGACCCTGATCCCGTAGAGCCAGACGTCCAGTTCGTCCGCCACTACCAGCCGGCCTTCTCGAGGACCATCCTGACGCCGAGTTGATTCAGCAGCCGCAGTATGCGCCGGACCTGCTCAGTTTGCCGACCCCTCTCAAGATCCGAGAGGTAGGTCCGGTTCAGGCCCACCAGGTCGGCCAGCTCAGCCTGGGAGAGACCGAGCTCTCGACGATAGTGACCGATCGCGGTGCCGAGCGACTTCGCCGAATAGATACGGAAGGTCGAGTGGTTTCCTGATGCTCCCGTGGGTGTCTGCATTTGCGGACATCGTATCACTGTCTGGATTTACAGACAAGGAGTACGTGTCGCGATTTTCGGACATCGTTCCATGGACCGAGAGCCAGCAGGACGAAAGCGCTCCGAGGCGCACTCTGTCGGGAGCTGTCCCAGACCTCACCGTCCCTCGGCTCGTTCATCGAGGAGTGCGTGAAGTACGCCCGCCTCCTTCGAGGTCCCAACAGGAGGATGACTGAGGAGGATCTCGAGGGAACCCCCACGCGACGGCGTCAGGACACCCGCACGCTCGAGGCGCTCGGCTCGACCCTGGGGGTCGGGATAGGAACGGGAGACGGCCACGATCCGGGCGACGGGGAGTCCCCGTTGGGCGATAACGACATCTTCGCCCGCGGCAACCTGATCGAGCAGGGCACTCAGACGCTCCTTTGCTTCGGTGATGCTTACGATCCTCATGGGCCGCCTATCCCGCGCCTCAGGTGGTCGTCGAGTTTCAGGCCGAGCTTGTAGATATCGTCGGCCAGCGCCTTACCCTGCTCCTCAACCCGGCGGGTAAGTCCGTCGATGCGGCCGTTGAGACCGTCGATGCGAGAGTCGAGGCGGGCGCCCTGAGCGTCGATCCGGGATGCGAGCCCGTCGATGCGGGTGCCGAGATAGAAGAGGGCACCAAGGATCGTGGCGGTGAGCAATCCGATAAGGGTCCAGATCTGCGCTTCCATATCCTCACGATAGCAACCCCGTGTGACACGAACCAGCGCTCGACCGGACCTCCTGCCCGGTCGGATCGATCAGGCGTCGAGGCTGAGGCCTCTTATAGGGACAGATCGAGTTGCAGGCCCCGGGAGAGGCGGTCGTCGGCGTCGAGGGGGGAGTAGCCGGGAACGTCGTAGTGCGGGGTGTCGAGGTAGACCTTGGCCTCGGGCATCCTCCGGAAGCGGCCGTGGCTCCAGCGGATCTCGACATGACCCTCGACCGGGAGCTCGCGGCCATCGCCCCGCGGGGTGACGAGAGCCCGCCACTTCACCACCGGCTGCCCGGCGGCGGCATCCCCGGTGACCTCGAACGACCCGAGGCTGAACTCCTGGCGCCAGTCCCACGGCGTGTAGATCCGCAGGCGCAGGACGTCGTCGGGAGCGGTGCCGAGGACGAAGTAGGGGGCGCCCGAGAGCCGCAGGAGGCGCCACAGCATCTCCTCCTGGGCCGCGGGATCGGCGAGGCCCGCGCGCCAGCGCGCGGCTGAAGCATCGGCGGCCGCGGCGCAGAACTCGAGGTACGGACCGGCGAGCTTCCCCGGCCACGGTCCCGCCAGACGCTCTTTCAGCACGATCCGCTGATCCTTGACCAGATCGTCGACCTCGGCCGGTAGACCGGCCCCCAGGTGATCACGGACCGTCCGGTAGAACGCGCGGTAGGCGTCCGGGGCGACCTCGAGGTACCAGTCCGGTACCGGCCCCCGCCGATCGACCAGCAGCCGGTCGAAGAGGTAGGCGGGGGAGACGTTCATCAGGATCTTCGAGAGGTACTTACACGACACGAGATAGACGTGATCGATGCGGAGGTCGGCCGGAACGGTGTCGTAGCCCGGCGTACGGTGCGGCCCCTTCCATTCGATCAGGTAGGGACGCCGCCCGCGTAGTCCCGCGGCGGCTCCTAGGAACGCGAGGCCGTTGGACCATGCCCCCCGGAACTCGGCATCCATCGATCCCTCGGCGAAGACCTCGTCGAGACGATCCCAGTGCGCCGGCTCGACGTTGCGCAACTCGGGCGGTCTTGCGTCAAGCGCATCGCGCAAGGACGGGAACCCGAGCATGGCGAGCCCGGTGACGATCTCGGTGACCTCGGTACGCGGCGCCGGCATCGGATCAACCTAGCAGCGCGGCAGTCCTCGGGCCCGTAAAGAAAGAGCCGGCCCCCGAAAGGGCCGGCTCTTATCGCACCTAGTTGCTAGTGCTTGTGCTTCTTACCCTTACTCGTTGCCTTCGAACAAGTGTCATCTCCAGCATTCGACGCGGGAGCCACCAGGCGGTACTTGCCCTTCCTGTCCTTAAGGAGGAACTTGACACCGCCCCCACCTCCGGTGGTTCCGACCTTCTTGTTGAACCACGAGCCGGAGACCTTCTTCTGGAGCCTCACCGTCTGATCTCCGGTGCAGGCTGCGAAGCCGTCATCCGTGGACAGCTTGCCCCTTACCAGGAGCTTCCTCTTGCCACCATCCCTGACGTGTTTCATCTTCTTGAGCACCAGGGTGCGGGAATGGGTCTCGCCCGGATCGGTGGTCCAATCGATCGTGCTGGTTGCCTCACAGTTACCGGCCGGCGTGCCTTCTTCGGTGCCGCCACCGTTGGACCCTGTGTTGGCAGCCGCTCCGCACTCCTGAACGCCTCCATCACCATCATTGGTGATCTCGGCCGTGATGGTCTGTTCGCCGACCTCGTCGTCGGTCGTTGAGACGAGCACTTCGACCTCGCCGTTCTCGTCCGGCGTGCCTTCAGAGCTGTCGATGCGACCCACGCCGGTCTCGGTGAAAGCAACGGCAGGCGTGTTGGGAACGTTGTCCGCCGCCGGGTTGCCGTAGCGGTCGGTCAGGGTACAGGTCACGACCTTCGACGTTCCCGGCTCGCCCGTTGAGGTCTCTGGGTCACACGTGATGTTCCTGGCCTGCGAGGAGTAGTACTCCCGAGATCCGCTATCGCTGGCCGAGCCGGAGGTCGCCGTGATCGTCTGATCTCCGGACTCTTCGGAGTAGGTCAGGAAGAAGGCGTCTCCGCCGCCATCGGTTGAAACCATGAGCGACGTAACCAGATCCTCGCCCTCGTCGTAGTTGAGGTTGCCGTTGTCGTCCTCCACGAGGAAGCCCGCGCCTGAAACCCCGATGGTCACGGACGCTCCGGGGATCGCGGCACCGCCCGAGTCAAGCGCCGAGACGCACATGTCCCACTGGGCCGCGACCTCAACGTTGGCTAAGAGGAACTCAGGATCGGTCGCTGCATCGGTGTCCTCGCACGGGCTCCCGTCGAACTCGGGGTCTATAACAACGTCCGCAACCGTTGGGATAGTCGTGAACCAGTACGAGTACACGACATCGCTATCGTTCCCATTGTCGAGGTCCGCGGTGATCTCGTCCTCTTGACCCTCCGGCACCGGTGGAGTCCCGATGTCCGTGTAGCTGAAGGACACAACCCCGTTGGTGTCGGCCGCAGAGTTGTTTGCCATCGCCGTGAAGTTTCGACCCATCACGCTGAAGTCGACCAGCGCCCCCACCGACGGGTTACCGAACGGGTCGGTAACCGTGCAGGTGACCGTGTGCGACGCGCCGATCACATTCTGGTCGCTGCGTGGCATGCAGGTGATGTCGGTGGCGGTACCGGGAGCGACCCACGCGATCTGGACCACATCGGTGTCGTCCGAATCGACCACGCCCAGGCCCTCGGCACAATCACTTCCATCACTGGTCGTGGCGCCATTGGACAGCGCGTCATTGTCCGGGTCCGCCCAGAAACATATGTTCGCGTTGGTTCCCTGAGACTCGGACGCGGGGACCGTTCCGGTACAGGACCCGTTAGCG
>WHTI01000116.1 GCA_009377815.1 Actinomycetota bacterium
CAGAAGTCGATCGACGAGGTCAAGGCGAAGCTCGAGGAGCTCGGTCTCGGCCTGAAGAAGAAAGACTTCTAAGATGCCTCAGCCGAAGAAGGGCGCGCGCCTGGGATCGGGCCCGAAGCACCAGAAGCTCATGATGGCGAACCTCGCGGTATCGCTCTTCGATCATGAGAGCATCACGACCACGGTCGCCAAAGCCAAGATGCTGCGTCCCTACGCCGAGAAATTGATCACCAAGGCGAAGAGCGGGACGGTGCACGACCGGCGCAAGGTACTCAGCCACATCGAGGACCGCGAGATCGTCCACAAGCTGTTCGCAGATATCGCTCCGCGCTTCTCGGATCGCAACGGTGGCTACACCCGGATCCTCAAGCTCGGCCCCCGCAACGGTGACAACGCGCCCATGGCCCTGATCGAACTGGTCGAGAGTGGCGAGACGGTCCGCGACGAGGCGACCGGCGAGACGACACAGACACGCCGTCGTATCCGTCGCCCGGGTCGACGCCCAGAGGCCGACGCGGCTACGGACGAGCTCGAGACCGAAGAGATGCCCGAGGCAGAGCTCGACGATGCCGAGGTTGAGGCCGAGACCGACGTCGCCGATCCCGACGAGTCGATCGAAGAGGCTTCGGACGAGGCCACCGGTGACGAGCCGACCGAGACCCCCGGTGACGCCACTGCAGAGCCGTCGCAGGATGAGCCGGGCGAGACCGAGAAGGAAAGCTGAACCTCCGTCTCGACCTCGCGTACGACGGTACGCCGTTCCATGGATTCGCTCGCCAGCCCGAACTGAAGACCGTCCAGGGCGCGCTGGAGGATGCCCTATCGCGTTTGTTCGGTCGTGAGGTGACGACAGCTGTCGCGGGGCGGACCGATGCCGGGGTCCACGCCCTCGGACAGGTCGTATCGACCGCCGACGCGCCGGACGATCTCGACCTCTCGACCCTGAGGGACAAGCTCAATGGGATGCTAGGCCCCGAGATCGCCGTCGCCGGCGTGAACCCGGCCGCCGAGGATTTCGATGCTCGCTTCTCCGCTCGCTCCCGTTGCTACGTCTACGCCCTGAGAGATGCCGAGATCCCCGATCCCTTTCTGTCTCGCACCACGTGGCAGGTCAAGGGCCGACTCGATGACGCGGCGATGAACGAGGCGGCCGGTCATCTGATCGGCGAACACGACTTCCGTTCCTTCGGCCGTCTCCCGGCCCCTGATGCTTCTCCGGTCCGGCGTCTGTACGAGCTGAAGTGCACCCGGGCGGGTGATCTCGTCCGGATCCGGGCCCGCGCCAATGCCTTCATCCAGCAGATGGTCCGGTCCCTGGTCGGCACCCTGGTCGAGGTGGGGGCCGGCAAGAGGTCCCCGGAGGGGATCCCCGCGGTCCTTCGGGCGCACGACCGGGCCGCAGCAGGTCCTGTGGCGCCTTCAAAAGGTCTCTGTCTGGTCAGCGTCGAGTACGACGAGGGATGGAGTAGGCCGTTCGAGGAAGACGACTGAGTGGCTCTGAACAGCCGTTTGACCTGCACAAATAGCACAGTTATCCTGCTGTCTCCCCGTAGCGGTCCCACCGCCGCCCACCCTGGGTGAAGCGGGAGTGACCGGAAGTAAAGGAAGACATGAAGACCCATTCGACCAAACCGAGTGAGATAACGCGCGACTGGCACGTCATCGACGCCGATGGCGTAGTCCTCGGGCGCCTCGCATCCGAGGTAGCGAAGCTCCTGCGCGGCAAGCACAAGCCGTACTTCGCTCCGCACCTCGACACCGGCGACCACGTGATCATCGTGAACGCCTCGAAGGTGGTTCTGACCGGTAACAAGCTGCTCCAGAAGGTCCGTTACCGCCACTCGGGCTACCCCGGTGGGCTTCGTGCCGAGTCCTACACCAAGCTGATGTCCGAGCGTCCCGAACTGGCCGTCGAAAAAGCGATCAAAGGGATGCTCCCGAGCAACCGACTCGGTGCCCAGATGTTCACGAAGCTCAAGGTTTACGCGGGACCAGACCACCCGCACGGCGCTCAGGATCCCAAGGAGCTCGACCTCAAAGCGGTCGCGGCCCCGAAGGACCCGGACCAGGCCCACACGATCGAGGAGGTAACCGGTGGCTGAGGCACTCGCACGCGCTACCGGCCGTCGCAAGGAGGCCGTCTGTCGCGTTCGGCTGCTCCCAGGCAGCGGTCGCTGGGAGATCAACGGCCGTCCGCTCGAGGACTACTTCCCGAGCGCAACGCACCGCATGATCCTCTCGGAGCCCCTTCGCATCACTGAGACCGAGGGTCGCTACGACATCATCGCCTCGATCGACGGCGGCGGCGTCGCCGGCCAGGCCGGTGCGCTGCGCCACGCGATCTCCCGGGCGCTGATCGACATGGACCCGGACCTGCGGCCCGCCCTCAAGAAGGCCGGTTTCCTCACCCGCGACGCTCGCGAGAAGGAACGCCGCAAGTACGGACTCAAGAAGGCCCGCAAGGCGCCTCAGTACTCCAAGCGCTAAAAACAAGCACCACAGAGAGCCCCGGGGGACCGGGGCTCTCGGTTGTTCTTCCATGCAACCCTTCCGGCGTCCTTGATGCTCGAGCGACCTCGTTCTCTGTGATCCGCTGCATCTACAGGCGCTTCGGGGGACTCGGGTGTTCCGATGCCTTGAGGCTCTCAGGGTGGCATGTCAGGTGGACGACGCGCATCGAGCATCCCGCAGCTCGTGGATCTGGACCGTGATGTGTCGTCGTCAGCCAGAAACCGGAGCAGCGCGCTTCTCGGCTCTTCGATTAGCTCCTTTGGCTCCCGCTCGTCGACGAGGAAGGCCGAGGTGGCTTTCGAGGGGCGTACTTGCGGTCGTTCACAGATGTCTCCCGTCGTCTCTTCGCCGGCTCCCAGTACGATCGAGGGATGGAAGCATGGGTGGGACTAGCGGGTGTCTTCTTGGGATCTGGTATCGGGTGGTTCCTTGCTCGAGACGAGCGGAAACACCGGGTTCGGGAAGCGCGCCGGGCTGAGAAGAAGGCAGCCTTCGAGCGGTTCGCGATCTATCTGCAAAGGCTGGAAAGCATTAGCAACACCGGATTTGCCGCGGGTCAGCTCAAAGAAGACCTTGAGGAAGTGTGGATGCCAGTCCTGCTTGTGTGCGAATGGGAAGGCCCGGTACACCAAGAGATCATGGCGCTCAAGAACGTGACTCCCCAGGCTGGTGTCCCGAAAGGAACAGCCGTGGACATGATTCGGGCGATGCAGAAAGAGATGGGCCGCTAGCCCTCATCCTTCGCCGGAGATGGGTGTCCGCCGAGCGACAGCCGGCCTCTAGGCTGTCTGAATAGGCTCAACGATGGCAGTTATCGAAGCACGGCAGCTCAGCAAGTCTTTCCCCGGACGGGGACGTAAAGCCGCGCCGGTCGAAGCCGTCCGGGACGTGACGTTCTCGATCGATGCCGGAGAGCGGATCGCCTACATCGGGCCGAACGGCGCCGGTAAGTCGACCTCGATCAAGATGCTCACCGGCATCTTGCATCCGTCCGCCGGCGCCGCAACCGTGCTGGGCTACGTCCCGTGGACCGAGCGGAGACATCTGGCCCAGAGGATCGGCACCCTCTTCGGGCAACGCTCGCAGCTGTGGTTCCAGCTCACTCCCCGGCAGGCGTACCGCCTTCTGGGTGACATCTACGGGCTGACCCGGGCGGAGGCGGCGAGTCGGGTCGACGAGTTGGGTCTCCTGCTCGAAGCTACCGATCTATTCGACCGTCAGGTGAAGGGCCTTTCGCTCGGGCAGCGGATGAGGTGTGAGCTTGCCGCGAGCCTGCTGCACTCGCCCGAGGTCCTGTTCCTCGACGAACCGACCATTGGGCTCGATCTCGTCGCCAAACAACGCTTCCGCGAGATGATCGTTCGCCTCAACGAGGAGAAGGGCACCACGGTGTTCCTGACCTCGCACGACGTCGCCGACATCGAGCACGTCGCCCGGCGCGTGATCGTCATCAACCACGGGCACGTTATCTATGACGACAGGGTTTCGACGATGCGCCGCTCGATCCTCAGCCACAAGCTGCTGGAGGTCCGCTTCGACGAGTCCCCGGGAGTCCTGGACATCGCCGCGGTCGAGATCCTCAAGCACTCCGGGCTCGGTTACAAGCTGATCGTCGATACCACCGTGCGGTCGATCAAGGACGTCCTTGACGAGTTGCTCGATCGCTTCGTGGTCGGCGACATCTCGGTTGAGGATCCGCCTCTCGAGGATGTGATCGGCAACATCTACGAGAGTCCCGAGCGATGAGGATCACTCCGTATCGATCCGCGTTCGTGACCGGCGCACGGACGGCCAGTGCCGAGCCGATCGAGTTCGCTCTCCGACCCTTGTTCCTCGTCGTCATCCTCATGGTGTACGAGAGCCTCTGGGGTGTGGTCATCGAGGGCGCCGGAGGCATCGTTGCGTCGTACGACTACCGGGCGATCATCTGGTACGTGGTCGCGGCCCAGGCCGCGGTCATCGGCATCATCCCGCGTCAGATCGAGGAGATCGGCGACGATATCGGCGGCGGCACGATCGCGGTCGAGATGCTTCGGCCGGTTTCGGTCGTCCTCTTTCGGATCGCGGCAGGCTTGGGCGACGCGCTGGTGAGGTCCGGGTCCGCGTTCGTCATCGGCGCGGCGTTCGTCACGGTGACCGTCGGCCCGCCTCCGAGTGCCACGGCCGTCCTGCTGGCTCTGCCCGCGATGGCCCTCGCCGTGATCGCGAACATGGTCTCGCAGTACGCGTTCGGGGGAGCAGCCTTCTGGATCGAGGACGCCAAGGGGGCCTGGTTCCTGTACCAGAAGCTGATCTTCATCGTCGGGGGGATGCTGATCCCACTCGAGTTCTTCCCCGGGGCTTTCGAGACGCTGGCTCACTACCTCCCGTTCTGGACCATGGCGTACGTTCCCGGGCGTCTGATGGCGGGCCACTTCGAGCCCTGGCTGATTGTCATCCAACTGGCGTGGATCGCGGTGCTGTTCCCCTTGGCCACGTTGATCTTCCGGTCGGGAGAGCGACGCATGCAGGTGGTGGGCGGATGAGGATCGTGCTCGCATCGATGAGAACCGCGTTCCTCGAGGCGTGGACGAACCGCCGTTCGTTCTGGCTCCAGGTGACGATGATGATGGCCAACGACCTCGTGTGGATCGCGTTCTGGGTCTTGCTGTTCAACAAGGTCGGAGATGTGCGCGGGTGGGACGCGCGACGGATCGTTCTCCTCTACGCGGTATTGACCACCGCCGCCGGACTCGCGCTGGGGCTTCTGGCCAATTCCCGAAGGATCGGCCGTATGGCGGTCGAGGGGGAACTCGATCCCGTCCTCACCCTTCCGGTTCGGCCGCTCGTCTATCTCCTCACCAAGAGGGTGGACACGTCGCTGCTGGGGGATCTCATCTTCGGACCCGTATTGTTCTTCACCCTCGCGGGGCCCACCGTCGAGAGGACCGCGATCTACATCGCCGGATCGCTCGCGTCGGCGGCCGTGCTGGTCGCGTTCCTGGTGCTCCTGGGCGCTCTCACACTGCTGATCGGCGGGAAGGGCGAGCAGTCGGATCTCGGTTTCCAGGCGGTCTTGATCTTCTCGTCGTACCCGCTCGACATCTTCGGAGGGGCAACGAAGTTCATGCTCTACACCGCGATCCCGGCCGCGTTCGTAACGGGATTGCCGGTTCGCCTGGTCGACGAGTTCCACGCCGGCACGTTCGCCCTCTTGCTCGGAGGAGCCGCGTTCATCAGCCTTCTGGCCGCGATGTCGTTCAAGCTCGGCCTGAGGAGGTACTCCTCCGGCGCGTTGTGGACCCGGGCCTAACTCTCCAGCATCCTCCGGAGCACGTAGCGCAGGACGCCCCCGGTCCGGTAGTACTCGAGCTCGACCATGGAGTCGATGCGGGCCTCGACCTCGAACACTGTGGTCTCACCAGTGTCCGAAGTGGCGGTCACCGACAGGGTCTTATGCGGCTCGAGTCCGTCGGCGACCCCGGAGATCGCGAACGTCTCGGTTCCGTCGAGGCCCAGGCTCTCCGCGTTCTCGTTCGGGAGGTACTGCAGCGGCAGGATGCCCATCCCGATGAGGTTGCTGCGGTGGATCCGTTCGAACGATTCCGCGATCGCCGCCTTGACCCCCTGCAGCAACGGCCCCTTGGCCGCCCAGTCGCGCGATGACCCCGAGCCATACTCCTTTCCTGCGAGGATCACGAGCGGCGTGCCGTCGGCCATGTACTTCTCAGCGGCATCCCAGATCGACATCACCTCTCCGGTGGGGAGGTGCTTCGTGAAGCCACCCTCCTTGCCGTCGGCGAGGAAGTTCCGGAGGCGGATGTTCGCGAACGTGCCACGCATCATCACCTCGTGGTTGCCGCGTCGCGATCCGTACGAGTTGAAGTCGCGTATCTGGACGTCGTTGTCCTCCAGGTACTTGGCCGCGGGGGAGCCAACCGAGATAGCGCCCGCCGGCGAGATGTGGTCGGTCGTGACTGAATCGCCGACGAACGCGAGCACGCGGGCTCCGGTGACGTCTTCTGGATCAGCGATCTCTCCACCGAGGTCGGCGAAGAACGGGGGCTCCTGCACGTAGGTTGACTTCGGATCCCAGCCGTACAGTGCGCCGGTCGGGGACGGCAGTTCCTGCCACCGCTCGTCGCCCTCGAAGACCTTGGCGTACTCCTTTTCGAACAGTTCGGACTTGACCGCAGTCATGGCCTCCTGGATCTCCTCGTTGGTCGGCCAGATGTCCTTCAGGTAGACATCGTTGCCGTCGGAGTCCCGTCCGAGCGGTGTCGTCGTCAGGTCGATCTCCGCATGCCCGGCCAGGGCGTAGGCGACCACCAGAGGGGGAGAGCAGAGGTACGACGCCTTCACCTGGGGGTGGATGCGGCCCTCGAAGTTACGGTTCCCGGACAGCACCGAGACGACCGCCAGGTTATTCGCCTCGACCGCTTCGGCGACCGGCCGGGGGAGGGGGCCGGAGTTCCCGATGCAGGTGGTGCAGCCGTACCCGACCGTCTGGAACCCAAGCTTGTTGAGGTAGACGTCGAGCCCCGATCCCTCGAGGTACCCGGTCACGACGCGGGAGCCCGGGGCCATGGACGTCTTCACCCACGGCTTGGAAACGAGGCCCTTCTCGACCGCCTTCTTGGCGAGCAGGCCGGCCCCGAGCATCACCGAGGGGTTCGAGGTGTTCGTGCACGATGTGATCGCGGCGATCACCACCGAGCCGTGGCTGAGATGCACGTCGTCGCCCAATCCCTTGATCTCTGCCTCGGCCTCGGGATCGACCCCGTTGGGGATGTCAGGCGTTTCGGCGCTCCCGCCCTCGTTCAGCCACCGACCGACGTCGATCTTGACCATGGCCTTCGGGTCGTCGAGGTCGGCAGCGTAGACATCGAGGAAGCTCTGCCACACTCCGGGTAGGGCGACGCGGTCCTGAGGTCGCCGGGGACCGGCTGCCGAGGGCACGACCGTGGAAAGGTCGAGCTCGAGCGATTCCGTGTAGACCGCATCGGGGGTGTTATCGGTGCGGAACAGGCCCTGTTCTTTCGCGTACCGCTCGACCAGTTCGGTGACATCCCCGCGGCCGGTGAGATGGAGGTAGGCAAGGGTCTGATCGTCGATCGGGAACAGACCTGCGGTGGCGCCGTACTCCGGTGACATGTTCGAGAGCGTGGCGCGGTCCGCCACCGTGAGTCCCGAAAGACCGGAGCCGTGGTACTCGACGAACTTCCCCACAACCCCGTGCTCGCGGAGCATCTCGGTGACGGTGAGCACGAGATCGGTCGCGGTCACGCCTGCGGGGAGGGTTCCGGAGAACTTGAAACCGACGACCTTCGGGGTCACCAGCGGGAGGGGCTGTCCGAGCATCGCAGCCTCGGCCTCGATCCCGCCGACGCCCCAGCCGAGAACGCCGAGGCCGTTGATCATCGTCGTGTGGGAGTCGGTCCCCACAAGCGTGTCCGGGACCGCGAGATCACCGTCGAGCACCTGAACGACGCGCGCGAGGTGCTCGAGGTTCACCTGGTGAACGATCCCCATCCCCGGAGGTACGACGCGGAAGCCGGCGAAGGCCTGCTGCGCCCACCGTAGGAGCGAGTAGCGCTCGTGGTTGCGCTCGTACTCGCGGTCGACGTTGATCGTGAACGCCCTATCGCTGGCGAAGGCATCGACCTGAACGGAGTGGTCGATCACGAGGTCCACCGGCACGAGGGGGTCGACCCTCGAGGGGTCCCCTCCCTCCCGCTGCATAGCAGTTCGCATCGCAGCGAGGTCGACCACGGCCGGGACGCCGGTGAAGTCCTGGAGGATGACCCGCGAGGGGGCGAAGGGAAACTCCTTCTCGTCCAGCGGCTTCTGGCCCCACACGGCCAGCGAGGCGACATCGTCCTCGGTGGCGAAGACGGTTCCGGCCTGCCTCAGGAGGTTCTCCAGGAGGATCTTCACCGTGACGGGGATCTTCTCGAGGTCGGCGAGGTTAGCGTCGGCCAGGGCTCCCAGCCGGTAGTAGTTGAGGTCGCCCGAGCCGATGGTCAGCTTGGTTCTGGCTCCGAAGGCGTTGGGCGTGTCGGTCATTTCGTCCTCCCACAGGGGATCGAGGCTTCGAACCATGATAGAGCCGGGCGCGAAAGAGGCGGGCCCGAAAGCCCGCCTCTTGGATGCTGGGTGTGTTTACTGCCCCAACTGCTCGGCGAGGTCGGGGCACTCGGCCTCGAACTGCGGAAGCACCTGGTCGATGACTTCCTGCGGCTGTCCCTCGAGCTGGGCGGCGAGCTGGGCGCAGATGTCGGTCGGAACCTCGACGCCTTCGCCGCCCTCCGTGCCGGGGAGACCGCCCATGAGGCCGGAGAAGATCTGCATCAGGTCCACCTCGGTCGCACCGTCGGGAGCCTCGACCCCGCCGGTGAACTCCTCGATCCCGATGCGGAAGGCGAGCTGGTCGACCCCTTCTGGAAGTTCCGAGTCTCCGAGGTCGGCCATCTGGGTCAGATCGAGCTCCGCCTGGGTCAGGTTCCCTCCGTCGATCCACAC
>WHTI01000359.1 GCA_009377815.1 Actinomycetota bacterium
GCAGGAGTCGGCCTACACCCTCGCCACCTGGTTGGAGGGTCATCCCCGGGTGAGACGGGTCCTCTATCCCAGCCTCGCCTCCCATCCCCAGCACGATTTGGCCCATCGCCAGATGAGTGGTGGGGGGACCGTCGTGACCTTCGAGATCGACGGGGGAACCCCCGACGCATTCGCCGTTCTGGACGCTCTCGAGCTGATCGACATATCCAACAACCTCGGCGATGCCAAGAGTCTGGTCACCCATCCCGCCACCACCACCCACCGACGTCTCGGTCCCGAGATCCGGCAGTCGATGGGAATCACCGACGGCATCATCAGGGTCTCGGTCGGGCTGGAATCGGTCGGCGATCTTCAAGCCGACCTGGAGGGGGCGTTGGGTTAGGTGGGTGGGTGAACCCCTTGTCGATCTCCGCTTACTGTGCTATAAGTAGCACATGAAGACCATTGGGATTAGGGAGTTGCGGCAACACGCAAGTCGTTACCTCAGACTTGTCGAGGCCGGGGAAAGAGTCGAGGTGACCGACCGCGGCCGGCCCGTGGCCCTTCTCGTTCCAATCGTGGACAAGGCGCCGATTGAGAAACTCATCGGCGACGGCCGGGCCTCGGTGGTCGAACTGGATCTCCTCGATTTGGGTGACCCGTTGCAGGGTCGAGACGGTGTGCCCCTGCCGAGCGAGGTAATCGTCTCCACCCGCGCCGATGAACGCTGAACCGGGGGCCGTCTACCTCGATTCCTCGGCGCTGGTGAAGCTGGTCATCGACGAAGCAGAATCGGAGCAACTCCGGGATCACCTCGCGGCCCGACCCGTCAGGGTCGCCTGCGCGCTGGTGAGGGTCGAGGTGCCGCGAGCGGTGGCGGGCCAGGGTCGAAGAGCGCGGGACCGGGCCCGGAGGTTGCTGGGCGGACTCCATGTCATCGCTCTCGACGATCCACTGCTCGACCAGGCGGCAACGCTGGGTCCCGGGGCTCTCCGCAGTCTCGACGCCATCCACATCGCCGCCGCCCTCGAACTGGGGGACCAACTCGAGAGCCTCGTCACCTACGACTCGCGGATGATCGACTCGGCACTCCGTCTCGGTGTTTCAGTGGCGTCGCCGGGCGCTCTTTCCTAACAACACCCCGACCCGTCACCTGAGACCACCACCTTGGCGAGGTGCTCGCTGTCACCGGTGCGCACGTACCACTCCCACCGGGTGTC
Organism: Actinomycetota bacterium; assembly: GCA_009377815.1. Lineage (GTDB taxonomy): Bacteria > Actinomycetota > CADDZG01 > CADDZG01 > WHSQ01 > WHTI01. The sequence goes on from WHTI01000359.1 coordinate 1,200, forward strand.
GTCGGGACCCGTGACCCAGGTCTCGGTCTTGGTGGCGTAACAGCATTCGGTGTCGGCGATCCCCGTGGTGTCGATGCCCTCGGATCCGAGGCGGTCCTCGGCGGCGACGACCTCGTCGGCCGTCTCGGTCTCGACACCGAGGTGGTTGATGGTCCCGGGGACCCCACCATCCTCGAACAAGACCAGTTTCAGGGGTGGCTCGGAGATGGCGAAGTTGGCATAACCCGGTCGGGTCCGGGCGGGCTCGGCCCCGAACATGCGGGAGTAGAACTCCACGGCCTCATCGAGATCGGAGACATTGAGTGCGAGCTGGAGACGCATGGCTGATCCTTTCGACATAGGGTCATATCGGCTATTGTCGATACGTTCTCAAGGGA
>WHTI01000397.1 GCA_009377815.1 Actinomycetota bacterium
CGGCGAAGAGGACGAACGGGGCGTAGCGCGTCACGACCCCGATGAAGAACATCGCCGCCGCCGGAAAGAGCACGATCGCGGCGCGAACGCAGAGGATCCCGGCTCGACGGAACACCTGCGGGATCGGATCGCGCCGCTCGTCCGCCAGCCACAGGGTCGACGCGAGGATCGCCCCCCTGACGAGGATCGACAGCAGGACGAGACCGACGAACGCGGGCCACCCCGACGCGAACGCGATCGCCTGTTTGAGATCGAAGTACAGGTCGAAGGGGAACGCGGCGGCCGCGGCGGCTCCCCCACCACCCTCCGGCATCCGCCCGGCGAGGAAGAACAGTGCGACGACGACCCCCTCGATCGTGAGGGGAAGGAGGGCCGCGGGGCTCCGCTTGAGGGAGTCGAGACCAGCTCCGAGGGTTCGCACCACGGGGAGACTAACTATGCTCCACGGCGTGAGTACAACCGAGCCGGCCATCGATACGCGAAGCGGACGGCTTGGGCGCGTCGATTACCTCATCGCCTCACTGATCACGCTCAGCGGAGGCGTGCTCCGTTTCATCACCCTTGGACTGCCCAACAGCTTCGTGTTCGACGAGGTCTATTACGCCAAGGACGCCTGCTACTACATCAAGGGCGCGGTAGAAGCCTGCGCCTTGTCGGGTGACGGGGAACAGACCCTGGTGCACCCTCCGCTGGGCAAATGGTTCCTGTCGATCGGAGTGAAGCTCTTCGGATTCGATTCCTTCGGATGGCGGGTCGCCGCTGCGGTGGCGGGAACCGCAACGGTCTTCCTGCTCTACGTGTTGGCCAAGAGACTGCTGCATTCGACCCTCGGCGCATCGATCGCCTCGGGCCTGCTGGCGATCGATCTTCTCCACCTCGTCCAGTCGCGCATCTCCATGCTCGACATCTTCTTGCCGATGTTCGCTATCGCCACGTTGATCTTCCTGGTGATCGATCGGGACCAGAGGAACGCCGGGACGAGCACCGTCCTCCCGAGGGTGGGGGCCGGTTTGATGCTGGCGGGAGGACTGGCGACGAAATGGTCGGGTGGCTTCTTCATCCCGTTCGCGATCGCGCTGGTGATCGCATGGGAGGCGGGAAGAAGGAGGGCGGCCGGACCGGGGGGAACGGAACGGAACCTCACCGCAGCGCTACGCGCGGAGGCGATGCCCTGCTTCCTCTTCCTCGTGGTCCTGCCGGTGGCCGCCTACGTCGTCACCTATGTGGGACGTCTCGACGGCGCGTTGGTGGCGCTGCCGTGGTCGGAGGGATCGTTCCTCCGAGAGGTCTGGGATACGCAGTTCTACATGCTCGACTACCACGCCAACCTGACGACGCTGCACGGCTATCAGTC
>WHTI01000028.1 GCA_009377815.1 Actinomycetota bacterium
GACGAGCGCGACTACATCGAGGAAGAGATCCAGACGGGGCGCGCCACCCTCGAGCAGATCGCCGACGAGTTGATCAAAGCCCTGGAGCCGAAAGACCCGTTCGAGGATCGCGACGTGATCGTCGAGATCCGCGCCGGTGCCGGCGGCGACGAAGCGGGATTGTTTGCCGCGGAGCTGTTCCGGATGTACTCGCGCTACGCGGAAGGCCGCAAGTGGAAGACCGAGGTCCTGTCTCACAATGAGACCGGGATCAACGGACTCAAGGAAGTCACCTTCGCGGTCAAGGGCAAGGGCGCGTGGTCCCGTCTCAAGCACGAGGCCGGCGTCCACCGGGTGCAGCGGGTCCCGGTGACGGAGTCGAGCGGCCGCATCCACACGTCGGCGGTCGCCGTTGTTGTTCTACCCGAGGCCGAGGATGTCGAGGTCAACCTCGATCTCAACGACATCAAGGTTGATGTCTATCGATCGAGTGGCCCTGGGGGCCAGTCGGTCAACACGACCGACTCCGCGGTGCGCCTCACGCACCTGCCCACCGGCGAGGTCGTCTCGTGTCAGGACGAGAAGTCGCAGCTCCAGAACAAAGAGAAGGCCATGCGGATCCTGAGAGCGCGCCTGTTGCAGCTCGAGCAGGAGAAGCAGATGACCCAGGCGTCCGAGGATCGCAGGGCGCAGGTCCGCACCGCCGATCGTTCCGAGAAGATCCGCACCTACAACTTCCCCGACAATCGCGTCACCGACCACCGGATCGGCTACACGACGCACCGTCTCCCCGAGGTGCTCGAAGGTGACCTCGACGAGATCGTCGACAACCTGATCGCCAGCTTCCGAGAAAAAGGCCTCGAGGAAGAAGGGTGACGTCCCCGTTCGATCTCGAGCGACGGTTGGCCGAGGTGCTCGGCTCGTCCGGGATCGAAAGCCCCGCGGCGGAAGCCCGTTGGTTGGTCGAAGCGGCGACGGGCCTGGATCGCGAGATGCTCCTCATGACCAAGGCCCGCCTCGACGAAGGCGTCGTGGCCGCGGCTCTCGAGCTCACTCGGCGCCGCGCAGCGGGTGAACCACTCCAGTACATCACCGGCCTCGCCGGGTTCCGCCGTTTGGTGTTGAGGGTTGGCCCGGGCGTCCTGGTGCCTCGGCCCGAGACCGAAGAGGTTGCCGGCCGAGCGATGGATCGACTCCCGGAGGACGGCGTCCTTGTCGACGTCGGGACCGGATCGGGAGCCATCGCTCTGGCGATCAAGGATGAGCGCCCCGATGCACGCGTGCTGGCGACCGAGGTCTCACCTGAGGCGATGCGATGGGCGGAAACCAACCGCGAGGAGCTGGAGATCGGTATCGAGCTGATCGATGGCGACCTTCTGACCGGAGTCCCCTCCGACCTCACCGGAGAGATAGACGTCGTCGTGTCCAATCCGCCGTACGTGTCCGAGTCGGATCGCTCGAGTCTCCCCGTCGATGTCGTCGACCACGAACCGCACGAAGCGCTCTTCGCCGGAGACAACGGAATCTCGGTGATCGAGCGCCTGTCGCGCGAAGCTCTGGTGTGGCTGAAGCCGAACGGATGGCTGGTCCTTGAGATCGGCGAGACCATGGGTGAGGCGGTTGGGGACCTGCTCACCGATGAGGGCTACGCCTCGGTCCACGTCCACCGAGATCTCGCGGGCCGCGACCGGATCGTCGAAGGGCGGAAAACATGAGCGACATCGACGCGGCCCTCGCGGTACTCCGCTCCGGTGGGGTGGTCGTCCTCCCCACCGACACGGTCTACGGCGTAGGGGTATCGGTGTCGGCCCCCGGCGCGATCGAAACTCTGTTCAACCTCAAGCGCCGGCCGTTCGACAAGCCGATCCCGGTGCTCGGGCCCGACGTTGCAGCACTTCGTGATGTCGTGGACATCGACGAGCGCGCCGTGGCCATCGCCGAACGCTTCTGGCCGGGTCCCCTGACGCTGGTCCTTCCACGGGCCGCCGGCTTCTCCACCGACCTTGGCGGCGACGGCGGAGCTAAGGGAGTGGCGGTGAGGGTTCCCGCTCATGACCTCACGCTCGAACTCCTACGCGCCGCCGGTCCTCTGGCCGTCACCAGCGCAAACCGCTCGGGCGAACCGCCGGCAACGACGATCGAAGAAGTTCGCTCCTACCTGGATTCCGGGGTCGGCGCCTACCTCGACGGTGGTGCCTGCGACGGCGTGCCGTCGTCGGTCGTGTCCTTGCTGGACGGAGTGGCGATGCTCAGAGAGGGACCGATCTCGCTTGCGCAGATTTCCACGTGAGTCCCCGTATGCCGGGACTGGCATGGAAAACCTCGGCGCTAGAACTGCGTTTCGTAGATCGCGGAGTACTTGGTTCGCAGGTATTCGATGAATGGGCCCGCGGTGATCGGGCCGCCGATGATGTCTTCCGCGATGCTCTTTGGCTCGCGGAGGTAGGCGTGGCGGAAGACGTTGTCGTTAAGCCATATCAGTAGCCGAGAGCCGTCGCCCTTCCTGAGATCCTCCTCGAGACCACCGAACTCGGTGTTGGCCTTGTCGAAGAAAGCTGCGGAGTAGAGCGTGCCGAGGGTGTACGTGGGGAAGTAGCCGAGGGCGCCGATCGACCAGTGCATGTCCTGGAGAACGCCGTCGGAGTCGGTGCTCGGTTTCATCCCGAGGAAGCTATCCATCTGGTCATTCCACGCGCCGGGAAGGTCGGCAACCGCGAGATCCCCGCGGAACATGGCGAGCTCCAGCTCGAAGCGGAGCGCGACATGGAGGTTGTAGGTCACCTCGTCGGCGTATACGCGGATCAACGATCTCTGTGGGTAGTTGGCTCCTCGGTGGAACTCCTCGAACGGGATCGATCCGAGGTTCTCCGGGAACAGTTCCTTGAGATGGGGGAGCATGAACTCGGTGAACGGACGGCTCCGGCCCACCTGGTTCTCCCACATGCGTGACTGAGATTCGTGGAGACCGAGGGAGGCGACCGAGCCGGCCGGAAGGCCGTTGAGCTCCTCGGGGATGCCCTGTTCGTAGAGGGCGTGTCCGGTCTCGTGAAGGGTCGAGAAGATCGAATCCATCACCGTGTTGGGCTCGGTTCGAGTGGTCTGCCGGACGTCTCCAACCCCGATCTGGATCGTGAAGGGGTGGGGTGACTGATCGAGACGGCCGCCCTTCGTATCGAAACCGATCTGCTCGCAGAGCCAGTGGCTAAAGGCCATCTGCTTGTCCTCGGGATACGGCGCGTTGAGCCATTCGGGCTTGTCACCCGCCGCGTCGAGGATCGAGTTGGCGAGAGGGGTGAGTCCGGTGACGAGATCGGCGAACATCTTCTCGACCTCGGCGGTCGTCATGTCGGGCTCGAATACGTCGATCAAGGCGTCGTACCGTTCGCCCTCCCAGCCGATCGCATCGGCTTCTCGCTTCTTCAGTTCGACGAGCCGCTCGAGGAAGGGCTGCATCATCTTGAAGTCGTTCTTGGGTCGCGCCTCGGTCCACGTCTGATACGAGATGCCTTGAAGCTCGGCTATCTCCCTGACGAGGTCGGCCGGCACTTTGGTCGCTCGGTCGTACTCGCGTCTCGTGACGCGGACGTGAGCCTTTTGGTCGTCCGGAAGCGAGTCATCGGCTTCGAGTTCGTCGAGCAGCGCACCGATCTCGGGATCGGTGAGCCGGTCGTGGGAGATCCCCTCGAGGGTAGCGGCCGCCTTTGCTCGTCCCCTTCCACCCTTCTCGGGCAGGAGAACCGCTTGGTCCCACTCGAACAGTTTCTGGGCACTGCCCAGATCCCTCAGCTCCTCGAGGCGAGCCTTGAGACGTCCCCACGTATCACTCATAGGTTCGACGCTACCGCAAACGTCCCCGGTGCCGTTCATGTGATACCGATTCCTCATGCACATCCACTTCGTCTGCACCGGGAACCTGTGTCGCTCGCCGATGGCCGAGGCGATGCTCAAGCACGAGCTGAGCCGTCGCGGATGCACGGAGATCGAGGTCACCTCGAGCGGTACCTGGGCGGGGATCGGGGATCGGGCGACCTCGGAGGCGATCGCGGTCCTTCAGGGACGAGGCATTGACCTCTCGAGCCACCGCTCCCGGGGCTTCGATCCGGCGGGGACCGCCGACCTCATCGTGGCGATGACGAGCGTGCACGTCACCGAGATGATCAAACAAGATGATGCCTTGGGATCCCGGGTCCGGATGGTGAAGGAGCTCCCCGAGCTCGATGTGGATCTCTCACGCGACGACCCCGAGGAGCGGCTCGCGGCCCTGCTCGCGGCCGAGCGCCCGGCCCCTCGCCGGGACCTCGATGTGGGCGATCCCTACGGCCTCCCGTTCTCGTCCTACGAGCGCACCGTCCGGGATCTGGAAGTCGGGATCGAGGTCCTGGCCCGGGTCCTGTGCCCCGACTAGACTCGCCGGGTGCGAATCGCTCTCGGGTCCGACCATGCCGGCTTCCAACTCAAGGCAGCCGTCAAGGCGTATCTCGAGGATGCAGGCCACGAGACTCTCGATCTGGGCACGGATTCCGAAGAATCGGTCGACTACCCTTCCTTCTGTGCCGCCGTTGGACGTAGCGTAGTCGGCGGAGAGGCTGATCTCGGCATCGTGTTCGGCGGCAGCGGTCAGGGAGAACAGATCGCCGCCAACAAGGTCCACGGTATCCGGGCAGCCTTGTGTCAGAGCGAGTTCATGGCACGCCTCGCACGCGAGCACAACGACGCCAACGTTCTGGCGCTCGGCGCTCGAGTGTTGGCGCCGACGTTCGCCTTAGCGATCATCGATGCGTTCTTGAGCACGGGATTCGAAGGGGGCCGGCATGAGGGACGGCTGGCCCAGATCACCGCGATAGAGAAAGAGGAGTGTGCCGATGAGTGACCCGAGATGGCTCGACTGGGCGGGCCTGGAGAAGTCGGACCCAAAGGTCGCCGAAGCGATCCTCGGTGAGGTTAACCGGGAGAACACCAAGATCGAGTTGATCGCGTCCGAGAACTTCTCGTCGCCGGCCGTGCTGGCCGCGCTCGGGACCCCTCTCACCAACAAGTACGCGGAGGGCTATCCCGGGAAGCGCTACTACGGCGGCTGCGAGTACGTTGATGTCGTCGAGGAGATCGCGATCGAGCGCGCGAAGCAGATCTTCGGTGCCGAGCACGCGAACGTTCAGTCGCACTCGGGCGCATCGGCCAACGCGGCCGCGTACTTCGCCTTCGTGAAACCGGGTGACACGATCCTCGGGATGGCGCTCGCGATGGGAGGCCACCTCACCCACGGTCACTTCGCGAGCTTCTCGGGCCAGTTGTTCAATGCCATCTCTTATGGAGTGAGCGAAGACACCGAACTCATCGACTACGACGAGATCCGCGACAAGGCCAAGAAGGAGAGGCCGAAGCTCCTGATCGCGGGGGCGTCCGCCTACCCGAGGAAGTGGGACTTCGCCGCGCTCAGGGACATCGCCAAAGACGTCGGCGCGATCTTCCTGGTCGATGCGGCGCACTTCATCGGTCTTGTTGCCGGGGGAGCTCACGACAACCCGGTCGAGTACGCGGATGTCGTCACCGCCACCACCCATAAGACCCTGCGGGGCCCGCGCGGCGCCATGATCCTGTGCAAAGAGGAGCACGCCGCGGCGATCGACAAGAGCGTGTTCCCCGGCTGGCAGGGGGGCCCGATGATGCATTCGATCGCCTCCAAGGCAGTTGCCTTCGGCGAGGCCCAGACCGACGACTTCAAGGTCTACGCCCACCAGACGGTGACCAACGCCCAAGTGATGGCCGAGACCTTGACCTCTGAGGGGCTCCGGATCGTCTCCGGAGGAACCGACAATCACCTGATGCTCGTCGACCTCCGGCCCGTCGGGGTGACCGGCAAGGTGGCCGAGGCCAGGCTGGACGACGTGGGCATCACCGTCAACAAGAACGCGATCCCGTATGACCCCGAGAAGCCGTTCGTCGCTTCGGGTATCCGCGTCGGGACTCCCGCGATCACCACTTGCGGGATGAAGGAGGAGGAGACCCGGCAGGTCGCCACGTTGATCGCCACGGTCCTGAAGGACGACTCCGATGAGACCAAGAAGCGGGTGAGCGCCGAGGTCAAGGAGCTGACCTCTCGGTTCCGGCCTTATCCCGAGGTTCGTTAGCCACCGTGACGCCCTACCTCTTGATCGGTCTGATCGCCGCGGTAGCCACGTTCGTGGTGACCCCCGGCGTGAAGTGGTTCTCGATCAAGATCGGAGCGATCGACCACCCGAGTGACCGCAAGGTCCACGCCAACCCGACTCCAACCTTGGGGGGACTTTCGATCTTCATCGGCATCCTGGTCGCCGGGGTGGTCGCGAGCCGGATGCCGGAGTTCGAGGATCTCTTCACGCAGTCGTCCGCCCCACTCGGGATCGTCCTGGCCGGGTTCGTGATCTTCATCCTCGGCGTGGTGGACGACTTCCACGCCCTGCCCGCGCCCGTGAAACTCGCCGGACAGGTCTTCGCCGCCGGCATCCTGTTCCTCGCCGGAGTCAAGTTCCAGTACCTGCTGTTGCCCGGCACCTATCTTTCGATCGGGGACGACGTCTCGGTCATCGTCACGGTCGTCTGGCTGGTGGCGATGATGAACGCCATCAACCTTGTCGACGGTCTCGACGGTCTCGCAGCCGGCATCGTCTCGATCGCGGCCGCGTCGTTCTTCATCTACACGTACATCATCACCCTGGATCAGGCGGTCCCCGCGTACGCCGCCCCTTTGGTCGCGATCATCCTGGTGGGAGTCACCCTTGGGTTCCTCCGCTACAACTTCCACCCGGCGAAGATCTTCATGGGGGATTCCGGCAGCATGCTGCTCGGGCTCGTCCTGGGCGCAACGACGATCTCGGGGGTCGGCACCTTCGAGGCGATCCTGAGCGGAGCTAACTCGGAGGCGTTCCTGGCTTACTTCCCGCTGCTGCTTCCGCTGCTGGTCATCGCGATACCGATCCTCGATGCCCTGCTCGCGGTCGCGCGCAGAGCGCGCCGGCGCAGGAGCCTCTTCCATGCGGATAAGGAGCACCTGCATCACCGGCTGATGGATCTCGGCCACGGGCACCGTCAGGCAGTCATCGTGATGTACATCTGGTCGGCGCTCGCCGCGGGCGCCGGCCTCGCGTTCTCCTTCGTCGACCGAACCGAGGTCATCTTCGTTCTTCCGGTGGCGGTCGCCGCGATCGTCCTCTACACGCTGTTCCCGGTGATCACGAAGTTCATCCAGAACCGGTTAGAGCTCTAAAGCAGATTCGCCAAGCCCCGTCTCGTCTGGCATCCTGGCCCGTCGATGCGGTCGGTGGGCCCCGCAGACTTTGTGAAGGATTTCACAAAGGCTCTCCGATGCGTTACGATCGCCGAGTTCAAAGGTGCGAAATCCGGGTTTCAGGGGTACAAATCAATTGTTTGGACCGCACGAACCCCGACAGGGAAGGACCGGAGGGTGGGAAAGCAAGCGGGAGGCCGCTACAGCAGCGCCGGCGCCGGCATGTCGCTGGCGTTCGAGTTCGCCGGCGCCGTGTTCCTCTTCTGGTTCATCGGCCGCCTGGTCGACAACTGGCTCGGCACCGAGCCGTGGGCCCAGATCATCGGATCGCTGCTCGGCTGGGTCGGAGGCTTCCTCCACGTCTACTACGCGACGAAGACTCCGGACCGTTTCGGTCCCCGGACCAAGGACGCGTCCGTCGGGAATGGGGACCGCCGATGATCGAGCTTCAGATGGTCTACCGGATGGCGAAACGAGGAGCGATCCTGGCCCCCTTAGTGGTCGCTCCCTTCCTCATCTGGGGTGGCCCCGACGCCGGGATCTCGGCCGCCATCGGGATCGCGATGGCTCTCCTCAACCTCCTTCTTTCGGCTCGGATCATCGGCGGGGTCGCCGAGAACAGTCCCAAGCTCCTGCTCCCGGCGGCTATGGCCGCTTTCATGCTCGGCCTCGGAGTACTGACCGCGATCGCGTTCGGTCTGGAGGCGTTAGATTTCGTTACCTTCAAGGTCACCGGCCTTGTGCTGATCGGAAGTCACCTTGGGTTGGTCCTCTGGGAAGCAGCACGGGCCTATCCCGTAAAGAACACGTCCCCTGCAAACGACGCCAGCCGGTCGTCTCGACGAGCGGCGGAACATTCGGATACGAGGAGCTGATCGATGAACCTTGCCCTTGAGCTCGACGTCAACCATCTTTTCTTCTGGGATCCGATCCTCTTCAAGGACACGCCGTTCGCGTTGAACCGGGTGTCGTTGTTGATGATCGTTGGTTCCCTCGCGTGCATCACCTTCTTCTGGCTAGCCTCGCGCAAGAAGTCGATGGTGCCCAAGGGGATGCAGACGATCGGGGAGACCGCCTACCTGTTCATCCGTGACCGGATCGCGATCGACGTGATCGGACCGGAGGGTGTGAGGTACGCCGCCTACCTGACCGCTCTGTTCTTCTTCATCTTCTTCATGAACCTCATGGAGATCGTCCCGGGCATCAACTTCCCGGTGACCTCGAGGATGGCGATCCCGGTCTTCCTGGCGATCCTGACCTACCTGCTCTTTAACTTCATCGGCTTCGCCAAGCAGGGCTTCCACTACCTGATCGGGACCCTGTTCCCGCCGGGGGTTCCGAAGGGCATCTACCTTCTGCTGACCCCGATCGAGTTCTTCTCGGTCTTCATCATCCGGCCGCTCACCCTGTCGGTCCGACTTCTCGCCAACATGATGGCCGGACACGTGCTGCTCACGATCTTCTTCCTGTTCACACACGAGTTCCTGGTCACCGACTTCAAGATCACAACGCTGCCGCTCGGCATCGTGACCGCGATCGTGGCCACCGGCCTGATCGTGTTCGAGCTTCTGGTCATCTCGATCCAGGCCTACATCTTCACGATGCTCACCGCCTTCTACATCGCCGAGGCGATCCATGGCCACGGGGACGAATCGCACGACGACACGGATCACGCACCGGTTCATGAAGTTGAAGGTCTCGAAGCAACCACAACAGCCGCTTAGTTCACAGGAAAGGACGGAGAAGCAGATGGACATCACGTATCTCGCACAGGCAGCAGAAGGCGTCACCGACGAGGGGATGAAGTCCCTGGCTCACGGTCTCGTGTTCGGCCTTGCCGCCATCGGCCCGGGCGTCGGTATCGGTTTGGTCTTCTCGAGCGCGATCGAGGCCATGGCCCGTCAGCCCGAGACCGCAGGTGAGACGCGGACCACGATGTTCCTCGGCTTCGCACTCATCGAGGCCCTGGCGCTGATCGGTTTCGTTCTCGCATTCATCGTCTGATCGCTGATCGGGAGGAAGGTTAAAGATGAAGAACCTCTTGATACTGGCGGCAACTGAGGAGGAGCCGTCCGGGCTGGATCTGATCCTGCCCGCGGTCGACGAGCTCGTCTGGGGAGCGATCTGCTTCGCGGTGGTGGCGTTCTTCATGATGAAGATCGCGGTACCCAAGCTCCGCGAAACGATCGCTGCTCGCGAGCAGTCGATCCAGGACGCCAAGGAATCGGCCGAAGGCGAGCGCGCCGAGGCCAAGAAGATGCTCGACGACTACAAGCAGCAGCTCGGTGAAGCTCGCGCCGAAGCGAACCGCATCATCGAGGAATCCCGACAGGCCGCCGAGCAGGTGCGCAAGGACATCCTCGCCAAGTCCGAGAAGGATGCCGAGGCGATCGTCGCCCGCGCTCAGGAGCAGATCCAGGCCGAACGTCAGCGCACCCTTCAGGAACTCCAGGGTTCGATCGCGGATCTCTCGATCGAGCTTGCCGGGAAGGTCGTCGGCCGCAGCGTCGACGCCGAATCTCAGCGGGAGATGGTCGACGCCTACATCCGGGAGGTCTCCGGCATGGGGTCGAACGGAGGTAGCAACAACTGATGGCCACCGAAGGCGTCATTCACGGATATGCAGAAGCGCTCTTCCGCGTAGTGAACGCCGAGGGAGATCTCGACGTCGTTGAGGACGAGCTGTTCAGGTTCGGCAAACTGCTCGAGAGCAACAGCGAACTCAAGCAGGCCCTGTCGGACCAGGGGGTCGAGAAGGCGCAGCGTGTGAAGGTGCTCGAGGATCTCCTTACGGGGAAGGTCAGCGACCACACCTTCGGCCTCCTGGCGTTCATCGTCACCCAGGGTCGGGCTCGTCAGTTGCCCCAGATCCTCGACGAGCTGAGTGCCCTTGCCGCGGAGGCGCGGAACGCGGCGATCGCCGAGGTTCGCAGCGCGGTGCCGCTTGATGAGGATCAACAGAAGCGCTTGGCCGAGGCCTTGTCTTCGGCCACCGGCAAGAAGGTCGACGTCAAGGTTCTCGTCGACCCGTCGGTCATCGGCGGCATCTCCGCCAAGATCGGCGACACGGTCATCGACGGCACGATCAAGCGCCGTCTCGAACAGTTGAAAGACCAGGTGAAGAGCTAGATGGCTGACGACCAACTCACGATCAGCGCTGCGGAGGTCTCCGCAGCTCTCAAGAAGCACGTCTCCGACTTCAAGCCCACGGTCGAGCGGGAAGAGGTCGGCGTCGTCACCGTCGTCGGTGACGGGATCGCCCGGGTATCCGGGCTCCCCAAGGCGATGGTCAACGAGATGCTCGAGTTCCCCGGGGGCATCGTCGGACTGGCGATGAACCTCGACGAGCATGAGATCGGTGCCGTCGTCCTGGGAGAGGCCTCGAACATCCAGGAGGGCGACCCGGTAAAACAGACCGGCGACATCCTCTCGGTCCCCGTCGGCGATGGGATGCTCGGTCGCGTCGTCGACGCGCTGGGCGAGCCGATCGACGGCAAGGGCCCGATCAAGGCGGATGCACGCCGTCCGCTCGAGGTCCAGGCCCCCGGGGTCACCGCCCGTCAGCCGGTGCACGAGCCGATGCAGTCCGGTATCAAGGCGATCGACGCCATGACCCCGGTCGGCCGTGGGCAGCGCCAGCTCATCATCGGCGACCGCCAGACCGGTAAGACCGCGGTCGCCATCGACACGATCATCAACCAGAAAACCAACTGGGGCACCGACAAGGCGGTGAAGTGCATCTACGTTGCGGTCGGCCAGAAGGCATCGACGGTCTCCGAGGTCGTCAACGCCCTCCAGGAAGCCGGAGCGATGGAGTACACGGTCGTCGTCAACGCAGCGGCTTCGGATCCGGCCCCCTTCCAGTACCTCGCTCCCTACGCAGGTTGCGCCATGGGGCAGCACTGGATGGAGAATGGCGAACACGCCCTGATCGTGTACGACGACCTTTCCAAGCAGGCGATCGCTTACCGCCAGCTGTCGCTGCTCCTGCGTCGCCCGCCGGGCCGCGAGGCGTACCCCGGTGACGTCTTCTACCTTCACTCCCGGCTGCTCGAGCGGGCCGCGAAGCTCTCGGACGAGAACGGAGGCGGGTCGTTGACCGCTCTGCCGATCATCGAGACCAAGGGTGGAGACGTCTCGGCATACATCCCAACGAACGTGATCTCGATCACCGACGGCCAGATCTTCCTCGAGACCGACCTGTTCTTTGCGGGCGTTCGCCCAGCGATCAACGTCGGTATCTCGGTCTCCCGAGTGGGAGGTAACGCACAGATCAAGGCGATGAAGGGTGTGTCTGGGCGCGTGAAGCTCGACCTCGCGCAGTACCGCGAGCTCGAGGCGTTCGCCGAGTTCGGCTCCGAGCTCGACAAGGCGTCCCAGGCTCAGCTGGACCGAGGCGCCCGCGTCGTGGAGCTCATGAAGCAGCCGCAGTACAACCCGTTCCCCGTCGAGGAGCAGGTCGTGTCGATCTGGGCCACGACCAACGGCTACCTCGACGATGTCGACGTCGAGAAGGTCAGTCAGTTCGAGGCGGAGCTGCTCGATGTGATGCGGACCCGTTACAACGACGTCCTGGCCACCATCAGCGAGACCGGGAAGCTCGAGGACGATGTGCTCGAGAGGCTCAAGACCGCGGTCGAGGAGTTCAAGGCTGGGTTCGCCGAACGGGTGGGGACGGTGGAGACCACCGCGGCGGCCGAGGGAGTTCCCTCGGAGATCGGTACACCGATGCCGCAGGGCGGCCAGACCGACGTCGTCGAACCCGACGCAGAGACAGAGAAGCAGGAGGCCTAAGCAACTGTGGCTCAGCAGCTTCGCGCGATCAAGCGGAGGATCGGCTCGGTCAAGTCGACCCAGAAGATCACCCGCGCTATGGAACTGATCGCCTCGTCGCGCATCATCAAGGCGCAGCAGCGCGTCTCGGCGGCTCGTCCCTATGCCGAGGAGATGCGCCGACTGATGGGCATGGTCGCCAAGAAGTCGGTGAGCATCGACCACCCGCTGTTCAACCAGCGTTCCGAGATCCGCAGGATCGGCACCGTGGTGATCACGGCCGACCGTGGGCTGGCGGGGGCGTACAACTCGAACGTCATCCGGCGAGCCGAGCGCGACCTCCAAGCCCACGGCAAGGAGTCGATGCTGTTCCTCGCCGGTAAGAAGGCCGTCAACTACTTCAAGTTCCGCGGGTACGAGATCGAGCATTCCTGGACCGGGATGAGCGATCGGCCCCATATCGACGACGCGCGCGAGGTGGCACGGGCCGCGGCCGAGGCGTTCACCAGCGGTGAGGTCGACGAGGTCCGGCTCGTCTATACGCGGTTCGACTCGGCCCTCACCCAGCGGCCGGTAACGATCCAACTCCTCCCGCTTCCCAAGGAGGAGTTCACGAGCGAGGACGAGGTCATTACCAAGGGGCCGAAACCGAGCTACGTGTTCGAGCCCGAGCCCGAGGAGATCTTCGATGGGCTGCTTCCCAGGTACCTGGAGAACACGGTCCTGCAGGGCATGCTCGAGGCGTCCGCGTCGGAGCACGCGGCTCGACGGCGCGCGATGAAGGCGGCGACCGACAACGCTGAGGAACTGATCGACAACCTCACAAGGGTTTACAACCAGGCTCGTCAGGCAGAGATCACAACCGAGATCATGGAAGTCGTCGGTGGGGCCGAGGCCCTTACCGGGGCGGCCAAACAGGAGGCTTAAGCGATGGCAATGACCGAGGAGAGAGCTAAGACGAGTGACGGCCGGGTCCTCACCATCACCGGCCCCGTCGTCGAGGTTGAGTTCCCATCGGATGCGATGCCCGAGATCGGCTATCAGCTGCTGATCGACCGCGACATCAAGGGTGCCAAGGACACGATCGCCGCGGAGGTTGCTCAGCACGTCGGCTCCTCGGTCGTGAAGGCGATCTGCATGAAGCAGACCGATGGACTGGTGCGGAGCGCCCGGGTGGTCAACACCGGGGCACCGATCTCCGTCCCTGTCGGCCCCTCGACGCTGGGACACGTTTACAACGTGCTCGGCGAGCCGGTTGATGGCTCGACCATCCCCGACGATGTCGAGCGTTGGCCGATCCGCCGCCCCGCTCCCAAGTTCGAAGACCTCGAGCCCAAGACCGAGATGTTCGAGACCGGCATCAAGGTCATCGACCTCCTCGCCCCGTACGTCCAGGGTGGGAAGATCGGGATGTTCGGAGGTGCCGGGGTCGGTAAGACCGTCATCATCCAGGAGATGATCTACCGCGTCGCCGAGCAGCACAGCGGTGTGTCCGTGTTCGCCGGCGTCGGCGAGCGCACCCGTGAGGGCACCGACCTCCTCCTCGAGATGAAGGAGTCCGGCGTCCTCGAGAAGACCGCCCTCGTGTACGGCCAGATGGACGAACCTCCGGGTGTCCGTCTCCGCGTTGCCCTGTCGGCGCTGACGATGGCCGAGTACTTCCGTGACGTCGAGCACCAGGACGTGCTGCTGTTCGTCGACAACATCTTCCGTTTCGTCCAGGCCGGCTCTGAGGTCTCCACGCTGCTCGGCCGTATGCCATCGGCCGTCGGTTACCAGCCGACCCTGTCGGAAGAGATGGGCGAGCTGCAAGAGCGGATCACCTCAACCAAGGGTCGTTCGATCACGTCGCTCCAGGCGATCTACGTTCCCGCCGACGACATCACCGACCCGGCTCCGCACACGACGTTCGCGCACCTCGATGCGACCACGGTTCTCAGCCGTGAGATCTCGCAGCTGGGTATCTACCCGGCCGTGGACCCGTTGGACTCGACGTCCCGCATCCTCGACCCTCGCTTGCTCGGTGAGGAGCATTACAGTGTGGCCACGACCGTCCAGCGGATCCTGCAGCGCTACAAGGACCTCCAGGACATCATCGCCATCCTCGGTGTCGACGAGCTGTCGGAGGAGGACAAGGTCATCGTCTCTCGGGCCCGCAAGATCCAGAAGTTCCTTAGCCAGCCGTTCTTCGTTGCCGAGCAGTTCACCGGCATCCCCGGGAAGTACGTCTCGCGTGAAGAGACGATCGCCTCGTTCAAGGGCCTCACCGAGGGTGAGTACGACGAACTCCCCGAGCAGGCCTTCTACATGGTCGGCGGTATCGAAGAGGCCAAGGAGCAGGCGAAGGAGATGCAAGGTTGAACGTTTCGATCGTCAGTCCGGAGAAGAAGGTGTGGGAGGGAGAGGCCGACATGATCGTCGCCCGCTCGCCGGAGGGGGAGTTCGCGATCCTTCGCGGGCACATCCCGTTCCTCGCCGCCCTCGTCTCGGGCGTGGTGAAGGTCAAGTCCGGATCGTCCGAGGACCGATTCGTCATCACCGGGGGGGTGCTCGAGGCATCCGGGACCATGAACGACTATCACGTGATCCTGCTCGCCGACGACGCCTTGGACGCGGGCGACCTCACGAGGGATGAAGCCCTTCGCCGGATGAAGGAGAAGGAACGCCAAGAGAGGGCCGAGCACGAACGCGTCGAGGCGGAGCTACGTGCAGCCATGGCTGGACCGCAGCTCGGTAGGGACTGACCCGAGCGGACGATGGCAGAGCGCCCGGATGGTTTGAGGAACCGGGTGTTCTGCCACTTCTGCGGTCGTTCCGAACCTCGCCGTAACGGTTTGGCCCCCGTCGGGTGGCAAGAGATGCCCGGCAGGGGGGAGCGCACGACGGCCATGTGCTCCGACTGCGTCCGCAACAACCTCTGGATGATCGAGGCCCGCCTCGACGTCGACCCGGAGAGCCCCTACTAGACTCAGCCTGGTGGGGGCGCGGCAGCCTTCGGCAGAGGCAAGCGCTTCAGCATCAGGGCATTGACCGCGACCAGGAAACTCGAGCCCGACATCGACAGGGCGGCGATCTCCGGTCGCAGCATCAGGCCGAAGGCGGGCTCGAACAGACCCGCCGCGATCGGCAGGGCGATGGCGTTGTAACCGATGGCCCAGCCCAGGTTCTGGCGCATCTTTCGCAGCGTCCCGCGGCCGATCTGGAATGCGGTGGCCACATCGAGCGGGTCCGAACGCATCAGGACCACGTCCGCCGTCTCGATGGCAACATCGGTGCCTGCACCGATCGCCACCCCGAGGTCCGCCTGAGCGAGGGCGGGAGCGTCGTTCACGCCGTCGCCGACCATCGCGACACGCCTTCCGGCCGCCTGTAGCTCGGCGACCTTTGATGCCTTGTCCTGAGGCAGAACCTCGGCGATGACCTGATCGATCCCGAGGTCTGCTGCGATGCGTTCGGCAGTGGCGGAGTTGTCCCCGGTGAGCATCACGACTTCAACCCCGGACGCGTGCAGGGCTCGGACCGCCTCGATCGAGGTCTCCCGCACCGCATCGGCGATCGCGATGAGGCCGACCGCTCGTCCATCGATCCCGATACCGACCGCGGTGTGCCCGGTGGCCGACAGCTCCTCGCGTTTCTCGGCCAGGGGGCCGAGTTCCATACCTTCTCGCTCCAGCAGCCGCCGGTTGCCGATCACCACGCGACGGCCATCGACCTCACCGATGGCACCGTGCCCGGCGACGCTCTCGAACGAGGTCGTCCTGGCGGCGCCGGCCGAGCGAGCATCCGCCTCCCGCACGATCGCTTCGGCGAGTGGGTGCTCCGAATCGCGCTCCACCGCTGCGACCAGCCGCAAAAGTTCGTTCTCATCGAAGTTGTGTGTCACGACATCGGTCACTGCTGGCTCGCCCCGGGTCAGGGTCCCCGTCTTGTCCATAACCACGATGTCGATGCGAGCCGCGCTCTCGATCGCCATGGCGTTCTTGAACAGGATGCCCCGCTTGGCGCCGAGGCCGGACCCCACCATGATCGCGGTGGGGGTGGCCAGCCCGAGGGCATCGGGGCACGTGATCACGATCACCGTGATCGCGAACAGCATCGCCTCGGTTACCTCCCGGCCGGCGGTGAGCCACCCGAGAAAGGTCAGTGATCCTCCGACCAGGGCGACGAACACCAGCCAGAACGCAGCCCGGTCTGCGAGGCGTTGCCCGGGGGCCTTTGAATTCTGAGCTTCCTGGACGAGTTTGACGATCTGGGCCAGGGCTGTTTCCGAGCCCACCTTGGTCGCCCGGACCCGCAGCGTCCCACTTTTGTTGATCGTGGCACCGATGACCTCGTCTCCCGGCTGCTTGCTCACCGGCAGACTCTCGCCCGTCACCATCGACTCATCGATCTCGCTCGAGCCTTCCTCCACGACCCCGTCGACCGCGATCTTGGTCCCGGGACGAACCAGAAGGAGATCACCGACGACGACCTCGGCGGTCGCGATCTCAATCGGTTCTCCATCACGGATCACCGTGGCCATGGGAGGAGCGAGGTTGAGGAGCGCCCGGATCGCGTCGTTGGCTCCGCCGCGCGCCCTCATCTCGAACCAGTGACCCAACAGAACGAACGCCGCCAGCACGGTCGCAGCCTCGTAGAAGACCTCACCGCCGCCCGTCAGCGTCACTCCTACCGAGTACAGCCAACCGGCTCCGATGGCGATAGCCACCAGTACCATCATGTCGAGCGTCCGAGCCTTGAGCGCTCGGTACATGCCGTCGAAGAAGATCCACGACGAGTAGCCGATCACCGGCAGGCTCAGGAGCAGCATCCATACGTCGTCCCGCAACCCGAATGGAGCTGCGGTCCGGAACCCGATCACGTCTCGGCCGATCGGGGACCACAGCAGGATCGGGATCGAGAACAGCAGGGCAACCAGGAAGCGGTTGCGCATGTCGGCGACCATGTCCTCCATCGACATCGCGCCGTGGTGTCCGCCGTGGCCCATGGCGTCCTCAGGACTCATGTGCCCCTCGGTCGTGTGCGACTCGTTAGTGCGGTCCTCGATCGTGGTGCTCATCCGATGCTCCTTCCCTTCCCGTGCGTCGTTGACATACCATACCCCCCTAGGGTATCTTCCTGTCAAGTGGAACATCGAAAGGAGTGTGGATGAGGGGGTACTACGAGGACAAGGACGAGATCCTCCGGCGATTGCGACGGATCGAGGGCCAGACTCGGGGGCTGCAACGCATGGTTGAGAACGACGAGTACTGCATCGACATCCTCACCCAGGTCAATGCGGCGACGGCGGCCCTGAAGAAAGTCGCGTTGTCGCTCCTCGACGATCACATCCGTCACTGTGTTGTGAATCAGACCGAGGAAGGTAAGGACATGATCACGGAGGCGACGGCTGCGATAGACCGTCTGCTTAAGTCATAGGAAAGGGGACCGAACATGATGACGACCTTCACCGTTCCGGATATGACCTGCGACCACTGCAGGGGCACCGTCGAGAAGGCGCTGCTCGCGATCGCCGGGGTGCAAGCTGCCACCGTCGATCTCGAGACGAAGTCGGTGGCCGTCGACCACGACAGCACCGTGCCGGAGGCCGACCTGGCCGAAGCCGTAGGGAGGGCCGGCTACTCGGTCGTAGGGATCGAGCGATGAGGAAGCTAGTCATCGCGGGACTGTTGCTGGCCGTCGTCCTCATCGCCGCCGCCTGCGGGGGAGATGATGGCTCCGGCAACTCGGGGGCGATGAACGAGGGCCACGACAACGGCATGGGCGCGATGGGAGACGTCCCTGGCGAGGTGGCCGACGAGTCTGACGCCGACCGCACGATCAAGGTCGAAGCTCTCGACGAGCTCGCCTTCGATCCGGAGAGCTTGTCGGTCGAAGCGGGTGAGGTCGTGACCTTCGAGATCACCAACGACGGTCAGGTGGTTCACGAGTTCGTTCTGGGGGACGAGACCTTCCAGGAGTCCCACGAGGAGGACATGACAGGCGGCCACGGCGACGAGATGGGTCATATGGAGAACGGCATCACCCTCGGGCCCGGCGAGAGCGGGTCGCTCACCTGGCGGTTCACGGAAAGCGGCGAGATCCTGTTCGGCTGCCACGTGCGGGGACACTACGAGGGCGGCATGGTCGGCTCCATCGTAGTCGGCTGATCCCCGGACAGCGGCAACCAGGCGAGTGCTATGTTCGCGGTACTCGACGTTTTCGTCGCTCGCGAATGGAAACGCTCATACGGATCCGCGAACGCGGGATCCGTCTACCAGGAGGCATCGATGGCCGACGACAAGGGATTCTGGGAACAGGCACGTGAGAGGGCTGCCGAGAGCGGGAGCGGCGCAGTCGAGAAGGCCCGCGAGGTAACCGCGGACCTGGGGGAGAAGGCAGCCGAAACCGTCAGCCCGCCTCCGGGAGATTCAGGGACGCTCGCGGGCGTCCGTCAGAGCGTCGCCGATGCGGTGGAGACCGGCGCAGAGTCGGCCCGTCCGAGCGCCCCCGCAAAGACCTCGCGACCCGCGAAGAAGAAGTCCGCTGGCAAGAAGAAGACCACCGCGCGCAAGAAGTCGACCGCTCGCAAGCCGGCGGCGAAGAAGTCGACCGGCCGCAAGAAGACTGCTACACGCAAGCCGGCGGCGAAGAAGTCGACCGGCCGCAAGAAGTCGACCGGCCGGAAGTCCGCCGCGAAGAAGACCGCAGCTCGCAAGAAGACCTCGGCCAAGCGGACCGTGAGCCGGGCGAAGAAGACGGCCGGCCGTAAGAAGACCGCTGCGAAGCGCACGGTGGGCCGCAAGAAGACGGCTGCCAAGAAGACGGTCGCCAGGAAGAAGGCAGCCGCGAAGCGGACGGTCGGCCGGGCCAAGAAGACGGCCGCTCGCAAGAAGACCGCCGCGAAGCGGACCGCGGGACGCAAGAAGACCGCTGCCAAGCGGACGGTCGGCCGGGCCAAGAAGACGGCCGCTCGCAAGAAGCCGACGAGCCGCAAGAAGACCACCGCACGCCGCAAGCCGGCCGCTCGGAAGAAGAGCACCGGACGGAAGAGGACCAAGCGGCGCTAGGACTCAGCACCAGGGGGCGGCCTTTGGGCCGCCTCTTGCGCGTCCTAAGATGATCCCGTGAAGACGTATGTGGTCGAGGGGCCGACTCCCCTGAAGGGTGACGTTTCGATCAGCGGGGCCAAGAACGCCACCCTGAAGCTGATGGCGGCCGCCCTGATGGTGCCGGGCGAGGTCATCCTCGAGCGCGTCCCCCGCATCACCGACGTCTACCTCATGGTCGAGGTCCTCGAACGTCTGGGGGCCGAGGTCTCGTTCGAGGGCTCGACGCTCCGGATCGATGCGACCAACGAGCCGGCGGACGAGGCCACCTACGAACTGGTCTCCAAGATGCGAGCCTCGATCCAGGTCCTCGGGCCGCTTCTGGCTCGGCTCGGGCGCGCTCGCGTCGCGATGCCGGGCGGGGACGCGATCGGTTCTCGACCGATCGATCTCCACCTTCGAGGTCTCGAGCGGATGGGGGCCGAGTTCTCCTCCGAACACGGTTACGTCGCCGGCGTCGCGCCTCGGCTGACCGGCGCACGCGTCCTGCTCGAGTTCCCGTCGGTGGGAGCGACCGAAACCTTGTTGATGGCCGGGACCACCGCCATCGGGACGACCACGATCGACAACGCCGCCCGCGAGCCCGAGATCAAGGACCTCGCCCAGTTCCTCAACGAAGCGGGTGCTCGCGTGCTGGGGGCCGGTACCAGCACCATCACGATCGAAGGGGTCGACCGGTTGCATCCGGCCCGGCACGTGGTGCTTCCGGACCGCATCGAGGCCGGCACCTACGCGATCAGTGCGGCGGCGACCTGTGGTGATGTCACGTTGCGCGACGTGCGACCCGGGGACATGGAGCTGGTGCTGCAGAAGCTCCACGATGCCGGTGCCGAGATCACGCGTGAGGAGGAGTCCGTGCGGATCCGCTCCACCGGCAGACCTCAGCCCATGGACCTCGTGACGTTGCCGTATCCCGGGTTCCCGACCGACCTCCAGCCCCCGATGATGGTGTTGCTCTCCCAGGCGACCGGTCCCTCGATCCTGACCGAGAACGTCTTCGAAGCGCGTTTCCTGTTCGTCGACGAGCTGAACCGCATGGGGGCCCAGGTGCGGGTCGAGGGCCATCACGCGGTGATCAAGGGGGTCGAGCGCCTGACCGGGGCGCCTGTCAGGGCGCCGGATATCCGGGCCGGGGCGGCTCTTCTGCTCGGTGGCCTCTGCGCCCACGGCGAGACGAGGGTCCACGACGAGGGCCACATCGAGCGGGGCTACGAGGATCTGCTCCTGAAGCTGGAGGGCCTGGGGGCCGTGATTACCCTCTCCGAGGGATAGAACGGTCTGGAGCTTCCCGGCTCGATAGAATGGCGTCGTGAAGCAGATTACGATCCAGGACCAGGTCGAAGAAGCCCTCGGTCTCATCCGCCCCGCCATCCAGATGGACGGCGGTGACATCCGGCTTGAGAGCGTCGTGGGAGGCACCGTCACGGTGCAGCTCCTCGGCGTGTGCGAGACCTGTCCCATCTCTCCGGTGACCCTCAAGCAGGGCGTCGAGCGCATCTTGCGCGAGCGGATCCCGGAGGTCACCGAGGTCATCGCCCTCGAGGCGTGACCAGTTGGATCCCCAGCAATCCGTAGCGGACGCCCTGAAGGGTGACCGTCGTGCGATAGCCCGTCTCATCTCACTGGTCGAGGACGGCGGGCGCGACCTCCCCGAGATCATGAAGGCCCTCTATCCACACACCGGGGGCGCGTACTCGATCGGCATCACGGGTGCTCCGGGGGCCGGGAAGTCGACCCTCACCGAGCGTCTGATCGGCAGGGCGCGCCAGGACGACCGCAAGGTCGGGGTGCTCGCGGTCGATCCCTCGAGCCCCTTCTCCGGAGGAGCACTCCTCGGCGACCGGGTCCGGATGCAATCGCACGCTACCGACGCCGAGGTGTTCATCCGTTCGATGGCGACCCGCGGTCACCTCGGAGGCATCTCGCTCGCGACGCCGGAGGCGGTCCGGGTACTGGATGCGTCCGGCAAGGATCTGATCGTTATCGAGACCGTCGGCGTCGGGCAGGCCGAAGTCGAGATCACCGACGCCTGCGACACGACCCTCGTCGTACTCACTCCCGGCTGGGGCGATGCCGTCCAGGCGAGCAAGGCGGGGCTCATGGAGATCGCCGATGTCTTCGTCGTGAACAAGGCGGACCGTCAGGGTTCCAAGGACACCGTGCGCGAGGTCAAGCAGATGCTCGAGATGTCGGATGCCGAGTGGAAACCCGAGATCATCGAGACGATCGCTACCAAGGGCGACGGGATCGACGAGCTCTGGGATGCGATCGCCCGCCACCGGGAGTTCCAGACGGGGGCCGGCCGACTCGAGGAGCGACGCCGGCGCCGGATCGCCCGCGAGCTGCGCGAGATCGTGGCGGCCCGCTACCGCAACCGGGTCGAGACCGAGAGCACCGAACTGCTCGAGGAGCTCACCGGTGAGGTCGTCGCCCGCCGGATGGACCCCTACGCGGCGGCCGAGAAACTGATCGCCGCCCTCTAGAGAGCGTTCCGTTTGACCCTTGGCCCCCATGATGCTCGAATGACTTTCACTTGAGCAGTCAGGACGGGGGAAGGTGGACCATGGACGACGCGCTGGCCCTCAGGGCCCAGGTCGATGAGGCGGTAAAGGGCAAGAACTTCGCCACGGTGCTCGAACGCAACGTTCGGGAGCGGGGTGACAAGCCCGCGATGTCGTGGAAGCACGACGGCGAATGGCACCACTACACCTGGCGTGAGGTCAGGGAGCGTGTCGCCGAGGTCGCCATGGGGCTCAAGTCCCTCGGCCTCACCAAGGGCGATGCAGTCGCCATCCAGGCCCGGAACATCCCCGACCACGTCGTCGCGGATCAGGGGATCCTGCACGCCGCGGGCGTCCCGGTCTCCTTCTACAACACGTTCTCTCCGGATCAGATCCAGTACATCGCAGGCCACTGTGGGGCCAAGTTCGCGATCCTCGAGGGCAAGGCGTTCCTCGAGCGCTGGGAGAAGATCCGCTCGGAGCTTCCGGCTCTCGAGAAGGTCATCCTGATCAACGGCGCCGAGGAGTACGCCAACGAGGAATGGATCATGTCCTACGACGACCTCCTGGCCGAGGGCCGCGAGGCGCTCCATGCCGGCCGCGACGATTTCGAGGCGACGTGGAAGTCGGTCGCTCCGGAGGATCCGGCGACCCTGATCTACACGTCGGGAACGACCGGTAACCCCAAGGGAGTCGTGACCACGAACTACAACGCCATCTGGACCGCCCACTCATCCCAGATGATGGAGAACTACACGCCAGGCGCGACCTATGTGTCGTATCTACCGCTGGCACACTCGGCGGAGCGTGTCGCGACGATCTACGTGTCGTTCTACACGCAGACGCAGGTCTTCTTCTGTCCTGAGGTCCTCCAGATATTCGAGGTCGTCCCGGAGGTCCACCCGTACTCGTTCCTGGCCGTTCCCCGCGTGTGGGAGAAGCTCAACGCGGGCATCGTGGCCAAGATCTCGGCCGAGCCCGATGAGAAGAAGCGCAAGATCGCGCTGGGCGCCCTCGAGACGGGGAGCGAGATCGCCCGCCGCAAGCGCGAGGGCGAGTCGATCCCGATCGGGATGAAGGCCAAGGGCGCGCTGTTCGAGAAACTCGTGTACTCGAAGATCCGCACCCAGATCGGCCTCGACAAGTGCGAGCTGCCGTTGAGCGGTGCCGCACCCATCTCGCCGTCGACCCTCGACTTCTTCGACGGTATGGGCGTCCACATCATTGAGCTCTACGGACTTACTGAGACCTCCGCTCCCGCACTTGGCAACACCGCGCACGAGCGGAAGTCGGGGACCGTTGGTAAGCCGCTGCCGGGGGTCGAGATCAAGTTGCTTGACGATGGCGAGCTGCTGATCAGGGGCGGCAACGTCACCTTGTCCGGCTACTACAAGGAGCCCGAGAAGACCGCCGAGACCTTCGACGAGGACGGCTGGCTCCACTCCGGGGACATCGCCGAGATCGACTCCGACGGTTTCGTCAAGATCATCGACCGCAAGAAGGAACTGATCATCACCGCCGGGGGCAAAAACGTCGCGCCGTCGAACATCGAGAGCCTGCTCAAGGCCCACCCACTGGTCTCCCAGGCCTGCGCGATCGGGGACCGGCGCAGGTTCATCTCCGCGCTGATCGTGCTCGATCCGGAGGCTTCGCAGATGTGGGCCAAGACCAACGGCGTCCTCTACGAGTCGATCGAGAGCTTCGCCGCCGACGAGCGCGTGGCGGCCGAGATCCAGATGGCAGTCGACGACGCCAACTCGCGCCTCAACGGCGTCGAGCAGGTCAAGAAGTTCACCATCCTCCAGACCGAATGGACCCCGGAATCCGAGGAACTGACCCCGTCCCTGAAACTCAAGCGCCGGGTGATCCTCTCCAAATACGACGCCGACATCGAAGCGATGTACGCCTAGGCCTGGTCGGTGACCCAGGCCCCCAACAGGCCGCGGTAATGCTCGACGAACTGTGGTTGCTCGGACTCCGGGAAGGTCGAGCGCACCGTGTCCACCAACAGGGCATCGAACTCGGGGCTCGCGATGTACTCGACGGTGACCTCGTCGATCTCCGGCAGGTGCTTGCCGCAGAATTCGTGGTAGCGCTCGGTCTCGAAGTAGTCCTCCGCCATCGCCTGGTAGCGGCCCAGCTTCTCCTCGTAGGACAGGTCGGGGTCGTCGCCGATCGCGAAATACCGGTCCATGTCCTGATCGATGCGCATCTTCCGGTCGGTCACGGTGCAGAAGACGCTCCACTTGACCAGGGACTTGATCGCCCAGGGGAAGTAGTAGTGCAGGCTCGTCAGGGCGAGGTCCGGAGCAGCGTTGGCGTAGTCGATCGGATAGACCTCGCCGTTCTTGATCAAGGTTTCGCAGGAGTTGAACTCCCAGCGGAAGAACGCGTTGATCAACGTGCCGATCGCGATGACCTCGGCCCCCAACTCGGGGGTGAGGAAATCGTGGGTCACCTGGTAGCGGTCGTACATCGGCCGGTCGGGATCGAAGTGGACCACGAGGGTCTCGGCCCCGATCGACAGGCTCCGCGCGAAGACGTCGAAGCCATCGACGGCCGCCTGCAGGTGCATGAGGCGCTCGCCGGACTCGTCGTAGTTCGCACCGAGCTGCTGCGGATCGGAGATGCGCGTGACTCCGACCCAGGCTCCGCCGTCGAAGGGCTTCATGAACAGGGGATAGCCCACCTGCGCGGCGACCTGTTGGAGGTCGAACGGCAGGTTGTATCTCTTCGACATGTCGGGGAAGCGCGGATCGTCGGGCGGGACCTTGTGCGGGACCATCCACGTTTCGGGGACCTTGAGCCCGAGACGCATCATGGCGCAGTACGCCGAGTGCTTGGTCATCGCTTGGAACGTGAACGGATTGTTGAGGAGATAGACGTCGTCCATCAGGGCGACCTTCTTCAGCCACTCACGGGACAACGTGTACCAGTGAGCGAGGCGGTCGATGACCAGCGCGTGGCGCGGGATCGCCCGGAGGTCGAACGGCTCATAGGTCACCCGTTCGGTCAACAGCGCATGGGACTCGCCGTCGTGGTCGATCGGGCCGTTCAGGCGACGCACGATCGACTCGAATGCGCTGGGCCAATCCTCTTCGGTCCCCAGGACGAGGCCGATCAGGTGGTTCTTAGCCATGTCGGCCCCTTTCCTCTCATACGAACCTCGGCAGATGATGTGCTAACTGTGCCCGCCACGAGGGCCAGTCATGCGGGACATCGTGTCCCCAGAGGTCGAGCTCGTGGCGGATGCCCTTCTCGCCCAGGCGACCGGCGAAGGCCCGGGTCGACTCGAGCGCCCCGGTGGTGTCCTCCCACATCCCCTGGCCGGCCACGAGTACGAGGTTGGCCTGTCCCCGCAGCCACTCGAGGTGGTCGCCACCCAGGTTGGACGTGTAGTCCATCGGGTTGTTGAAGTAGACGGCGTCGCCGCGCTCGCCCCAGCCATGGCCCCCGACGTCGTAGACCCCGCTGAGACAGATCGCCAGAGGGCAGATGTCGGCGTGCTTCAGGCACATGTTCGCCGCATGGAACGCCCCGAAACTGCAGCCGGTCGCGATCAGCTCCTGCGCACCGCCGGAGTCCTCGTAGATGCAGGGGACGACCTGATGGACGATCCAGTCCTCGTAGAGCGAATGGCGCCGCGCTCGTTCCTCGAGCGGGAGGTTCTCGTCGTCCCACGAAACTGCATCGAAGCTGTCGACCGCGTAGACCTTCAGCCGTCCCTCGTCGATCAGGTGCGAGATCGCGCCGATCATCCCGTTGTTCTCGTAGTCGTACGCGGCTCCCTGCTGGGATGGGAAGACGAGCAGCGGTCGTCCGTAGTGCCCGTACGCGATGACGCCGCCCGGTGCACCGATCGACGGCGCGTGGATCGAGAGATGGTCCCGTCTCATGTCCACATCCTCCCTAGTAGATCGACGAGGTGTGGATCGAAGGTGTCGCGCCATCCGGTCCAGTTATGGCCGTCCGGGTTCTCGACGAGGGTCACGTCATAGCCCTGACGCTCGAGCGCCCTCCATACCGCCCGGTTGTTGGTGAGGTTCTCTTCGATCCCTCCGCAGGTCATCGTCACCGGGATCGGGAACGCCCATTCCTCGGTCGAGAGCACCTCCCCCACGAACCGGCTGACGCGCCGGAACCGCGGGAAGCCAGACTCCTGTTTGTCGAAGCGAGCGCGGAAGTAGCTTCCGGACTGGAGGTAGAGGGCGCCGAAGGTCGCCGGGCTGCGGCGGTGTGTGTAGAGCATCGAGAGCGCTCCCAAACTCGCGCCCATCCCGACGCGTGCGTCGCGTCCTGGAGGGGTCGGTGCGACCTGGAGAAGCGCCGGCATCATCGAGGAGAGGAAAGAGCGGGCGTAGGCGGCGGACGCCGAGTAGATCTCGTCACGCTCCACGGGCTTCAGCAGTGCGGCGCGGAACCGAGGGAGTCGTCTCGTGGCGATCGCGACCTCGATCAAGTGCGTGAGAGACGAGTAGGCGGCGAACTCGGGCCCGTCGTTGACGATCAACAGCGGAAGGGGCTCGGCCCCATCCGTGTCCGGCGGCGACCACAAGAGACAGGGGATGTGGCCCTTGACCGCCGGGCAACGCAGCGCAAGCTCGCTTACCGTGCTCTCGTTCGCGTTTGGTTCGGCCAGCCACTCCGGCGCCTCGTAGCCGGGCATCTCCACCACCGACTTGTCCCCGAATGCCCCGGGGGCCCGGAGGTCGTTGTGGGGATCGAGTCCGGTCCCCGAGGACCCGTCCGGATGGACGATCTCGACGAGGTACTCCATCCGATCGGCCCCCGGGAGCGGGAAGTCGAGCGTCCAGGCTCCCGCGCTCCCGTCGTAGGCGAACCCCGGCCCGTTGCGGGGCCTGCGGATCTCCTGATAAAGGCGCACGGCCGTGAGCTCCCGCTCGGCATCGGGGATCACGAAAGTCACCGTGGTCCCTGAGGTGGCCGGCGTCGTCCTGGTCTCTTCCATGAGCCGCCCAGTATCCCCGAGCGCTTCACCACTCCCAGACCAGACCCGGTTCCGTGCGGGGTTGGTTTTAGGGCGCCTGTAAACTTGGTTGATGGGTGATCAGCTTTTCGAGAAGTGGAAGAAACGTTACGAGGAGTCGCGGGTTCGGGACGATGTCGATTTCGATACCTTGTCGAGCGTTCCGGTCGAGCCCCTCTACGGCGGGGAGGAATCGGCCGCCGATGAGCAGATCGGGGTCCCCGGCGAGTACCCGTTCACCCGGGGCATCTACCCGTCCGGCTACCGGGGACGGCTGTGGACCATGCGACAGTTCGCC
>WHTI01000133.1 GCA_009377815.1 Actinomycetota bacterium
CCCAAGCCTGCGAACCTCTCCTTCGAGCAGGCCGCGGTGGTCGCCATCTCGGGACTCACCGCTCTGCAGGCGCTGCGCGACCACGGAAAAGTGCAGCCCGGTCAGAAGGTCCTGATCATCGGTGCGTCCGGAGGTGTCGGCACCTACGCGGTTCAGATCGCCAAGGCTTACGGAGCGGAAGTGACCGGTGTTTGCAGCACGACCAAGGTCGACCTGGTCCGATCGATCGGTGCCGATCACGTCATCGACTACACGCGTGATGACTTCGCCGAGGGAGACGAGCGCTACGACCTGATCATCGATATCGGCGGGAACTCGTCGTTGAAGCGGCTCCGGAGAGCTCTGACTCCCAAGGGAACGTTGCTCATCACCGGCGGCGAGACCGATGGGCGGTGGCTCGGGGGATTCGATCGCCAGATCCGCGCGATGATCCTGTCCCCGTTCGTAGGCCAGAAACTGGGCACGTTCATCTGTTCGGAGAACGCCGAGGACATGATCGTCCTCAAGGAGCTGATCGAGGCGGGAAAGGTCACCCCGGTCATCGACCGGACCTATCCGTTGAGTGAAGCGCCCAAAGCGATCCGCTACCTCGAGGAAGGACACGCTCGAGGAAAGGTCGCAGTCATCGTGTAGGTCGCGAACTGGCAGAATGCCCGGCGTGGATCTTGATTCCGGCGCCGGGCTCCTGCACCGGCTGACTTCGTATAGCCCAGACCGCGAGTGGGATGTACCCGCGGACGATCCGCGCGTGCGCCACGACCTGATCCCCAACGACCTCGAGACCATCCCGCCGCCGATGAAGGGCTATCCGGATGGTCTCCCGGTCGTCGCGCTGCCGCGCGAGCTTTCCGACCCGGGCGTCCCGGCGACGGCCGTGCTCGCCGGTGTTGTGTCCCCAGTGCAGGAACTCGACGCCGCTCAGCTCGGACGCATCCTGTTCCTCGGTGTCGGGATCGTGCGCACGCTCGAACGCAACGGGCGTCAGATGCCGTTCCGCGCCTCCGGTTCGGCGGGAGCTCGGTTCCCCCTGGAGGTCTACGCGAGCACGCGCGACATCGCCGGGATCCCCGACGGAGTGCACTGGTACGACGCGGCACAGCACGCTCTCCTGCAGGTCGCCCCTGCCGCCACCGGCGACGCCACGACGCTGGTCGTGACGGGGGTTCCGTGGCGAACCGGATGGCGCTACGCCGAGCGTGGGTGGCGACACCTCTACTGGGACGGCGGAACGCTGCTGGCCCAACTGTCGGCGGCGATCGCGAGCACCGGCGTCACGCCGCGACTCCGTTCACACTTCCCGGACGCGGCGGTGCGCGCGCTGGTCGGGGCAGATGGTGTGAACGAGTACCCGCTGGCGCTGCTGTCGTTCGGCGACGGTGACCCGGCGATCGGTTCGACCGGTCCGGCCGCTCCGGGTGAGCTACCCCCGGTCGAGTTCCCCCTGTGCACCGCCGCGCAGCGCGCGGGTGCACGGGACAATCTGGAAGCACCATGGCCGGAAGTCGAAGCTCTACGTGATGTTCCGGCGTCCAAGTCGCTCGATGAGGTGGTCCGCAGGCGTGGTTCGCAAAGACGCATGGATCGGTCCCGGACACGGCCACGTTCGCTGCTGGAATGGCCCCTGGCCGCAGCCATGCGCGGCATCGAGGTGCCGCACTGGATCGTCGTTCACGGCGTCGACGACACGGCGCCCGGGGTGTACCGGTGGCCCGACCTGTCGAAGCCGCTGAAGGAGGCGAACCTGCGCGATGAGATGGCGCGGATCTGTCTCGATCAGATGCTCGGCGCCGAAGCCGCCTACGTCGTCATCGCGGGGACGCTTATGTCGAGCCTCGACGACCGCGGCTACCGCGACGCGCAGCTCGCCGCGGGGCTGGTCGAGGGCCGGTTGCACCTCGCGGCGTACGCCCTGGGGGCGAGTGCTTCAGGGATGACGTTCCTCGACTCCGAGGTCCCGGCCCTGCTGGGCGAATCGGACGATCTTGTAACCCTGCTGTTCACCTGCGTGGGCGTCCCCGAGTACCGGTCGCGGCCGGGTGGCGGACCCGGCACGCCGGTCGAGTTCCGCCCGATCGTCCCGCGCCTCGGCGACTGACCGGAGAACGGACCCCCCAGCCGTTCTGAACGTGTGACGAGCCTGGGAAGCAAGCTCACAACTGAACAAAACGGGGAATGGGGCCGGGGTTCCGGAAAGAAAAGGGCCCGTCCGAGATACCGGACGGGCCCTGTGAAACTTGCCGGTGGTTAGCCGGTCTCCTCCTCATCATCGGGCTTGCCGTGATCCTCGCCGGCCTTACCGTGGTCATCTCCGGCTTGGCCGTGATCGCCCCCGGCCTTACCCTTGGTTCCGCCCTGCCCCTTTTCGCCGGCCTTGCCGTGGTCTAGTCCGGCCTTGCCGTGATCCTCCCCGGCCTTGCCGTTTCCATCATCAGTGGCGTCGACGGCTTCTTCCTCGTCCCGGTCCTTGCACGGGTCCTTCTCTTTGGTGCTCTTGCCGTTGTTGTTCTCCGATGCAGCTGCGGACACCGCCTGCCCGAACTCGCAGCCCTTCTCCGTGGCGGCATCCTGCGCGGCGTGGACCCGCTCGGCGGCGGACTTGCCGTGGGTCTCGTCCCCGTTCTGGTTGGGCAGTTCGATGCCCACCTTCTCAAACGTGTCTTCGGCCGTAGTCCCGGGCAGGTCCACCCCAGCGACCGCAAGTCCCGCGGTCGACAGCGCCAGCGCGGCACCTGCGACTCCGAGTTTGGCCACGAGTGATCTAGTGATTCGCAAGGCTCTCCTCCATCCTGTCGTTGCGCCCCGGGGAGCTTTCGCTTCCGGAGCCGGCTTACGGGCAACGACACGGGATGCCTCCGCTATCTTATTCAGATGACGTTCCAAGATCTGATCGGTTCCCTTGGAGTCAACCGCCTTGAGGGCCGCGAGTCCGACGGCGAGTTCCTTGAACTCGTCACCATCCTCCAGAGGTATCTGTCCCGCCATCAGGCGGTCGGTGTCGGCCTCGGAGAGATCGCGGAAACGTCCCATGTCTTCCTCGTAAGCGTCGAGGGAGCTCACGGGGTTACGCCCTTCCTCGATAGTTCTTTCCGCAGCCTCGCCAGGCCCCTGCGCTGCAGCGCCTTGACGGCACCCGGTCGTTTGCGCAGGAGCCCGCCGATCTCATCGATCGTCAGTTCTCCGAAGAGCCTGAGAAGCAGGACGTTTCGCTGGTCCTCACTTACGCCGTTCAAGGCGAGCCGGATCTCGGCAGCTCGGGCGGCCTGGATGGCATCTTCCTCGGCATCGCCGATCGGACCGGCAAGCTCCAGAGTGAGGCTATCCACCGGGGTCGAGGGTCGACGGTCAGAGCGGCGCACGGCGTCGAGCGAACGGTGATGAGCGATCGTGAACAGCCAGGCCCGGAAATCGCGCTCGTCCCCCGTGAAGGTGGGTAGGTCCCGGACCACCTGTAGGAACGTCTCGCCCAAGAGGTCTTCGGAATCATCGACGCCGCGCGACCTCAGATAACCGAGGACCGAGGGGGCCACGCCCCGGTAGAGCTGCTCCCAGGCCCATTCCTCGCCCAGACGAGCGGCGTTCAAGATGGGCTCGAAGGCCTCTCCGAAAGACATGGGAACGAGGATTACACAGGTTGCTCGCTTCGCTACCTCAGATCTGATCGCCCCCGACCCTGCAGCGCTACCTGACCGGTCCGCTCTAACGTCTAAGGGTTCAGCTCCCATTCGACGTTGCCCTCGGAGTCCGTGGCCGTGATCCGGATGATCCCCTCGCCGCCGAGGTCATCGGTCGCCTGACAATCGATCGAGTTACCCGCCTCCGAAAGGACCAGCTGCGCAGGACAGTCGATGGTGACCTCGGCCCCCACCGAAGCGGTGACGTCCGGTGCCAGCGACTCTTCGATCGCCGAGAGGTTCAGTACGTTCATCGTCCAGTTGACATTGCCCTCATCGTCTTCCTGGACGACCTTGATCGGGATCTCGTTGCCGTCGGGATCGGTCGCGGTGCAGGTGAATTCGCCACCCTCCTTGGCCTCGATGTCATCCGGGCAGACGACTTCCACTTCCACGCCCTGCTGCTCCTGAACGTCCTCGGCTACCTGTTCTTCGATGTCGCCGCCCTCGAGGGTCGACGTGCAGGCAACCAAAGACAGCATCAGCAGGGCGGCGACATAGAGCGACTTGCGGGCCATCGACGTGCCTCCTCTCGGCCCGCTGGGGGCCGCTCTGAAGTAATGATTCGGAACAGTATCGGTCCCCGCCCCCCGTTCATCCCGGATGCTGGGTGCGTCGTATGTTCTCCCCATGACGAAAGGGGAGGAACCAGCATGGAACACACGCATCTAGGGCGTAGCGGGCTGAGCGTCTCGAGACTTTGTCTCGGGACCATGAACTTCGGCCCCGAGACCTCCGAAGAGGACTCCCACGCCATCATGGATCGGGCGCACGAGCTCGAGATCAACTTCTTCGACACCGCCAACGTGTATGGCTGGAAGAAGGGTCAGGGCGTCACCGAACAGATCGTCGGACGGTGGTTCGCCAAAGGAGGCGGCCGCCGCGAAAAGACCGTCATCGCCACCAAGCTGTACGGCTCGATGAGCGACTGGCCCAACGACACCTTCCTGTCGGCATTGAACATCCGGCGGGCCTGCGACGCGTCGCTGAAGAGATTGCAGACCGATCACATCGACCTCTACCAGATGCATCATGTCGATCGAGCGACCCCGTTCGACGAGATCTGGGAGGCGATGGAGATCCTCAGGCAGCAGGGTAAGATCATCTACGTCGGTTCGAGCAACTTCGCCGGGTGGCATGTCGCCAAGGCGCAGGAGACGGCACGCCGCAGGAACTTCATGGGCCTCGTGTCCGAGCAGTCGATCTACAACTTGGCGACCCGTCAGGTCGAGACCGACCTCCTCCCCGCGGCGCTCGACTACGGGATCGGCGTCATCCCCTGGAGCCCGTTGCACGGGGGTCTCCTCGGCGGAGTCCTCAAGAAGGAACAGGAGGGCAGTCGCCGCAAGACCGGTCGGGCTCTCGAGCGACTCGAAGAAGTCCGTCCGCAGGTGGAGCAGTACGAAGCATTCTGCGAGGAGCTCGTCGAGGAGCCGGCCCACGTGGCGCTCGCGTGGCTCCTGCACCAGCCGGCGGTGACCTCACCGATCATCGGGCCGCGGACGTTGGAGCAACTCGATGGGGCGCAGAGGGCGCTAGAGATCGAACTCGATGAGAAGGCCTTGATGCGCCTCGACGAGATCTGGCCGGGTCACGATCCCGCACCGGAGGACTACGCGTGGTGAGGATGTCGAAGTAGCGCCATGCCGTCGGTAACTTCGATCGCCGATCGCTACGAACTCATCTCCGAGCTCGGCCGTGGCGGGATGGGCGTGGTCTGGCGCGCCAAGGACGCGCGCCTCGGCCGCGAGATCGCTCTCAAGGAAGTGAAGCTTCCCCATGGGATGGCGCAAGCCGATCGGGACGTCCTGCGACAGAGGGTCCTGCGCGAGGCGAAGACCGCTGCCTCACTCGGACACCCCGGAGCGGTCACGGTGTTCGATGTGATCGACGAGGACGATCGCATCTACATCGCGATGGAGTTGCTCGACGCCCCGTCGCTTGCCGATCTCGTCACCCGCGACGGACCCCTGACTCACGAGCAGACCGCGCTGATCGCGCGCGACCTTCTCGCCGTGCTCGAGGCGGCGCACCGGCAGGGGATCGTGCATCGAGATGTGAAGCCGGCGAACGTGATGGTTATGGGCGACGGCCGCGCCAAGCTCGCCGACTTCGGGATCGCCGCGGTGACCGACGATCCGAAGCTGACCGCGAGCGGCTACATCCTCGGCACCCCCGCGTACATGGCGCCGGAGCAGGCTGAGGGCAAGCGAAGCCAGCCGGCTACCGATCTATGGGGCCTCGGAGTGACCCTGTACTTCGCGCTCGTGGGCCGGTCGCCGTTCGGGAAGTCCCAGCCGATCGCGACCTTGCGGTCGGTGATCGGCGACGAGGTCGAGCCTCCCGAAGGCCCGCTGGCGAGCGTGATCGCCGATCTCCTGTCAAAGGACCCCTCCGACCGCCCGGAGCCCGCCGTGCTGCGGCCCCGGTTGGTGCTCACCGAACCGACGCCCGCCCCGACGCCGGCCCCCGTCCCGGAGCCGGCCCCCGTGCCGGCCCCCGTGCCGGCACCCTCGCCGGTCTCTCCCGTCCGGCGTGCTCGACCATCGGGTCGGGTTCTGGCCGCCGGGGGCCTGGCGGCCACCGCCGTGCTGGTGGTCGCCGGTTTCCTGCTGCTGGGAGGAGAGCGTGACCCCGGGACGAACGATCCGGATCGTGTCGCGCAAGAGGAGCCCCAGGACGCGGCTCCCTCGATCCCCGAGGGCTGGAAGAGGTCCAAGGCGCTCCCGACGGGGTACAAGATCGCCTATCCGGAAGGCTGGGAGGTCGTCGAGAACTCGATCGGGGATGACTCGAGCGTCGACTTCAGGGATCCCGGGTCCGGTGCCTACATGAGGGTGGACTGGACCGACACTCCGGGGACCGACGTGGTGGGGACCGCCGAGAGCTTCGAGGCCGGCTTCGCGGACCGTCACGGGAACTACGACCGCGTCAAGCTGGAGCCGGCAACCTTCAAGGGTTTCGAAGCCGTGGACTGGGAGTACACCTTCGTCGACGGCGGCGTCCAACTGCATGCGGTCAACCTTCAGTTCGTGACCGGGCCCCACGGTTTCGCGCTTAACTTCCAGACGCGCGCCGATGATTGGGATGCGCTGCAGGAAGAACTCGAGATCTTCAAAGAGACGTTCGAGGCGCCGTCCTGAGCC
This sequence comes from Actinomycetota bacterium, assembly GCA_009377815.1. Lineage (GTDB taxonomy): Bacteria > Actinomycetota > CADDZG01 > CADDZG01 > WHSQ01 > WHTI01. The sequence continues at coordinate 6,818 of WHTI01000133.1, forward strand.
GACTCAGCTTTAGGCGAGGCGTTCAAGAACGCGCCCGTCGGCGCGGACCGACAGAGCGGTCGGAACCACCGACACGTGGTACTTGCGAGCGAGCTCGCGGTTCTTGGAGACATCCACCTTGACGAGTCGGTGTCCGTCCAGCACGAGCTGCTTCTCGATCGCGTGACAGTCGGAGCACAGCGGGTGTGTGAACTGAACGACGACTTGGCCCCCGCCGTTCGACTCGCCCAGTTCGGCAAGGTCGATGTGCTGAACGCTGCCGGGCTTGATCCCGCGCAGATGGGCCAAGACCTTGTAGATCTCACATCCGGCGCAGAATCCCGTTGCCGCCGCCAGGGTCGCGAGCGCCGCGACCATCACCGCGAGCACGGTGCCGATCGTCGTCAGCCCCACCGCGTACGAGAGCGCCGAGGCCGACAGGAAGATCGCGCCCATGATGTTCGCGAAACGCGGGGGCCTGGAGTCCTCGACCTCGCCCTCGCCGAAGCGCGGCTGGATGACCTCGAAGTAGAAGACGCACGGCAGGCATGCCTTGCGGCCGAAGCGCAGGCCGACGATCAGCTGCAGGCCCATCGCCGCGATCAGGCCCCACCAGCCGGTGAGCAACCCGAGCAACGTAACCGTCGCCACCGCCGCCTGGTTGAAGCGCGGGGCGCGCGTGTCGATCACGTCGATGTCGTTGTAGGGATGTGCCGTCCTCTGCGCCATGCCGCCTTTTCTCCTGACTTTGCACTATTTCTAAGGGAGTAAGAATACCAAAGATCCAGAACCCCGCAAACGGCCCCCGAGCGGGCCGGCGTCGGACCCGGCGCACGGCAAGACGTTCCATAATCTCGGTATGCCCGCCGCCGACGAGATAAGGATCGAGCCGTGGGGGCCGGACGACCTGCCGCTCCTCAAGCGGACCATGGGCGATGCCCGCATGACCGAGCACCTCGGTGGACCCGAGAGCGACGAGAAACTGGCCGAACGGCAGGTCAAGTACCAGAAGTTAGCGGGGTCCGGCGAGGGACGGATGTTCAAGATCGTTGATGCGACGGGCCAGGGCATCGGGTCG
>WHTI01000365.1 GCA_009377815.1 Actinomycetota bacterium
GCGCCCGTCGATGAGCCCTACGGGGCCCACCTACACTTTCATAACTACCTCCGCCGGAGTGGAGGAACTGGCAGACTCGCGAGACTCAAAATCTCGTGCCCCTCAGGGCGTGTGGGTTCGAATCCCACCTCCGGCACCGGGATAAACAGGTGGGAGCGGTGCGCACATCACCGGTGTGACAACCGTGCGAATGAACGCTAATATGATCATCGAGTAACGGTCGCCTCGCCATCATCCTTTGCCGCATCCCCACTCCACCACTCCCTGGCTCGGGATGATTGGATTCAAACGAGGCGACCGTTACTTCTCTTTCTGGTGGACCGCGATGGCAGCCAGAAACCCCGAACCGTGGGCCGAAAGTGACGCCGGGCGTGAGTGTCCGCGTGAGGCTGACCCCTGGGTTCGGCTCGTGGACCAACTCGACCCGAACCGTGGGCCACCGGCCTCCCCGCCATCATCCACTGGGTTCAGACAATTGGGGAAGCCGCCAGGGGCGTATCCGAGGAACTCCGCGCGGTGCGGCTTCATCTCGTTGCTTCGACCGGCGGGACCCCCGTGTAGAAGTCCATGAGGGTGGTGACCCACGCTTCGGGGTGGGTCATGTGTGGGACATGTCCGGCGCCGGCGATGACCTCGAGTCGGGCGACGGGTACGAGACGGGCGAGCTCCTTGGCTGCGGCCGGCAGCAGCTCGGGGCTCTCCGTCCCGTAGGAGATCATGAGTGGCACGGTGGTGGCCGCGAGCGCCGCCCGGTCGATCGAGGTCATTTCGAAGGGCTCGGGGCTCTCGTCGAGGAAGGTAGGCGCGTTGGTCTCGAGGATCGTCGTGACCCGTTCGGGTAACTGGTCCCAGGCTCCGGGACCGAGGGCCACGTCCTCGATGAAGTGTCGGGCAGCAGCGCGGTGGTCACCCGCCTCGATCAGCTCGACCACCGACTCGGTCTCACGGCCGCTGGCCGCAAGCGCTTCGGCGATTCGCTCGTCCTCGGTTTCTGCGAGGAGACCGAACAGAGGCGGCTCGTGGACGGCGGCACTGGCGACCAGGTCGGGACGCTCCGTCACCAGGGTGAGCACGATGCAACCGCCGGCGGAGTTGCCGAATACATGGACCGGCGGGTCACCGAGATGCTCGATGAGTACGGCGAGATCGGCTGCGTCCTCCCGCCAGCTGCCGGGTCCGTCGCCATCCTGGCTTCGACTGTGGCCACGCCGGTCCCAGATCACCACCTCGAACCGCTCGGCGAGCGGGCCGACGACGGCGTCCCAGTTGGTTGCGTCGCCCCAGGAGCCGTGGGTAAGCACGACGCGGTCACCTAAACCGGTGGTCTCGTAAAACAGTTCTACGCCGTTCACGGTCACCCTTGCCATGATCGTTCCTCCTATTGGATGGGTGCCTCCAGCATGCCGGATGACCGCGGGTTGCGCATCGGGTGTTTACCCGATCTCCACACGCCCGACCGATCGTGTTCCCGACCCAGCGGCCGTCGGCCGACGGGGCGAGAATCGGCCTCCTCAGGCGAGC
>WHTI01000485.1 GCA_009377815.1 Actinomycetota bacterium
GCCTCCACCGATCACCGCGACCTTGGCGTTCAAGGCTTCCAGGCGTGGACGTGCTCGACGAGGCGTTCGTAGATTGCGGGATCGGATTCGGGGAGGACCCCGTGGCCAAGGTTGAAGATGTGTCCGCGCCCCCCGCCGCGCCTCAGAACCTCGTCCGCCTGTTTCCTCGTCGCTTCCCATCCGGCGAGGCATACGACGGGATCGAGGTTGCCCTGAAGTGCCACCCGCTCACCGGTTCTGCGGCGCGCTTCGTCAAGGGGCACGCGCCAGTCGACGCCTACGACATCCGCTCCGCTCGAAGCCATCAGTCCGAGCAGTTCACCGGTACCGACCCCGAAGGTGATGCGCGGAACCGACAGGTCCTCGAGGCCATGGAGGATCCTGGCGACGTACGGCAGCACCATCGCCTCGTAGTCCGCGGGGGAGAGGCTCCCGACCCACGAGTCGAAGAGCTGTATCGCGTCGGCTCCGGCCTCGACCTGTGATCTGAGGTAGGCGAGCATCGCAACCGTGAGGCGCTCCATCAGTGCATGCCATGCCGTCGGGTCCGAGTACATCAATGCCCTCGTCCGTGCCTGATCCTTCGACGGACCCCCCTCAACGAGGTACGACGCGAGCGTGAAAGGCGCGCCGCCGAAGCCGATCAGGGGGACGTCGAGTTCGCGCTTGAGGATCCCGATCGTCTCGAGTACATAGCCGACGGGCTCGAGTTCGCCGAGCCGGTCGACCGCCGCGCGATCACGGATCGGCGATGCGATCACCGGTCCGATCCCCGGCTCGATATCGAGGTCGACCCCCATCGCCTGCAGCGGAACGACGATGTCGGAGAACAGGATGGCAGCATCGACCCCGTATCGCCGAACCGGTTGAAGCGTTACCTTAGCGGCGAGATCGGGGGTGCGGCACAGCTCGAGGATCGAGTGTCCTTCCCGCAACTTCCGGTACTCAGGGAGGCTGCGACCCGCTTGGCGCATGAACCAGACGGGAACGCGATCGGTCAC
>WHTI01000283.1 GCA_009377815.1 Actinomycetota bacterium
GAGATCGGGAGGCAGCAGCAACGATTGATCTCGTTCCACCGGGACAAAGCCGTGAGCCATGGAACCTCCTTGGGGTCCCCTCAAGTCTGCCGGTTCGAGGCCCAGAACGCGAGCCTTTCCGCCCATTTCGCGACAGGCTCGGAAGCAAGCTCACCGCTGAACAGAACGGGAAATGGGTCCATCGACGCGGAGGGGAGCACGAGCCGCGGGGGATTGTCGTCGAAAGCCATTACCATCGCCGGGTGGGACTCTCAGGAAGATCGTTCGATCCGACCAGTTCGCCGCCGAGCCCGAAAGGGCCGGTGGTCGACTACAGCCTGGCGCGACGTTCGGCGATCGCTTCGGTGCGCCGCGGGATGCTCGACACGAACGATGTCTGTGACGCACACCCGGAACTCCTGCGCGCCGCGAAGAACATCGGTGAGGAGATCGACATCCCGTGTCCGATCTGTTCGCACGAGGCGATGCGCGGGGTGCGTTACGTCTACGGCGCCGAGCTCAAGCGGAACAGCGGCCGGGTCGTTTATCCGCGCGAGTGGCTCGTCGAACTCTCTGAGTCCTACGACCAGTTCACCTGTTACGAGGTCGAGGTCTGCCTCGACTGCGCCTGGAACCACCTGATCCGGGCCTACCAGGCCGGCCGGCGGTTCCGGAAGCCAGCGGCCCCTCGCCGCCGCCGCAGATAGGCCCAGGGGCAGCTTGGTTCGCTAATCCCTCACTTGGGGCATTGTCAGGCTTATGGACGCCGACGAATCTAGACTCGCGTGGTGGTGAGTCACAGTGGCTAAGGCCAGCGCGTCCAAGCCTGGATGGTGGGCCCGACGGGGCCGGAAGAAGACCCGGAAGGATGGACGCTCCCGGACGCAACGATTCCTCCTCAGGTGGGGGTGGCTGGTCGCGCTCGGAGGTATCCTCATCGGGGTCGCGATCCTGCTCCTTACCTATGCGTTCGCATCTATCCCGCTCCCGCAAGACATCAGGCTGGCTTCGGCGGCCAAGGTGTTCGATCGCCACGGTGAGCCGATCGGCATCTTCTCCGGCGAGGAACGGCGCTTCATCATCGATCCGAAACCGCTGATCGATGGTCGCGCGAGCTTCATCGGCGATGCGGTCATTGCATCCGAAGACAAGGACTACTACGAGCACGGGGGAGTCTCGATCAGGGGCATCATCCGCGCCGCGTGGGCCAACGTCACCGGCGGTGAGGTCCAGCAAGGTGGATCGACCATCACCCAGCAGTACGTCAAACAGGCGGTGCTGCAGGACACGGAGAGAACGATCACGAGGAAGCTGAAGGAGGCCGTTCTCGCGATCAAGCTGGAGCGGAAGTACTCCAAGAAGGAGATCCTCGGCTTCTACCTCAACACCATCTACCTCGGGCGCGGCGCGTACGGGTTCGAGGCCGCCGCGCAGACCTACTTCGACAAGAAGGCGGTTCAGCTCTCCATCGGAGAGGCGGCGTTCCTCGCCGGCATCATCCCGTCGCCCGAGTCGTACCAGCCGGACGACAACATGAAACTGGCCAAGGAGAGGCGCGATCGGACGCTCGGGCTGATGGTGGAGGAGGGTTACGTCACCCAGGAGGAAGCCGACAGGTTCATCGGCAAGAAGGTCAAGCTCGCTCCGAACGAAGAGGAGTCACTGACAGACTCCAAGGCCGCGTTCTTCATCGAGTGGGTCCGCAAGGACTTCCTCGAGCCGTATTTCGGCGACCGGCTCTACACCGGTGGGCTGCAGATCCACACGACTCTGGACCTCGAGATGCAGGCTGCCGCGGAGGCGGCGGTGGCAGAGGTCCTCACCCTAAAGACCGAACCCGAGGCTTCGCTCGTTTCGATGACGCCTCGCGGTGAGGTGCGCGCGTTCGTCGGGGGCCGGAAGTTCACGAGCATCAAGAAGGCACGCGGGTTCAACTACGCGGCCGACTATCCGGGGCACGAGTCCGGATCGACGCTGAAGTCGTGGACCGTGCTGGCCGCGATCGAGGATGGGGTCTCGCTCCAGTCACGTTTTTCCGGCGCGAGCCCGGTGACGATCCCCGCTCCCGAATGCGGCATCGAGGACTGGGAAACCTCGAACTACGGCGGCAGCTCCTTCGGGACCCTCGACCTGGTCGGGGCCACCACGAGTTCGGTCAACGTGATCTTCGCCCAGCTCATCGCCGAGATCGGCCCCGAGAAGGTCGCCCGCATGCTCGAGAAGTTCGGGTTCGCCCCGAAGTTCGGGGCCGACGAGATCCAGGCCAACTGTTCGCTGGCGGTGGGGTCGTTCGACGCCACCCCGGTCGAGATGGCGCGCGGCTATGCCGGCTTCGCC
>WHTI01000147.1 GCA_009377815.1 Actinomycetota bacterium
AGCGGCGAGATCGGGGGTGCGGCACAGCTCGAGGATCGAGTGTCCTTCCCGCAACTTCCGGTACTCAGGGAGGCTGCGACCCGCTTGGCGCATGAACCAGACGGGAACGCGATCGGTCACTTCCCCACGGCACGCCGCGAGGAACGAACTGTCGGTGGGGAGGGCAGTGGAAGGTTCCATAAGTCGTAAGGTCATCCTATGGCAGCGTCCGTAGGCCCCAGATTCGACGCCATCGTCCTCGCCGGCGGAGAAGGTCGGCGGTTCGGAGGCGACAAAGCCCTGGTCGAGTTCGATGGCGAGTCGCTCCTCGCTCGCGCGGTGAATGCGGTTGCAGGAGCGCGCCACATCGTTGTCGTGGGCGAGCAGCGCGGCGGTGTCACCGGCGTCGAGTGGACGCAGGAATCACCTCCCGGTGGAGGGCCGGTAGCGGCGCTGGCGGCCGGACTCGCTGCATTCGGACCCGACGCCGAGCCGCTCGTTGCGGTGGTGGCCTCCGATCTCCCGTTCGTCGATGCGGCTGCCATCGAGTCCCTGATCGCCGCCGCGGGGGGACGGGACGGAGCCGTCGCCGTTGACGAAGGCGACAACCTCAATCCGCTACTGGCCGTGTACCGCACCCCACGGCTCCAAGGCGTGCTGTCGGCCAATGCATCGTTGACCGGAGCCGCGCTGCTCCGCGTCCTGTCGGTGCTCGAGCTTGCCGAGGTCTCCCTACGCGCGGCTAGCGACGTCGATACCGAAGAGGAACTCGATCGCGCCCGCGAGGGTTATTAGTCTCGGGACTTCAGCTCCCTGAAGATGTCGAGGTATTGCATCAAGTGCCGGGGGCCGAGGAAGTGGTCCCGTACCCGCTCCTTGGCCGCCGCGCCGAGCGTCGCGGCTCGCTCGGGATCTTCGAGGAGGGCGGCGACCGCGTCCCCGTACGCATCGAGATCGAGCGGATCGTCGACGAGTACGCCGGTGTCGTCGGTGACCTGATCCTGGATGCCGCCGATGCGCGTGGCAACCACGGCCCGCCCCTTCCACATCGCCTCAGCAACCGTCAGACCGAAGCCTTCGGCGATCGACTTCTGAACGACGATGTCGGCCCTTCGTTGGAGCGCGTTCACGATCGCCGCGTTCTCATCTCCGTCCTGCATCGGTAGAGCGGCGAGGTGCACGCGGTCCTTCGCTCCTGGGGGCAGCGCCTCCCAGGCCACCCGCGCCTCCTCGAGCACCTCGGCCCCCTCGGGGTCGTCGGCAACTTCTTCGACCGCGGGTCCCGCGTAGATGAGGTGGGCCTCGGGTGAATCGACGCGCTCGGCGAACCCCTTGATGACACCGAGCGGATCCTTGAGCCGGTCCCAGCGCGACACCTGAACGACGACCTTCGCATCAGCTGGTGTCGGAGCGACTTCGTGCATCACGGCTCGGTTGTTCACGCGCCCGGGGGTTCCATCGACCCGCGTGAACGTAGTGGCGCCGTCCCCATCGGGGATGATCCCGGCGACCGACAGGATCGCTCGAACGACATCGGGCTCCATCTCCTGGTTCTTGGGCGAGAAGGCGTCGATCGATGGCGGCACCACGGTGATGTGGTCCTTGGGAAGGCCGTCCCACGCATAGGAAAGGCGCGAGAAGACGAATTCGTCCGCCGGCTCGACGTAGGGGCGCAGGAAGTCCCACGCTTCTCGGATGAGATCGTTGGCACGATCGAGTCCGATGTGACAACGCCAGATGACCTTCGCGCCGGCCTCCTTGAGGGGACCGCACAACCCCGCCGGCTGAGGATCGTGCACCAGAACGATGTCACCCTCTTCGATCAGCGGCGTCAGCTCACTTGCGGCCTTGTTGGCGACGTCTTCGAAGACCGCGTGCTCCGCATCGCCCAGTGGGCCCCCGTCACCTGGCGCGCCGTGGAGGTGATTGTGTAGTCGCTTGGTCAGGTGGAAGAAGTCGGCGTTCCCACCGATCGTGACCCACCGCGCATCGACCCCACCGCCGCGCGCATAGGCCAGGAGCGAGCGCAGCATCTCGGCCACGCCCCCGCCCTTGGGCGTGGAGTTGATGTTCCAGATGACCACGCCCCCCAACTCCCGCCGGGCCTCGTCCACCGCCTGGAGGAACTTGGCGCTCGCTTCGGCTGCAAGAACCTCCTGGAAATGCTCGGGAAGCATCGAGCCGACGGGGACGTGCGAGATCATCGTCACGTTCCTCCTTGTACCCCGGAAACGCCCAAGGCCCGCAGATTTGGGAGGATGGCCCGATGCCACGACTTTTCGGGACCGATGGGATACGCGGGATCGCCAATCAGGATCTCACCCCCGACCTCGCGCTCGCCCTTGGCCGCGCCGCTGGGATGGTTCTCGCCCCCGACGGCGGCGAGGTGATCATCGGCCGCGATACGAGGGTTTCCGGCCCGATGCTTGAGGGTGCTCTCGTGGCCGGCCTTTGTTCCGCCGGTGTGGCGGTGCGAACCGCGGGGATCGTTCCGTCGCCGGCGGTCGCGTTCCTGACCGTCGACGAACGTGCCCGTGCCGGCGCGGTCATCTCGGCCTCCCATAACCCGGCCCCCGATAACGGGATCAAGTTCTTCTCCCATCTCGGGATCAAGATCCCGGAGGGGGCCGAAGAGGCGATCGAGGAGTTCATGTCGGCTCCTCCGCCCAAGCTTCCCTCCGGCTCTGCCGTGGGCGGATCGGAACCACTGCCCGGCGCTCCGGATCGGTACGTCGATCATCTCCTGGCTTCCCTAGAACAATCCCTGTCCGGCTTGAGGGTGGTCGTGGATTGCGCGTTCGGTGCCGCCTGGCATGTCGGCCCCCGTGCGTTCCGCGAAGCGGGGGCCGACGTCATCGCGATGAACGCGGAGCCCGACGGCACGCGGATCAATGCGAAGTCGGGATCGACCGACCTCAGCTCACTCGCCGAGCGGGTGCGCTCCGAAGGTGCAGATCTCGGTATCGCGTTCGATGGGGACGCGGATCGTGCCCTCGCAGTCGATGAGAACGGCGCGGTCGTCGACGGAGACCGCATCATTGCGATGATCGCGCTGCACATGAACGAGGCCGGGACGCTCGATCGCAGCATCGTGATCGCCACCGTCATGGCGAACATGGGCTTCCACCGGGCACTGTCCGCCAAGGGCATCGAGGTCATCTCGTGCCCGGTGGGTGACAAGTACGTCGGCGAGGCCATGCGCGATCATGGAGCCGCGCTCGGAGGCGAACAGTCAGGTCACGTCATCTTCGGGCATCACTCGACCACCGGCGACGGCGTACTGACCGGCCTGAAGGTCGCCGAACTCGTCAGGAACTCGAACAAGCCCCTGTCGAGCATGGCGGAGATCTTCGAGACCTATCCCCAGGTCCTCATCAACGTTCCGGTTGGCAGAGGCAAGGACCTCGATGGGGCCGCCGCCTTGTGGGAACGCGTGGCCGAGATCGAGTCCACCCTCGGCGACTCCGGTCGGGTGCTGCTCCGCGCCTCGGGTACCGAGCCGCTCGTCCGGGTCATGGTCGAGGCATCCGAGAAGCGAGTGGCCCAGACCACCGCCGAGGACCTGGCTAGGGCCGTGGAGCGGGAACTGGCATGAACCCCAGTTCGCGGCAGAGTTCTGGGGTTAGTGATTCTGCATCGAGTCGGCGATCCGCAGGATCTCCTTCTCCGCTTGGCCTTGCGTCAGAACGTCGCCGGCCTGCAGACGAAGGGATATCAGGTTGCACGGCTCGTCATCAAGGTTCCAAAGAATGGCGGCCTCGCCGGGATGCCCCGACCTATAGAGAAGACCCTCAACGCCGTCGATCGAGATCCCGGTCGCCTCGCCGGGCCCGCCCCGCAGTTCGTCCTCTCGCACGAGAACGACGTTGTACGGGCTCTTCCCATCCGTGACATAGCCATCTGGGGGGATCCACATCAAGTGGGCAGAGGAGGGGCTGGGGTCCCCGCTCGAATCCTCATGCTCCAGGTAGGACTTCTGCGGGGGAGGAACGTCGCCGCCAGCTTCTAACCAGGGAAGGTAGGTCGGTCGGCGAGCAACGTAGGGGCAGGTTTCCATGGACGGTGACGAAACCTCCGCCTCGGGCCGCGCGTCAACTGGTTCGTTGTTATCGGCCGCGGGCTGCGATCCGTTCCCACATCCCATGTAGCCGATCGACAGAACAAGCAAGGCTAGGACGCTAGGTAAGGACGTGATCACCTACCTCTTCACGCCTCGGGTCGCCCGGTACGCGCTCGACGAGCGACTCGGGGGAGCACCCGCCGAACGCGCTGGCGAAGTTGAGTAGCAGAGAACGCCACCGCCAGGCCGGCGACGAACCACCCGGCGAACGCGACCCACGGGATCGCCGGCGGATCGGTATCGAGCGAAAACATCTCGTTCTGAAGGGCGGTGATGGCCTCGACTGAGTTTCCGGCCATTCCCTCGGTTGCTTTTGCTTGCCGGGTGATCTCGCGCAGGTCGCTTCGCGCTCGAACGAGGGCGAGATGCAGCTTGCCTTGGGTCTCCACCAGCCCGCGTGCGGTCCGAGCCAGAAGAGCGTCGGCCGAGACGGTGACCTCCTGAGGGCCCACGTTCCCCATGGGGTGTTGACACCCGCGGTCGCAAAACAGCAGCTGGTATTGACCTGGAGGCATCTCCGGGACCTTCAGGTCGACCGTAGCGCGTGCATAGTTCAGGTCCCAACGATCAAAGACAACGTCGCCAAGAAGAGTCATCTCGGTCGGTGGTGTCCACCACTTTGGGTAGCTTGTGGGTTCCATGTTCGCCGCCAAGGCATTGGCGTGGATGCCTTCTACGAGAACGGCATGAAAGTTCTTCGACTTCGCTGCATCGGCCTCAGCCCGGTCCCAGAATGAGACCTCGGTCCGAACCCGGACCGTCTCGCCGACCCCCAAGTGGCCGCCGGGCAGATCCAAGTACGTCAGCCATCCCGCGGCGCTTGCTGGCGAGGGCATCAGTGCCACTATCGCAACAACCGCCACCACCAGGATCGTTCTGAACCGCATGATTCCGCCCCTCTCGATTCGATCCCTTGAAGATGGGACGTTCTGGATGGGGCAGGGGTTCGGCCAGAGCCCTGCAAGGCAAGCAATAGGTCTATTGGGCCCCCTAGCTTCCGCCGAAGGACTATTCCGTAGCCTCCTGGGCACAGATATCCTGGCTAGGAAGTATCGAGAGAAACACCGTGGAAACCTCCACGGTACGTGTACGGAACTAGCGCCGGGACTCGCCCTAGGAGGGGGCGAGTCGACGAGGTAGGGGATCTCGGAAGTGAGCTGATTCTTGGCTCCGATTCGGCGGGTGACCCTCGGCCTGTCACGGTCGTAACGATGCCGACAAACCCCGGGAGCGATCTCGGGACACAAACCGGCAGCGACGTGGCTCTCTCGATGACCAAGAGGCGTGATTACCGCGCTTCGGTTTGGCAACTGAGAGGAGCTACCTATGTGCGGAATCGTCGGCTACGTCGGCGATGAGCAGGCACTGCCGGTTCTGCTGAACGGGATGCAGAAGCTCGAGTACCGCGGCTACGACTCATCCGGAGTCGCGGTCATAAATGGTCACATGACCGTCGAGCGCAAGGCGGGCCGTATCGGCGAGCTGCTGGAGGAACTCGAGGGCACCACCATCGAGGGAACCACCGGCATCGGCCACACGCGCTGGGCTACGCACGGCGCACCCACCGACATCAATGCTCATCCACATCGCGACTGCAGCGGAGATCTCGCGGTCGTGCACAACGGGATCATCGAGAACCACGATGTCTTGAGGCAGCGCCTCACGGCGGAGGGGCACTCGTTCAAGTCCCAGACCGACACCGAGGTCGCGGTGCACCTCATCGAGTCGATCATCGAGGAGAAGAAGTGCTCGCTCAAGGACGCGGTCCTCGAAGCGGTCAACATCCTCGAGGGGGCGTTCGCCCTCGTGTGCATCTCTATCCACGAGCCCGACCGCATCATCGTGGCGCGCCAGGAGCCCCCGATCATCGTGGGCGCTTCCGCCGACGCGGGTTTGGTCGGCTCAGACATCCCGGCACTGCTCGCCTACACCCGCGACGTCATCCCGCTCGACAACTACCAGGTTGCCGAGGTCATGCGTGGCAGCGTGCGTGTGTGGGGCTTCGACGGCGTCGAGGTCACCCCACAGACGGTTCACGTCGAATGGGACATGGATGCCGCGGAGAAGGGCGGCTTCGAAGACTTCATGCTCAAAGAGATCTACGAGCAGCCCGAGGCCGTGCGCAACACGATGCGAGGTCGCATCGACGATTCGGGTCGGGTGACGCTCGACGAGGTTTCCTGGACGTCCGAGGAGATCAAGGCGATCGACAAGATCGTCGTGGTCGCCTGCGGCACGTCGTATCACGCAGGGATGACGGCCAAGCACTCGATCGAGCACTGGACCCGCATCCCGGTCGAGCTGGACTACGCATCTGAGTTCCGCTACCGCGATCCGGTCTTGAACGAGCGGTCGCTGGTGATCGGCATCGGTCAGTCTGGCGAGACCGCGGACACGCTCGCGGCGATGCGCTTCGCCCGCGAGATGGGCACGAAGGTTGTCGCCATCACGAATGTTGTCGGTTCGTCGATGACGCGCGAGGCGGATGCGGTGCTGTTCACGCATGCGGGTCCCGAGATCGGGGTCGCGGCGACCAAGACGTTCCTTGCGCAGCTCGTGGCGGCCAACATCTTCGCCCTCTGGCTCGCTCAGGAGCGGGGCACGATGTACGGCGACAAGCTGGCCGAGACGGTCGACGCGATGCGCCGCTTGCCCGAACAGATCGAAGAGACGCTCCTGGTCCAGGACTCGGTGCTCCAGGCGGCCAAGCGCTACGCGGACGCCCGCGACTTCATCTTTATCGGGCGCGGGGTCGGCAACGCCGTCGCCTTGGAGGGAGCCCTGAAGCTGAAGGAGATCTCCTACATCCACGCGGAGGGCTATGCGGCCGGGGAACTCAAGCACGGCCCGATCGCTCTGATCGAAGACGGCGTTCCCGTCGTGGCGATCCTCACCGGTGAGCCGCTATACGAGAAGATGCTGTCGAACGTCGAGGAGGTTCGGGCGCGGGGAGCGGACACGATCCTCATCGCTCATCAGGGCGATGAACGCGCCCGTGCTCTCGCGAACGAACTGTTCGAGGTTCCTATGACCAAGCCACTGCTCAGCCCGATACTCGACACGATCCCGTTGCAGATGCTCTCCTACTTCATCGCGAAGGAGAAGGGACTGCC
>WHTI01000443.1 GCA_009377815.1 Actinomycetota bacterium
CTCGTCCTTGTCCGCCACCACCTGGCGCAGACGAGCGTTCACCGCACGAAGATCCGACACGAGACACCATGATCACCACGCAGTCGTCAAGATCAAGCCGCCACGCCGCCCCAGGTCAGACCCGCCCGTGAATGGACACCTCTCATCGTGTTCGACAATCTCGGTCTCCACCGAGCGTCCCGACTCGAAGACGACCACCGGCTCCTGCTCTCCAGCTACTGGATGCTCCCGACGCGGTAACGGGAATGCTCACATCGTCTGCGGGCAGTCGACGTGGCAGAAGGCCAAGCCTGCGCGCAGGGCATTATGCACCGCTCTCGTTACCTGGAGACGCCAGGGGTCCGCGACCCCGTTCGAGATGACCTGTACGCGTCCGTAATAAGAGTTGTAGACAGTGGAGATGTCCAATAGATGGCGCACGAGCACCGACGCCTCGGCTCGATCGGCGGCCGCTGCGACGATCTCGGGCATCTGCTGGAGCTTCAACAAGAGCGTGACCTCCTGCCCGTCGAGCACCGGGTCGGCCGACTCATCCCCGAACTCCGCGCTCTCGGCCCGACGCAGGACCGAGCCGGCACGGACCGCCGAGTAGATGACGTACGCACCGCCGCCCTTCTCGAAGCCCTCGATCGTCGCTGTGAGATCGGAGCCGTCGATCTCTACGGACGATCGGATGCCCTTCTTGAGCTCGTCGAACACCAGGGAACCTACGGTGAGCTCTTTCGCCGTCTTCTCGATGGTCTCCGGTGACTGGTGCGACCGATCGCTGAGACTGCTGCGGAAATAGGTGAACGCAGCCGTGAGGAGCTGGGTGACGTTCGAGACGGAGTCACGGCTGGAGAGCTTCTTACCCGAGCGCGCATCGATATAGAAGCCGAAGTAGAGGTGCTGAAACCGTACGGTATCCGGAGTCGCCAGGCCGAGCGTGTAGGCGGCTCGGAAGAGGCGTTCGAAGTGAACCCGCTGCTCCTGCTGGAGGCTTATTCACAAGCCTTGAAATTGGGCCCGAGAATTCTGCAATAATTTGATAGCTGGCTCGGCGTGTCGCTCCACGAGGCAACGGCCTCAACCGAATAGCGTGAAGTGTTCTTGCGGGAATACTTCACGATCGGAGA
>WHTI01000005.1 GCA_009377815.1 Actinomycetota bacterium
ACCGTCATAGCATCGGGTGGCAAGGGGCTCCTCCTTTTCGTTCGGCTGCTCACACAACCGAGCGTGGAGGGGCTCCTACCTTTTCAGCCGGATTTCACCGGAGCTGATCCGGCATTCATCCCACGTTTTCGCGGAGTCTCGGGAAGCTTTCCCTTCCGATACTGATCCTGTTCCTCGTCGTCGCAGTCAGTTGCGGCGGGGCCGGCTCGGGCCCGACATCGGGTTCCGCCGAGGGAGCTTCGAACGAGAGATGGAACAGTTCTGAACCCCTGATGATCGGGGCGATCCCAGACCAGGAGCCCCAAGAACTCCAACGCCTCTACGGGGCGGTGGCAGAGTACCTGAGCGAGTCGATCGGAGTACCCGTCGAGTATCTTCCGGTCACCGACTACACCGCTTCGGTAAGCCTCTTCGGGCTGGGCGATCTCGACTTGGTGTGGTACGGGGGGCTCACCGGTGTGCAAGCACGTTTGCAGGTCGATAACGCCAAGGCCATCGTTCAGCGCGACATCGATGAAGCCTTCCATTCGGTGTTCATCGCCAACACCTCCGCCGGTCTCGCGCCATTCGATGACGCCCTGGGATTGAGCGATCTCGAGGGGACGCGGTTCACGTTCGGCAGCGAGTCCTCCACGTCCGGGCGTCTCATGCCCCAGTTCTTCTTGGCGGAGGCGGGTCTCGGTCTGGACAGCTTCGAGGGCGAGGTCGGCTTCTCCGGCGACCACGACAAGACGATCGACCTGGTCGAGGCGGGCACTTACGAGGCGGGCGTATTGAACGAACAGGTGTGGGATGCGCGGGTGGAGGAAGGCGACGTAGATACCGACAAAGTAGTCGAGCTGGTCCGGACTCCCCCGTACCACGACTACCACTGGGTGATCCACCCCGAAGTCGAGGAACTTTACGGAGAAGGCTTCATCGGCGTAGTAGTCGACGCTCTGATCGCGCTCGACCGCTCCGTGCCGGAGCAGAAGGAGATCCTCGACCTGTTCGGCGCGGGAACGTTCATCGAAACAACGAACGAAAACTATCGACAGATCGAGGAGGTAGCACGTTCCTCGGGGCTGATCGAGTGACAGATCTGGGATCAGGGAGGCGGGTCGACCCGCCTCCCTTTCGTCTCCGCTCCGCTGGTGTGCGCTTCGCGGACCTCCACGCACTGAGAGAGATCGACCTCACCGTGGCCCACGGAGAGCGCGTCGCCTTGATCGGTCCCAGTGGGGCGGGGAAATCGACCTTGATACATCTCCTCAACGCGACCCAACGTCCCACCTCGGGCACCGTCGAGATCTTCGGTACGGCCCCGACCGAACAACGCCAGCGTGCCCTCCGGACGATCCAGGGCAGGATTGGAACCATCCACCAAGGATTCGATCTCATCGGGCCCCTCAGAGTGATACATAACGTGAACGCAGGACACCTCAGCCGCTGGGGAATCGCGCGGGCCGCGTATTCGCTTGTGTCGCCGCTCGAGCTGCCGGCGGCGAGGCATGCGCTCGAACGCGTCGGCATCGGCGACAAGATCTTCGAGCGGACCGACCGTCTGTCCGGTGGGCAACAACAGCGAGTTGCCCTCGCGCGGGTCCTCGCCCAGGACCCCGAGGTGATCCTTGCCGACGAACCCATCTCCAACCTCGACCCCGTCCGAAGCCGGGAGATCATGGATCTGTTGCGAGATCTCTCAACCTCGGACGGTCGTACGTTGGTGGTTAGCGTGCATGACTACTCCTACGCGCTCAGCCATTGCACCCGCGTTGTGGGACTACGCGATGGAACCGTTCGCTTCGACCGGAACCCTGAGGAGATCGATCGCGCCACGATCGACCGCCTCTACGCGATGGAGAGCGGGGAATGAGCATCGCCCGCGGCGGACTCGAGACCGAGCTTCTCGAAGCCAGGAAGCATCTCGGTCCTGCGGCCGGCTCCCGGAGCGCCCGGCGAGTGTGGACTCTCCTCCTGCTCGCGATCCCTATATCGAGCCTCGCCATGGCAACCATAGGCAAGCCCGTGGTGAACGCCGCCGGACTGCCTCAGATGTACGAGTTCTGGAGGGCAGCCGCATCACCCGAGCTGGGCACATCGTTCTTGCGGGTGACCTTTTCGGCAGCACTGACCACGCTGGCTTACGCGATCCTGGGATCGATGCTGAGCATCTTGATCGGCCTCGCCGGAGGCTCGATCGCCGCGCGCTCGTCGTGGGCGACATTACGAAAGCCTCTCAGATGGTCGGTCGTGGGCGGGACGCGCGGCCTACTCAGCCTCCCTCGCGGGGTCCATGAGGTCGTGTGGGGGCTCATCCTCATCAACGTGCTTGGCGCCGATCCATTGGTGGGGATCCTAGCGATCGGTATCCCCTACGGGGCGATCACGGCAAAGGTATTCGCGGAGATCCTCGACGAGGCCCATCAACAGCCCTACCTAGCCTTGCGAGGCGCCGGAGCCGGACGAGCTCGTGCGATGCTCTATGGGCTCTTCCCGGTCGCTTCCGGCGACATGATCTCCTATGTCTTCTATCGATTCGAGTGTTCGATCCGAGCCGCAGCGATCCTTGGGCTGATTGGCGCGGGCGGACTAGGTTACGAGCTTGCCCTTAGCTTCCGGACACTTCGTTACGACGAGATGTGGACTCTGATCTATGCGTTGATCGTCCTAAGCGGTTTAGTCGACCTCTGGAGTTCATCTCTACGGAAGCGTCTCTCCGTGACCAGCGAGAAGCCACCCCGAAACTTCCCCACAGCATCCGCTCTTGTATGGCTTGGGCTTTGCGTGGTCTCGGCGATTCACCTCCAGGTGTCGCTATCCAATCTTGTGTCAGATCGAGCCCGCGACGGATTCCGGCTGATAGCCGGCGGACTCTGGCCGCCCTCCCTCCCCGCCGAGACCTGGCCGGCGCTGATCCGGGCGAGCATCGACACCCTGGAAATGTCCGTAATAGCGACGGCGATCGCGGCGACCCTCGGCGCCATCACCAGTGTCTTGCTGTCCGGAGGTTCGCATCGACCCAGCCGCGCCGGCCGGGTAGCGGCGTCCGCACCACGGATCGCCGCAAAGGGGCTGCTGCTCTTGTGCCGCGCTATACCTCCGCCGGTGTGGGCTCTGTTGCTGCTCTTCGTGCTTCTTCCGGGCGTGCTCCCCGGAGCCCTGGCTCTCGGCATATACAACTTTGGGATCCTCGGAAGGCTGATGTCTGAAGCGACGGAGAATCTCGAGCCGGCCCCTCGGAGCGCGCTGCTTGCCTCCGGTGCCTCTGGGCCGGGGAGCTTCCTCTATGGGTCCGCACCCCGCCTCGCTTCCCGCTATGTGGCGCTCTCGCTATACCGTTGGGAGGTCACGACAAGGGAAACAGTCATCGTCGGTCTCGTTGGAGCCGGGGGCCTCGGCAGACTCTTGACGGGGAACCTGGCCGCCTTCGACTTCGCCCGGGTATCTGGGGTGCTGATCACCTTGATCGCGATCACTCTGCTCGTCGATGCAGTGAGTGCCGCGGCGCGACAGGCTTTCCGCTAGGCCCTTCATCCATCTTTACGCGGGTTGGTTCTGCCCGAACCAGGATCGTCTCCGCGCCGGAAGCGCCTGAGCTCCGGATATCTCCACCCGATCATGGCCGTGATCGCCAGGCAGGCCAGGCCGCCGAACACGATCGATCCTCGAAGTCCGATCAGGGCAGCGGCGGTCCCGGCCTCCACGTCACCGAGCGGGGGTCCTCCAACCGTCGCCATTGTGCTGACGGACGTAACTCTGCCCCGTAGCCCATCCGGCGTGCTTTGCTGGAGAAGTGTCACGCGAAACACGGCGCTGAAAACGTCGGCGGCTCCGGCCGCTGAAAGGAGGATCAGTGTCAGGATCAGGTGGGGAAGAGCCAGCCCCGCCGCGGTTACCGCGATCCCCCACACTCCGACGGACACGAAGATCGCGATCCCTTGCCTGGAGACACCGTTCACCCATCCGCTCAACATCGCTCCCAAGAAAGCGCCGGCGGCGGGCGCGGCATAGAGAAGCCCCACGCCACTCGCCCCGATGCCGAAGACATCCACGGCGAGCTCCGGGAACAGGGCGCGAGGCATCCCGAACACCATGGCCGCTAGGTCGACAAGGAAGAGGGACCGCAGAAGGCGTTGTCCCAAGGCAAAGCGGAGCCCTTCCTTGATCGCATCGAGGCGGGAAACGTGTTTCGTCTGGGCGGGGACAAGAGACGGCACGAAGCCGAGCGTAAAGATAGAAACCATGAACAGAGCGGCATCCACCAGATAGACGGCCGCGACCGAGAAGGCTCCGATCAGGATGCCTCCCAGGGCCGGGCCGATGATCTGTGAGATCTGCATGAGGATCTGCCTCAAGGCGAACGCCGGCGCGATCCCATCCCAGTCGACCAAGGAGGGCACGATTGCCACTCTAACTGGCCCATCGAACGCGTCGGAGGCGGCGGCCATGGCCGAGAGAGCGTAGATCGCGAGAAGCGGCGGGCTGCCCGAGATCGTCAGGATGGCAAGGGCAAGCGACACCGCAACCTGCGCGGCCTGAGACCAGCGCATGATCCGCTTTCGATCGTGTGTGTCGGCGAGCGTTCCGGCGAAACTGGAGAACGCGATCAGCGGCACGACCTCGGTGAGCCCGAGCATCCCCACCGCGACCGACGAGCCGGTTATCGAGTAGATCTGCCATCCAAGGGCAACGACCCTCATGTGCTTCCCGAACCAACCGATCGATTGACCGGCGAGGAAGAACCTGAAGGCGGGGAACTTCCTTAGGGGCGATACATCAACGGTGATGCCACTGAGTCTTGACAGCACGGACAGGACCTTGCTGTAGCGGCCTTGGTCTGCAGACGGTCTGTTCAATCTGTGGACCGGGGAGAGAATCGATGATCCCCCGTCGTCCTCTTTTGTTGGTTCACCCCATGAGGTTGAAAGGTGATGCGGCCAGAGGGACTGTCCTCCGTAAGATCAAGGGAGGGTGTCCGCGCTCGCTGCACGTAGACCCTACTCCCGCTCTCCGCCCGCCACATGGCTCGAGCCTCCCAGGTACACCTCTGCCAACTGTTCGTTCTTTAATAGGTCCCGACCAGAACCCTCCATACGGATATGTCCCAGGTCCAGAACACATCCGCGGTCGGCGATCTGAAGGGCGCTCCTGACGTTCTGCTCGACCAAGAGCAAAGCCTTACCAAGTTCCCGAAGAGCCCGGATCTCCTCGAAGACCTTTTTGAAGGCGCGCGGCTCCAGACCACACGAGGGCTCATCGAGTAACAGGACAAGGGGATCCAAAACCATCGCACGGGCAAGCTCGACCATCTTCTGTTGTCCGCCAGAGAGGAGACCCGCGAGATCCATCCACCGTTCGTCTACGACCGGGAACAGTTCGCGGACCCGCCCGACACGCTGTCTGAGCAGGCTCTTACTGCGAATCTTATAGCCGCCCATCTCCACATTATCGCCGACGGTCATCTCAGGGAAAACGCTGTGTCCTTGCATCACGTGTGCGACCCCGTAGTCTAGGAGTTGGTGTGCGGGAAGTCCTGTGACATCCTGACCGTTGACCATGACCTTCCCGGCCTTTGGAGAGAGGAGCCCGGAGAGCACCTTCAGCACCGTTGACTTTCCGGCCCCGTTGGGTCCCACGAGACACACGATCTCGTGTGATCGGACAGTTAACGACACGCCTTTGAGAACTAACTCAGCCTGCCCGTATCCGGCCTTCAGGCCAGAAACCTCGAGAACCACTTCATCCGCCAAGGTATGCCTCGATGACCTTCGGATCATCTCTGATGACGTCGGGGGTGCCCTTCGCAATCGGGATCCCGGCATCGAAGACGACAACATGGTCACAGAGATCCATGACCAGGGGCATGTTGTGCTCAACGATAAAGAATGTGGTGCCCTCGGAGTTCAGCTCTCTTACCAACCCCGAGATCCGCTGAATCATGACTGGATTTACTCCCCCGGCAGGCTCATCCAGAAGTACGAGCTCAGGCTCAGACATCATGAGCGATGCCAGCTCGAGTAACTTCTGCTGCCCGTACGACAGATTGGCAGCCGGCTCGCCCTGAAGTTTCGTCAAGCCAACGCGATCGAGCCACAGCATCGCCCGCGCTGCCTCGGAGCCACCAACCGCGTCCTTCAGAAGCTCCCTGACACCGAACCGCCTGACGGGGACCAGCATGTTCTCTAAAACCGTCATCTCCCTGAAGAGGCGCGTGATCTGAAAGGTCCGCCCCACCCCGCGCAATGCGACCTGGTGCGGTTTCAATCCACCGATACTCGAACCTTTGAAGAGCACCTTTCCAGCGTCCGCGGTGATCATCCCGGTGACCAGGTTGAAGAAGGTCGTCTTCCCGGATCCGTTGGGACCGATTAGGGCGCTGATCTTTCCCTGCTCTATCTCGACCGTCGCATCGTTGACCGCCCGTACGCCTCCAAAGCTCCGGGACAACGAGTAGGTGGAGAAATAGGTCATCTTCCGACTCCTTCGGCGACCTCGTCGGATTCCGTGCAGGTTGCAGCGCTTGAGGCACCGGACGAGGCGCTCCAGAGATGAGCAGCGGCACTCCTCAACGAGGGGATGATCCCCATTGGAAGGACCATCACGATGGCCCCGAGCAACAGCCCGGTCAGGACGACGTGGAGTTGGGTGCTTCCGTACTCGCCGATCAGATACTGGGTGCCCGGAACGAGCAGGAGGGCGCCGAGGGCAGGTCCGAACAAAGATCTGGTACCACCGAGAAGCGCCATCAGAATCATGTTCACCCCGATGGTGATACTGAAAACAAAGAAGGGCTCGATATAGGAGAACCAATACACGTAGATTCCGCCACCGATGCCGGTAAAACCGGCGCTCAGTACGAAGGCAATCAACTTGTAGAGATCGGTGTTGACTCCGAGAGCAGCAGCCTTGTCTTCGTCACCTCGGATCGCTACGAGTCCCATGCCAAACTTGGAACGACCAATCCACCACGTTGTGAATAGCACCACAGCCAACAGGATGAGGAACGCGAAGTAGAAAGGTACATGAGCGTCTTCGCGGCCAATCCCCTCCATCCTGGGCAAGCTCAGACCAGATGAGCCGCCAGTCAATCCACGCCAACCCTGCGCCAATAACAACATGATGTAAACAAGGGCAAGAGTGACTATCACGAAGCTTGCATCTCTGGTTCGCAGCGCGAGCCATCCGATCACAATCGCGAAGAGTCCCACGAAAACACCCGCTGCTGCCACCATGGCGAACGGCGGCATGTCGAACCGCACGATCATGATTCCCGTGAAGTAGGCCCCGACACCGAAGAATGCCGAATGTCCCAAGGAGACGTATCCGGTATTGCCCGCCATCAGATTCCAAGACGTAGCCAGCCCCATGTACATGACTGTCATGACGCCCACGAATCTCAGATATGGGTTGGGAAAGAGCCACGGATAAGCAAGGGCTAAGCAGACGAGGAGAAGGAGAGTTCCCCACTTGACAAACCTCCCTATCGCCTCCTTAGAACCGCTCAGCAAGACGGCCTCCGAAGAACCCGTGAGGGCGGAAGACGAGAGTTCCCGCCAACACCAGATAGAAAATCATCCCAGCCCAGACGGGACTAAGGGTCACCAGGACGACGGACTCGATAACGCCCATAAGCAACGCCGCCAGGGCTGCCCCCGTCACGCTACCGAGCCCCCCCAACACGATAATCGCCATGATGCGGGCGATCCAGGCCCAGTGCGTTGCCGGAAAGAACGGGTGGATTAGGCCTAAGATTAGGCCGCCGACGGCCGCCGTAGCGAGGCCTAGGCCGAACCCGATCCCTTGGATCGTAGTCGTCTTGATACCCAACAAACTGGCTGCGTCGGGATTCTGGATCGTCGCGCGGAGAGCCTTTCCATATCTCGAGTGGCGAAGCAGCATGAAGAGGGCGAAGAACGTCAGGGCTGCCAAGACGAATCCGATCACCTGATCCGAAGGGAAACTGATGCCCGCTAATGAGAACGAACTGGTCGAATAGGAAATCTCGATACCTCGATGAGACCCTGTCCAGAGCATCCCTAGAGAGCCTTCGATGGTGATGGCCAGTGCCGTGGTAAGCAACACCGACATCATGGTCACATGGTCCCTCAAGCGCGCCAGCAGAAGTCTCTGGATCAATACCCCTACAACGAAGAAAGCTGGGACGGTGGCGAAAAGCGACAAAAGGGGATCTATGCCAAGTTCCGTGTAGGCGAACCAAGACAGGTACGCCGACAGGACCAAGAACGCCGCGTGAGCGATGTTGACTACCCTCATCACTCCGAAGATCAATGTCAGACCAGCCGACCACAGCGAATACACGCCTCCGGTGAGCACACCGAGAACGACAGCTTGTAGGAGGAGGTGACTCGACATCAGCTACTCGTCACTTGCCCCACTATTTCAGGACCAGCTACCACTCAGGCTTCGGGTAGACCGGAGTACCCGTGGCGACATCCTCCGGAAGTAAGTACACGATCTCTCCGTCTTGATACTGGAGGATGATGTAACCGCCACCGCTAGGAGCACCGGTGTCATCAAACGATAGGGTGCCCTCAATCGTCTCGAACGAGTTAGCGCGCAAGTAATCGCGAATCGCATCCTGGTCATCGGTGGACCCCACAGCCTCGACGGCCGCTGCCATTACCTGGCCTGTCGTGTATCCCTGGGCTGCGTCCTCGGCGGGCTCTGAGCCGAACATCTCCGTGTACGTCTCAACAAACTCGGCGTTTCCTGGAGTGGTTAGGCTCGATGCCCACGAGGAAGGACCATAGATTCCCTCGACAGCGTCTCCCAATGCGTCTTTAAAGCCAGGAGTGGTAGCGGGCGCGGTGTTCAGGAACACCGCCTTCGGCTGGTAGTCGAGTTCCTGCATCGAGCGGACCAACCCAACAGCGTCTTCGAAGATCGTTCCGCCCACGACGATCTCGGCTTCGCTATCGGCGATCTTGGCGGCGATGGGTCCGAAGTTCGTCTGTTCCGGTGGATATATCTCTCGGTAGACCGTTTCGATACCACCGGCCTCGAGGATCTCGCGGATCCCGTCGGCTGCGGCTCCAGCGAAGGGGTCGTCCACAATCGGGTAAGCAGCGGTCGTGGGACGCTCCCCCTCCGGGAGACTTACAACCCATTCGGCCCAGTAATTACCTTGATCCTGGGCGACCGCCGTGGACGCATAGAAGAGGTACTGAAGGCCCCGGTTGAATACGTCGGGGGCCGAACCGGCTGGCTCTACGAAGACCATCTCGTACTTCTCGGCAACCTCGGAAGACGGGATGGTCAGGAAAGACGAGAAGGGTCCGAACAGAAGATCTACCTGATCGACGGTGATAAGCCGTTCATAGTCGGCAACCACGGTGTTTGGATCGGACGCATCGTCTCGAATAACCAACTCAACAGGGCGACCCAACAGGCCACCTGACGCGTTGACGTGCTCCTTCCATACCTCGTATCCATTCTGTACACCTTTGCCCGGCTCAGAGAAGTCACCAGACAAGGGCAAAGATGCACCGATTAAGATGGGCTCATCGCTTACCTCATCGGTGGTGTCGGTCGAGTCTTCAGAAGAAGGGTCATCACCTCCG
Source organism: Actinomycetota bacterium (assembly GCA_009377815.1). Classification (GTDB taxonomy): domain Bacteria; phylum Actinomycetota; class CADDZG01; order CADDZG01; family WHSQ01; genus WHTI01. The sequence continues at coordinate 9,564 of WHTI01000005.1, forward strand.
CACGCGGCGGCAAGCACTATAAGGGCGACCAGAAGTCCGAACAGCCTCATTAGACGTGAGCCCCTCATGCCCCTCTCCTCCCCTAAATCTCCACCAAGTTCTATAGTCTATATACTACGCACCCCGGAATACAAGCCCTCTCTTGCGCCCTAAACGTTTCTTTGGGTGCCCGAAGTTGCCACCGTTGCCCTATCGATCGTTCCGATCGATAACCGCAACCGCTTCGATCTCCACAGACAGATCCGGGGGGATGAGCCTCTTCACCACGAACGCAGAGCTGGCCGGCGCATCCTCTGGAAAGAACTCTCGACGCACCCGATCCATCACGGGATAATCGAGTGGATCTGTCAGATAGATAGTCACCTTCACAACATCATCAAGACTGCCGCCCGCTGACTCTAGAATCGAGGCGATGTTCCTAAATGTTTGTCGGGTCTGGTCCTCAATGCCTCCGTCTCCGGCCACGTTTCCGTGAAGATCCCATCCCACGTGACCCGAAACGAACAGCAGATCGCCCGCTCTGGTCGCCGGCGAGTACGCTCCTATCGGGGCGACCACCTGGTCAGAAACCACTACTTCTCTGGGCATGCCTACCCCCTCTTAAGCTTGAGACGCTCGATGAGTGACGACCTGATCGTAGAGACGCTTGGCGAACACCTCGTGAAGTTCATCAGCGCGAGGCGCATGCTCCTTCTCGATCGGCCATCCCCCCAGGTACCCGAGGGCATCCGCGATGCCATCTCGCGGGATCCCCTTGTCGATCGCCTGAGAAACGCCGTTCATCGCCCCCTGGACGATACGGCTCATCTCGTCAAGGATCTCAGGACCTACAGGTTCACCGTGGCCAGGAATAATCGTCTCGATTTCCATTGATCGAAAGACATCGAGCGTCTCCAGCCACAGGTAGGGGTCGGCCTCGTGGAACCAGACCATCGTTCCGTTAAAGACGTTATCGCCAGCAAAAAGGATTCGCTCTCCGCGAAGGTACACGGCAGTCGCAGCCGAGACATGTCCTGGCAGGGCTAGCAGATCTATTTGTAGCTCGCCAAAGGATAGCGTCATCGACCCATCGAAAATGATCTCCGGAACTCTCGGCTTATAGTCATCTGCCAGATCTTCCGCGCCGTGTTCTATGGTCGATATGTAGGCGGCAGGATCGTGGAGGGGGTTGCGACCTAGAACGCTGTCCTCCCAAAACAGCGAGGCCGTCACCCTGCTGGCGACCACCGTCCCTGGTAAGAACCCATTCCCGAACACATGGTCGATATGGTGCTCTGTGTTGATCAAGTATTCGACGGAGCCTAAGGAAGCAACCTCGCTCCGCCACCTCAGTGCGCGGCTCGGCTGTTTCGGTGTGTCCACCAAGACCACCCCGTGAACAGTCTCTATAGCTCCCACGGTGCAGCCCCCCAGGTCAGGATCGATGTGAACCCCTGGCGCTACTTGCTGCATAGATTCCCTTCCCCTACAGGCGGAACAGCGACCGAGCATTGGTCCGCTCTATCGCCGTCACCAATTCGGGGGGCAGATCAGCCCCCGCGAGCGTCTTCCATGCCGTGTCGATCGAGAAGTACGGGGCATCCGTGCCCCACATGATCCGGTCTGGCTGGAAGAGTTCTGCCGCCAGCCGGAGCGCTAGCGGCGAGGCACACACTGTGTCGGTGTACAGCCGACCCACATAGTAGCTCGGAGGATGTGCTCCATCCGACGTCCCCGACGGAAGCCGGTCCATATCGAAGAACTCGTCCAGTCTTCCAGCTAGATACGGGATCAAGCTTCCTGTATGCCCGAGAAACAACTTCAGGGAGGGGTGCCGCTCGAAGACACCACTGAAGATCAACCGAAGGGCGGCGAGCGTAGTGTCGAACAAGAAGCCAACAACTGGCAACATCCCGTAGACGTCCACCTGCTTCGAGTTAACCGGATGATTGGGATGGATGAACAAGGGCGCATCGACACCAGCAGCGCTTTCGAAGACCGGGCGGAACTCGGGATCGTCCAGCGGTCGTCCGGCCACATTGGATTCGAGGATCGCGCCCTTCAGGCCAAGGCCAGAGACGCGCTCCAGTTCGCCCGCAGCGAAATCTGGGTTCTGCATAGGGATTAGGGCCATGGCTCCGATCTGGTCCGGATGCGTCTTGATCATCTCTATAAGTTCGTCGTTCACGTTCTGGGATATGGCCATCGCATCAGCGGCCGAGAAGAGATCCAATCGCGCGGTTGCAACGCTGAGTACGGCGTAGCCGATGCCTCCCTTCTTCATGTTGGTGAGCTTGACATCAAGGCTAAGGGTCTCTGGGAACACAGGAACCCTCACCCCCGGCGTGAACTCCAACAGTTTGAGGCCGTTGGCATTCTCCAGAATGCGAGGAGGTTCAGTCCTCTTCTGGAGGATCTCAACCATCGAGCTTGGGAACAGGTGCGTATGGACATCGATAATCCCTGCATCATTCGTCATCTCTCCTCCAATTTCGAATCACGGGTTACGGCGATTCGAGATCTTTCATAGACGTCCCCTCGCCTGAGGCCAGAACTTCTGATCCCACTCACGGCTAAGTTGCACGAATGGCGCGACTTTGCCCTGCATCTCGCGCAAGAGCCATTGCTCATCGATGGTCAAGATGCAAGAATCTTCGACGACGATTCTCCCGTCGACGATGACTAGGTCGACGCTGCTGCCTGTTGATGAATAGACAAGATTGCTGATCAGATTGTCCTCGTGCCAAGGCACCCACTCCGGCCGCATCAGATCCAAAGCGATGAGATCCGCCTTCTTGCCCACCTCGAGCGAGCCAATCTCGTCCGCCATCAGAACGGCCTTGGCAGACCCGTGGGTTGCCATCTTCAGCGCCTGATACGGCGAAATGAGCGTGTGGTCCAGACGGGCCTCCTTATGAGCCGTAGCGGCCAGGTAGACCTCTCGAAACATGTCGTGGTAGCAACTCGCCGCGGGACCATCGGTACCAAGACCAACCGTGACTTCTTCTTGAAGCAACTCGGGGAACTTGCCTTTCGAGATTGCGCCGTATCCCCCCTTCATCGACGCACTCGGGCAATGCACCGCAGAAGCACCGCTGTCCCGGAGTAGCTGGACCTCGAGATCGCTAAGCCACCCCATATGAGTGCCAAGAAACCGTTCATTCAAGATCCCCAGTTTGTGAAACCTCTCGATGGGTCGGAGGCCGAATAGCGTGTGATGGTTTGCGATGTCCTCCCGGTCCACGTTGGAGTGGATTGCGAAACCGACGTCGTACTTCTGAGCAATCTCCATGGCCCCCAACGCGAGATCATCTGAAACAGAACTCACTTGGATCGGGCACACCCAAGCTCGGATACGACCGTCCCCCGATTGATCAAACTCCTTTACATACGCCTCGGTCTCCCGCAGGTTCTGTTCGGTATCCATGCCCGGCCTGTCGAGGAACTCTGCAAGATCGTCCTGGATGTCGGCCATTGTCCTGGAAAGCATCGCCCGTGAACCGGCCTCAACCACTCCGCGCACCGCGCTTTCCTCAAGACCCTGACACGTACCGCAATCCACGAAGGTCGTCGTACCGGTCTTGAGCATGTCAAGACAGCCCATCAGGGTAGATAGATAGTAGGTCTCCTCGTTGAGCCCCTTGGAGGTTAGGTAGAACTTCTTCTGGATCCATGGCGTGAAGCTCAGGTCATTGACCAGACCCCTTGTGAATGGCCCAAAGAGATGCGTGTGGGTGTTGACGAGGCCAGGCATGACCAGGTGATCGCCTGCATCGATCACGCGGTCTGCATCGAAATCACCGTGCACTGAGGAACGGTCGCCGACCGCAACGATGCGATCTGCAAGGACGGCTACCGAGCCTCCCAAGAGGATCCTCTCCTCTGCATCCATCGTCAGCACTACCTCGGCATCGACGAGCAGGTCAGCGCGCTGCTTCACAGACTGCTCCCTTCGAGTAAATCCTCCGCCACTGCGTTACCGGTGCAGGACTGCTGGGGTCGATCCATGCCTATTCGAGACCTACGTGCGAAACGACATCGTGTCGCGCCACGATCCGACCGGCTCTCACGACCGCCCGCCGGGGCGCCTGCCGACGCATCGCCTCTCGGAGATGCATCCCACGCAGTACCACCAGGTCGGCGACGTTCCCCGTCTCCAGCCCGTAGTCAGAGAGACCCATGGCGCGGGCGGCATTGACGGTGACCATATCGAGGCAGTTTCGTAGACCCGGTCCATCGGTGAGCTGCGCGACGTGTGCCATGAAGCTCATCACTTCCAGTTGATCCCCTCTTCCAAACGGATAGTAGGGATCGTCGATATCGTCCTGTCCAGAGGCAACGTTCACGCCAGCCCCCAATAGTTCAGTTACCCTGGTAATCCCCCGCCGCACCAGGCCCCGGTCCCGCAAGCCATCGAGCACCAACGAGATATGAGGGTTGGAAACGATGGTGATATCCGCCGATCTCACAAGATCGATTACGCGAGCCGCCTGGGTGTGATCGTAGGCGGCGAGGGCTCCACAATGGCTTGCACTCACCCGACCGTGCCATCCGCGCTCGATCGTCTGAACGGCGAGGTATTCGAGCGTCCTCGAGGTTGGGTCGTCAGTATCGTCGCAGAGCATGTGAACGTCCCGGTCCAATTCCTGGGCGAGGTCCATGCAAGCGTCGATGTGTCGCCGGGCCAACTCGTCCGAGTACTCGAACCAGGGCATCCCCCCGACAACATCTGCCCCGGCGGCCATCGCCTCGCGCAACAGCCCGATGTCCCCTCCCGGCCGGAATAAGCCCTCCTGAGGGAAAGCGACCACCTGAACCGCTACGACCTCCTGCAATCGCTCTTTCATCTCGAGGAGACCCTCGACCGGCTTCAGACCACCGATAGTGTCCACATCCGCGAATGCCCGAACGGCCGTCGACCCAGCCGCCACGCACTCCAAGACGGCACGTCTGGAACGCTCGGCGATTTCCTGTACCGTCCCTTCCTCTTTGAAACGCCAAGTGAAGCGGACCGCTTCTTCGAGGCTATGCCCGCTCCTGGGCAAGCTGTCTCCGAGCAGGGACTTGTCGGGGTGAAGATGGGGATTCACGAACCCCGAAACGACGAGGTTCCCCTCCGCGTCAATGGTCTCGACAGCTTTGAGTTCCAACGGAACGCCGATGTTGCGGATGCGCCCGTCCGATATGTCGATACTCACGTTTCCGGGCAAGTCGAGGACGAGGGCATTGTCGATCCGCAGGTCTACAGAATCTATAAAATGCACGTCCCGCAGTCTAGGGAGCCACCCGACCGGAGTCAACGAGCGGAACCACCGGTCACGCATACCCCCTCGCACCGGGGTTCCCCAATCGGGGCGACTCGGTAACGAGGGACCGGCCCAGCGAGTGGACGTCGGGAACACCAATGAGTGCGAGCGTCGTTTCAAGTTCCGAGTTGAGTTGAGTCACTGCTGCCGTTACCCCGGCCCGACCGGCGACGGCCAATCCATACATGTACGGCCGTCCGATGAGGACTGCGTCGGCTCCCAAGGCCAGGGCTTTGACCACATCGGTTCCTCTGCGGACGCCGCTATCCATGAGAACGGTTGCGTTGTCGCCCAGGGCGGCTCGTATCTCCACCAACGCATCGAGTGACGACACCACTCCATCGAGCTGGCGGCCACCGTGGTTAGACACGATCACACCGCCCATCCCCACATCCAAGGCGATGGTCGCATCCTCCGCCGTCAGCACCCCCTTCGCCAGGATGGGCAACGAGGTTCTCTCGCGCAGCCACGCGATCTCGTCCCAGGTGACGTGGGAGTGAGGAAAGATGCTCGCCACCTCTTTGCGCACAGCGTTCAGATCGGCTTCCGGCGAGTGCCTCAACCGGCGCCGGAACGCGGGGTCGCTGACATATTGAGCGAGTCCTGCACCCGCCATAGACGGCGAAAAAGCATTACGCACGTCGCGATCCCTCTGTCCCATGACGACCGTGTCCACGGTCAGAACGATCGCTGCACATCCGGACTCCGCAGCTCGAGACACGAAACTCTCGACCACATCGAGATCGTTGACCCAATAGAGTTGAAACCAACGAGGACGATCGCCCATCTCCCCCGCTATCTCCTCCACTGTGAAAGACGATGCCGTGCTGATGATCAAAGGGACCTCCAGTTCCGCCGCGGCGCCCGCGGTGGCGAGCTCTCCGTCCGGATGTACTACCGTCTGCCCACCGATCGGTGCCAGGAGAAACGGAACGGGGGACGAGGTTCCCAAGATGTTTATGGACATCTCGCGCTCCTTGATGCCGGACAGCATCCGTGGTCGCAGCCTCCACCGCTCGAACGCTCTGCGGTTGGCAACAAGGGTCCATTCCTCGCCGGCTCCCCCGGCGAGCCAGTCGAAGATCGCCGGGGGTAAGACCTCGGCAGCACGCCTAGCCCATCCCTCAGCTCCGACAGGCCAGGGGATCTCCCCTACCCGGTAACGTTCGTCCTGCGATCGGCGTTCCACGGACATCGCTTACGCCTCCTGGGAACCGAAGACCGCCACCCAACGAGTTATCACCTCTGGATTGACGACGTTCTCGGGGACGACGCCGGACAGCGCGGCCTCGACGTTGCCGAGGCAGACGCGAAGGTTCGCCTTTCTACCTCTCTCACTGTGCCCCACGATGTGCGGCGTCATGATCAACCGGTCCGGGGGGATGCTGCGCAGCGGGCTGTCCAGGGGAAGTGGTTCTTGGAGGTAGGTGTCCAGAGCCGCGCCCGCGATCCGACACTCGTCGAGCGCTTCGGCGAGAGCGAGCTCGTCGACGAGCTCCCCCCTGGCGACGTTGATGAGAAAAGCCGTCGGCTTCATCAGGGCGAGCTCTTCTCTCCCAATGATGCCTCTCGTCTCGTCGGTTGCGACGGCATGGAGAGACAGCACGTCCGACTCCGCACAGAGCGTCGTCAGGTCGACCATCCTCACCCCGAGGCGGTCGGCTTCTTCGACCGAGACGTAGGGGTCGTGCGCGATCAGGTGCACGCCCCATCCCTGCATGCGAGCGACGATCATCCGGCCGATCCGCCCCAAGCCGAGCAGGCCGACGGTTCTGTCCCACAGGAGATCTCCGCGGTCCTCTCGTACTCCCCACCCGCCGCCGCGCAACTTGGCTTCGTTGTGGCGCAACCTCTTCATCAAGGCCACCATCAAACCGACGGTCGCCTCCGCCATCCCTCGAGCGTTCTCCTCCGACGGGCTGTTGGCGACCAGGATCGACAACTCGGTCGCAGCCACGACGTCCACTTGATCGGATCCGATGAATGGCCCGGTCACGATCCGCAGATGTTCGGCCTGGGCCAGAACGGCTCGCGAGACGGTGTCCGCGGTCGAATAGACGAAGGCATCGGCCGCTCGACAGAGCTCGCCCAGTTCCTTCTCGGTATAGGGACGCTCGAGGCATTCGGCGAAGGACCGGCCGAAGACCACGTCGTAACCAGGGCGCGCGAGAACCTCGTACTCGTCTCGAGGACCCAAGAATCCATCGACGAAAACCCTCACGGTCGACGATCCTCCGCCACCTTCGCCTGACAACCGCCCGCCCACGTGCTGCGTACGAACATTCCTATAGTGTATATAAAACGTCGTTCGGGCCCCCTAGCGGGCTCACACCACGGGGAGGGAAGAGCGCGCTGGAGAAGGAACGTTTCGTAATCCGCGATGTCCTGATCGCGTCAACCGACAACCAACCGGCCACGGTCGACATCCTCGTGGGCGGGGGCCTCATCGAGGACGTGGGCCCCTCGTTGGACGCCGATGGGACACCCGAGATCGATGGCAAGAACCGTCTCGCGGTGCCTGGATTCGTCAACGCTCATATGCACTCCGGAGAAAACCTGAACCCCGGCCTCTTTGAGAATCTGCCCCTGGATATCTGGTTCGTTCACTCTCATCAGGTGACGAGACATGTGCCCCCCACCCCCGAAGCCATCTACACGCGCACGGCGCTGGGTGCGATGCAGATGATGAGGACCGGCACGACTACCGCCATCGACTTCCTATACGAAGCTCCTTACATCTCCATGGAGACACTCGATGCCGTGGCTCGCGCCTACAGGGACATCGGCATGAGGGTAACGATCTCGCTCGGCTTCGCAGATCGACCTTATCTGGAGTCTCTACCACTGGGACCCGAGGCGGCATCACTTGTATCGTCCGAGGCACCACCGGCCCGTGCTGACGCGATGCTGGAGCTCGCCGGCGAAGCGGTCGGCAAGTGGCACTCTGCCGGAGGAATGATCGACATCGGCATGGCCCCGTCGGCTCCACAAAGGTGTACTCCTGAGTTCCTGAGCAGCACCCATGGGTTCGCTATGGAACACCATCTGACGTGGCATACGCATGCGCTCGAAACGAAATCTCAAGCGTTAACCGCGCAACGCTGGCTGGGGCGTTCCTTCATAGAACAGATGCACGATATGCGGCTTCTTGGCGAACATTCATCCGTAGTTCACGCGGTCTGGTTGAGCGATCGGGACATCGAGATCCTTGCCGAGACGGGCACGACGATGATCCACTGCCTGCTCAGCAACCTTCGCCTCGGTGACGGCATCGCCCCCCTGCCCGAACTACTTCGCCACGGCGTGCGGGTGGCACTCGGAACCGATGGGCGAGGCTGTGACGAAACCTTGGACATGATCGAGCTCGCCAAGATGACTGCACTCATCCATAAGGTCCACGGCGAACCCCATGAGGGGTGGGTGCGAGCGAGCCAATCACTGGACATGATCACGGCGAATGCAGCCGTGCCCGCCGGGCGTAAAGACCACATCGGAAAGATCCAGCCGGGCTACGCAGCAGACCTAGTTCTGTTCGACACCTCATCGATCCCCTTCACCCCCCTCAACGATCCCGTCCGGCAGGTGGTTTACGGCTCGGCTTCGGGTGAAGTCGCGACCGTGATCATCGACGGGAAGATCACCTACGACGCGGGTCGATTCACCCAGATCGACGGTCCCGAGATCATCAAGGCCACCGCAGGGTACGCGAGCGAAGAGGCCTCCGCTTCAGGCGACCCACAGGGCGCAGCAGCACTCGAAGTGGCCGTTCGCAAGATGCTCGGTGAAGCAGAAGGAGCGAACCTCGGGATCGATAGCTACATCGGCCGCCGGAGCGATTCAGCCTCTAGCGACTGATCGATGTGATGGCGCCCGAAGCAAACAGTTGGGAACTCGACTACCACTCGAGCCCGAAGTTCTTGTAGAAGGCGATATCGGCCGGAGAAGGGCCTCCGACATTGACCAGGCGCGTGTCGGCTCTTACCTGATGGATGGTCCCCGGGTCGACGATGACAACGCTGCCGGGCTCGATCGCCTGTTCTTCGTGACGCCCGTCGGTGGTATCGACCATCGAACCGGACCCCTCGATGATGTAGAAGACATCTTGAGAGAACGGGTGAGCATGCGCGACCGAGGCCTGGCCCGCCTCGTAGGCGACGTAGTGCATCACGCCCAAGTAACCATTGGTCCCGGGCCACGCGACCGCCTTCGCCTTGACGCCTCCCTCCAAGAGGGGTATCTCGACGTAATCCCGATCTACATGAAGAACCCTGATGCCCATCAGAAAAACTCCCTTCGTTGGTCGCTACGGTCGGTTTCGCAGGGTCAGCCTCACGATGGCGCGAGCCTCGTCCGGCGATGTGCCATCCAGGTGCAGCCGACGCGGCCACTCGATCTCATCTCGACGGCATTCTCCTTTCATCGAAGATATAAGATATTTCAGAGGTGGCCCGATCACAAGTGTCGGTGCGGGACCCTCCGTGACGAGCGACATCGCCTGTCGGTGCCGATCATGAAAGGGCGGTAACGGATGAGGCTTAACGAGCGCCGCTCGCGGTGAGTGAACCGGCCGCCATCGGGCTGGTCATGGCGAGCCTTGTCTTGGGCGCGCTGTCCAGCGGCATCGTCGGATTGGGTTTTCCCATCGTAGTGATCCCCGCGATGGCATTGGGCTTCGGTCTCGAGATCGCCGTCGTCGTCTCTGCGCTTCCAGCGCTTGCGATCGATCTGGCCAACCTTCTTGAAACCTGGAACGAGCGCCATGACGCTCGCGGCTTGGTGCCGTTCGGAGCGATCGCTGCCGCCAGCGGCGCCGTAGGGGCTCTCACCAGATCCGGGATAGATGAGAAGATCCTGATCGTCGTCCTGGTGATAGCGGTCGGAGGATTCGTCGTGAATGAGTTCCTCCCGAAGGCGATGCCGTCACGCCGGGGCGGGAAAGCTACTTCCGTTGTCGCTCCGGTGCTGGGTGGTCTCCTGCAGTCAACCGTGGGGATCAGCTCACCGGTTACGGGTACGTACTTCCTCAACCGAACCAACACGAGAGATGCGTTCATCTTCCATCTGACATCGACCTTCGTTGTGGTCGGAATCGTGCGCCTATTCTTGTTAGTCGCGATCGGATCGTTCACCTACGACCGATGGCTGGCAAGCATCGGACTGATCGTGCTCGGCCTCGCGGGGCGGGCGATCGGATCCAGGGTTGGCAGGCGCCTCGACCGCACGCATTTCAGGAGGATCGTCGTGGGTGTTCTCGCCACATCATTGATCCCGCTGACGCTGCAGGCGTTCTAGATGAAGGGTCGGACTGCTGCTCGAGCGGTTACGTCGGATGGGATTGATTCGGATTCAAGCTCGTTTACACTAATTGAACTAACGCTCTAGGAGGGGAATCGTGCCGCAGATCCAAGAGGGTTTCACCGTCGAGCAACCCGTCGACGTGGTGTGGTCATTCTTCCAAGATGTCACCACTGTGGCGCAGTGCATGCCGGGCGTTGAGCTCTTGGATGCCGTGAACGACACCACCTATAACGGGAAGATGAAGATCAAGCTCGGCCCGATCTCGGCCCAGTTCCAGGGAACCGCAACGGTCGAGAAACTCGATCAGGCCACCCACACCGGCCTGATCTCCGCGAAGGGCGCGGACCGGCAGGGCGGCAGCCGGGCCTCGGCCAAGGTCGAGTACCTGCTCACCGACGGCGGCACCTCGACAGACGTTCAGATCGTCGCCGACATCACATTGCAGGGCTCGATGGCACAATTCGGTCGTACCGGCCTCATCCAGGAGGTTTCGTCCCAGCTCACTAAGGAGTTCGCCGCCTGCATCGAATCCAAACTGGGGGCGGCGACGCCGGAGGCCGCCGCCGAGGTGCAAGCCGGCGAAGTCAAAGGCTTGAGTGTCTTCTTCAAGGGACTGTGGAGCTGGCTGAAGGGTCTGTTCAAGCGTAAGGACAAGGACTAGCTCGACAAGGATCCCTCATAGAGAGACGAGTGCCGTTCCGGCAACGATGCCAACTCCCGCCAGGACGATGGAGGCATGAAGTAGTTCAAGTCTCCGCAGCAGGATCCTGGAGAGAAAGAAGACTGCGAGAGGCTGCGTAGCAACTATAGGACTCACCACCGTGATATCACCCACTCTTAGAGCGGTGAATAGGTTCACGATCGCCAGTCCCGCCAGGAAACCGCTGAGGATAAGCCAGCCGTAGTCCTCACCAACCCTTACCTGCTTCCTTACCCCCGAAATCGCAAGCGCCGCGAGCCACGTGCAGAGGGCGGTTGCACCTCCGATCAAAGCCCCGAAGCGAGCGTCATCGAGATGGACGAGAGCGCCCTTCGTAACGACGTCTTGAGTCGCGTAGGCGAGGGCAGCAAGGAGGGGGAAGACCAGGCCGCGACGGAACACCTTGCGAGGGATCGCCTCTGTCGGACCCTCTTGATATTCGCCTGCCGTCTCCACCGAGCGAGAGCGCGACAATCGCCAACCCCCCGCGACGATCAAGCCGAGCCCAAGAGCTTCTCGCCAGGTAAGTCTCTCGCCGAGGAGCACCGTTCCGCCGAGCACCGCCGGACCGGACGAGCACCCTGTGTGATGGAACCAGAGATCGATGGTCCAAGGCGATGGGTACCGTTGTTGGTGGCCCATCTCGAGATCCCGGGCGAGGCCAAGTCTGCAGCAGCGAAGAGAGCCACCCCCGTTCCATTCAGGCTTTCCGGCGGGTCCAACAGCACGAAGAGGAGGATCACAAAGAAAGCGGCTGCCAATGTGATCAGGACCGAGGCGACCACAGAAGTTCGAACCAACCCCCTGCGAAGGGTGACCTGGCTTCCCGCGAAAAACAGCGACGCGATGATCGCGTACACCTCTGCCGTCAAACCTTCGACCAATCCCAGGCACCCCCACGCTCGTCATCTCACCTCGCATCGTTCACCTCGAAACAGGCCTACTACTCGGCCTGAGCTGGACGACCTTGCCTCTAACGACACCTTGCGCTGAAGAGAACTAAGGTGCCCCCTCGCCTGGTTCCGCGGCCCCAACCAACGCCACGCGGTTGCCGAAGACTTCGAGGCCCTTCTCCATGTCCGCGTGTGCCCGACCGATATCCTCGAAGGCGTAGATCTTGCCGAGGCAGGGATCGATCTTGCCCTCGTGTAGAAGTCGGTTGTAGGCGATCGCCTGCTCGTCATTCGTACCGTGGGAACCCTGGAGCCTCTTCTGACGCACCCAGTGGTAGCGAAGGTCGACCACCGCGCTATACCCAGTCGTGCCCGCGCAGATCACAACCATCCCGCCTGCTTCACACAGGAAGATGCTTGTTGGGATCGTGGCCTCTCCGGGGTGCTCGAAGACGATGTTGGGATTTCGCCGGGTTCCAAGGATGGTCCAGATCTCCTTGCCGAAAGAGCGCGCCCCTGCCGTCCACGCCTTCTGTCCCCCGGCATCATCGAACGCCGGAGGTTCACCCCAGTGGTCAAAGCGAGACCGATCTATGTAACCCTCCGCCCCCTTCTTCACGCTGTACTCACCGCGTTCGGTGTCGGAGACGACCGCGATCGGGATCCCGCCAAAGGAACGCGTGAGTTGAATCGCCTGAGTGCCAAGACCCCCTGACCCTCCCCACACCAGAACAACATCGTCCTTTCGGACCGTGTTGCCCTCCCAGCCGAACAGCATCCGATAGGCGGTGGTCCCCACAAGCGTCGAAGCGGCGGCCTCCTCCCAGGTCAAGTCCGGCGGTTTCGGCAGGATCTGGTGCTCCTGGGCCACGCAGAATTGCCCGAAGGAGCCGAAGTTGGTGTTGTAGCCCCAGATGGCAGCCGAGTTTGAGAACATGGGGTCACCGGACTTAGTGGTTGGATCCTCTGGATCCCAGTGACCCGGATGGATAACCACTTCGTCGCCGACGGACACGTTGGCCACTCCGGTGCCTATCGCGTACACCACGCCCGAAGCATCGCTGCCTCCAACGTGGAAGTCATAGGGCTCACCTGCCTTCTGGCGAGCGGCGATGACGTCGATTGGAAAACCCCGGCGCCGCCCACACGTTGTTGTAGTTGATGCCGGCCGCCATGACTCCGACCAGCACCTCCCCCGGTTTGAGGGAGGGCACCTCGATCTCTTCTATCTGGAAGGCCTCCAGCGGATCGCCGAACCGCGGGCTCCGCACGACCTGAGCGAACATCTGCTCCGGTACGCTGCCGACCTCGGGCAGAGGCGTCACTTGTCTTCCTAGGTTCATCTACGGGCTCCTCTCGATCTCTCCAAGAACCTGCTGTTCGGGGGGGACTGGAACGCGCCGTCCTTCCCCGACCCGTCCGTCGATCTCTTCCTGTTCGCCTCGCACCCTCCGCGACATGAGGCGGAACACCAAGAAAGCTCCAATCAGCGTGGGGACCGTCATCAGAAGACCGGCGAAACGCAGGCTGACAAGGGTCGCCGCGATGCCGTCGACCAGGCTGGCGAAAGGCCGGATACCGAGGTAGGCGACGGTCCACAGCGCCATGACCCGGCCACGATGGGCATCGTCCACCGTGGTCTGAACGATGATCGTTGCCGACGACTGGGACAGAAGGAAACCGATGCCGGCCAGGAAAAGGAACGCTATCCCGAATCCAGGGTCCGACGACAGCGAGAACGCGATCATCATCGCGGCGAAGAAACAGAGGGTCCCGATCATCCAGAGGTAGGACGATCGCCACACCGTCGCCAATACGAATGCGCCCGCAACCGCGCCTGCGCCGAAGGCCCCGATCAGGAATCCGGTGAATGTATCCATGCGGTCGAAGATCTCTGTCGCGAACCCCGGAGTGAGGGTGTTGATGGGGTCAACGGTGAGGGAGATCAACGCCACGAGGATGATCATCGTCTTCAACTCCGGCCCGCTATTGATCACCCTCAGGGTGTCTCGTAGTTTCGCCTGTACGACGATCACCTGAGCGCGAGGTTTCACGAAAAGGACCCCGGCGATCATCACGAGGAAGGACAGAGAGTTGAGGAAGAAGGCCGTGCCGATCCCCCAGTGGGTGATCACGATGACTCCGATCACGGGGCCAAGGGCCCGAGAGAAGTTGAAGGTGACGGTGTTCAGCGCCACCGCGGCGGGAACATCCTCTTCAGAAACGAGCATCGGAACCATCGCCTGCATCGCCGGAAGCGACAAGGCTGTTGTCGCACCTACTCCGAAGGCGAAAAGGATAGCCACCAAGGTCGTGATGTGACCGGTCCACGTCAACACCGCAAGAGGCAAGGTAAGGGCAGAGGCCCCGAGATGAGTAGCGATGATCAGCTTCCTGCGATCGAAGCGATCCGCGGCCACCCCCGACAAGGGGCTCAGCAACAGGATCGCAGCGAACTGCGCGAAGTTGATGACCCCTACCATGAAGGTCGAGTCCGTGAGCCGGTAGACGAGCAGGGATTGAGCGATGTTCTGGAACCAGGTTCCCGAATAGGAGATGAGGCTCCCGACGAAGTAGGGCCCGAAGTTGCGCTGTAGGAGGACCCCTGCACCCCGGCGGTTAGACAATTCTCCGACTCGAACCCGCCGAAGAGCCCGCTCCTTCTTGCTGTGTCACGAGCCCTCGTCCGCGTACCGCTGGTCCCGCCACTTGAACGCAGCCGCCATGCCCTGTTCCGCACCCACCCGCTTGAACTCCGCGCGCTCCTCGGAATCGGTAAGCATCGTGAGCACGAACACCTCGCCGGACAGATCCACCCCGGCCTTCAGGCCTCCGGCCTCATAACTGCGGTTGATCCCCGCCTTGTTGAAGGCCATTGCACCCTGAGGCATCTTCGCGAGCTTGTCCGCGAGCTTTTGGGTGATATCGGCTAGGTCTTCATCCGGCACGACTCTCGTTGCGAGCCCGATGCGGACAGCCTCCTCCGCGCTGAACTTATCGCCGGTCAGGAGGATCTCCTTCGTCCTCTTCATCCCAACCACCCAGGGCATGATGTTGAAGGGTGACGAGGACTGGAACTGGATCTCCGGCTCGCCGAACTGCGCCGATTGGGCGGCGACCGTGAAATCGCAAACCATTGACAGATCGCATGCCCCGCCGAGGCAATAGCCGTTCACCATCGCGATGTACGGCATCCGGCTGCGCCAGATCCTCCACCAGGTATCGGTACCTACCTTGATATGAGCCGACCAACTCTCGACCGAGTCGAGCGCTTTGTCCTTGGGGCCGATATCGAATCCGGCGGAGAAGGCTCTGCCCTCGCCCGTGATTACGACCGCGCGCAGTTTCATGTCATCCTCGAAATCATCCATCACGTGCTGCAGTTCGAGAAGCATCTCGGTCGTGATGGCGTTCAGCTTCTCCGGCCGGTTCAGAGTGATCCGTCCTACCGACCCGACGCGCTCGATCTTGATCGCCTTGTACTTCACTAGCCATTGCCCTCCATAGTCGCTGTTCCTTACGCCTTGAGAATCACCAGAGCATCCAGGACCCGCACGCCTCTCCCGGCGGCGAGAACGCTTACGGGATTGAGATCCAACTCTTCTATCAGGTCACCTACGTCCGACAGGAGGTGACCGACGCTGAGAAGCAGATCCTCGAGAGCCCCCCTATCCGCCGGCGGCACACCTCTGTAACCCGCGAGCAGCTTCCCCAGGGGAGTCTCGTCGACGAGAGCCGACAGTGACTGCTTGCTCGCCGGAATCAAAGCGATTGCTGCGCTGTCCAGCAGCTCCACCAGGATGCCCCCAGGCCCTACTACCATCGTGCTCCCGAACAGGTCACTGCGGCGCGAGCCCACGATCGCCTCGACCCCGCCGGAGACCATCGGCTGCACGAGGTAACCGTCGATCTTCTCACCGGGTACTGCGCGCTGGACGTCATCCTTCATCTGCGAGTGGGCCGCACGGAGCGAATCTTCATCACCGATATCGGTGATGACTCCTCCCACCTCGGTCTTGTGAAGGATGCCGGACGACTCCACTTTCAGGACCACCGGGTACCCGATGCGTCCCGCCGCCTCTACGGCTTGATCGGCATCTGTGACAACCGTCCCACGAAGGATCTCGATCCCATAGACACCGAACAACTTGGCGGCCTCCGCGGCCGGCAAGATGCCCTCGTTCCGAGAGAGCAGCGAGCGGATCTCTTTGCGGGTTGCTTCGTCGACGGGGCTGGCCGAGGGACCCGGGGGGGTCTCTACTCCGGCGCGAACGATACGTGCGTACTCACCCAGGTGCTTGATGGCCAAAAGGCCTTCGTGCGTCCCCTGTAGCACGGGGATGCCGGCTGCTCTCAGGATGTCCGCTGCCGGATCGAAAACACTGCCTCCTACGTTAGTGATCAAGAAGATCGGCTTATCGAACCTCGTCGCGGCGTCAACCACCGTTCTCGCAACTCGTCTTGCGGTCTCGATGTGAACGGGGTCGAGGCCGGCCGGCATGTCTTGTGACACGCCGACGAGGTTCACTCCTGGGTCCGCGGCGATCGCTTCGAGAGCTCCTGTGTACATCTCCATGTCGAAGACTGCGACGCCGGTTCCGTCGAGGGGGTTGCTGATCGAAGCGTAGTCCGGAAGTACCTCCTTCAATCTCGTTCGCGTAACATCGGCGAGGAGTGGGAAGTCAACCCCGACCTTATCGGCGACATCGCAGATCAATGCGTTGATGCCGCCGGACAGGTTCATCAAGCCGACGCCGTCCCCCGTGGGAAGCGACCGAACGCGGCGGAAGAGGTCGACCGTCTCCATCAGCTCATCGAGATCGTCGACCACGATCACTCCGTGGCCCTCGAAGAAGGCTCTGTACTCCTCGAACGGGCCGATCAACGATCCCGTGTGAGCGGCCGCAGCCTTCATGCCTTTGGACGATCGACCGATCTTCAGAACCACAACAGGCTTGTTCTTCGCCAGAGCGGCATCGGCCGCCTCTCCAAAGCCGTGTGGATCGCGGATACTCTCGGCCACAACCGCGATCACCTCGGTCGCATCGTCCCGAGATGCGTAGGCGACGTAATCGGCAGCGGTTGTCGTCGCCTCGTTGCCTGAGGAAACAACGAACGAGAAGTCGAACCGACCGGAGCAGATCATTGCGATGCATCCCGATCCGGACTGCGAGATGACCGCGACATTCCCCGGGACCATCTCGTCGGGAAGTGCCGAGCTGTACAGAGGCATCTTCGTCGTAACGTTGAGCAGTCCGAGACAGTTCGGCCCAACGACCTTCACATCATGCTTCGAGCACAGCAGTCGCAGATCCTCTTCGAGCTCCTTGCCGTCGGACACCTCGGAGAATCCCGAGGCGAAGATAGCGGCAGCTCGGGCCCCTGCGTTGATGGCCTGCTCCAAAGCGGGCACCACCTTTTCGCTACTCAGGGCGATCGCGACCGCGTCGACGGGCTCCGGCAAGACCTCCACCGAGGGGAAGCACGGGTAACCCTCTACCTCGGTGTGGCGCGGATGAATGGCGTAGAGAGTCCCGCCGTACTTCAATCGATTGAAGTTCTGGAGGACCGTGTTGCCCATCGCGGATTTCCGGTCGCTGGCGCCGATGACAGCGACCGACCGCGGCCGCAGCAGAAAGTCGATGGCTTCGATCGTTCCGTCCCTTTCCATGATCGTGGGTCACCCGGCCCTGCCGGAACGGGGCCGGCGTGGAGCGAGACCCGAAGTCCCGCCCCACGCAGGTTGGCCGTAAGACTCAGCAGTCCGTCGGAAGCTCGTTCGCCTGATCGATGATGGCTTGCTGATCGAAATCGTTGATCTCGTCCTTGACGTCGACCAGGAACGGGGCGGGATCGAACGCCTCTTCCAGCACTCCCGCTTCGAAGTAGATATTGATGTACTCGACCCATTGATCGACGTCGGCGACACCCCGGCCGAAGTCGTAGGTGCCATCATCATTCTGGGGTGCCGTCGTGGCCAGTAGGGATCCATCCAACGATGCTCGTCCGGCTTCCTCATCTTCGAACTCCGCCGGGATGACCTCCTTCATCACGCACACCGCTGCGTCGGGGTTCGCGAATGCGATGAGATGCCCCTTCGCGGCCGCTCGGCCCACCCGAGCCAGGACGTCGAGATCGTCCTTCCACTCCTCTGACGCCATCAGGCCCCCGGCGGCGAGGTCGCCCACGAACTCAGGAAGGATCGAGACGGTGTCGATGCCGGTCGCCGGGAAGATCGCAGTGGTGGAGACACCGCTAGAGTAGGCAGCGATGTCGCCGCGCTCGAAGGCGACCTGGACGGTCCCTGGATTCTCGCTCACCTCGAGGAACTGGACATCCTCCTCCGGAACCAATCCGGCGTTGGAGATCAGGGCTCGCACGAGCGGCATCTCGCCTCCGGCGAGGTCGCTAACCCCGAGTGTCTCACCCTCGAGATCCGCGATCTCGCTGATTCCGCTGTCGGCAAGTACGAGGACGTCGTACGGCTCCCCATAGGTGTGAACGAAGAACGGATTAACGTTGTTGCTCTGTGACATCGCCGGGAGCATCGCCGAGAACCCGGCGGCACCGAGATCTACGGTGCCTGCGGCCAGGATCGAGGCCACCTCGGAGCTACCGCTCGTGCATTCCTGCTTGAGATCGATGCCCTCTTCCTCGAAGAAGCCTAGGGCCTCCGCGACGTGGTACCCGTAGTAGTACGGCGAGCAGGTCGACATCGCCATCGTCAAGGACACCGTCTCTTGAACGTCCCCATTATCATCGCTGCCGGAGCTTTCATTCGAGTCCGGGTCGTCTCCTCCACAAGCAGCGGCCACCAAAGCCAGAACCAACAGCAACGCTACGATCCAAACCTTCGAATCTTTGAACCCTCTCATCAACGTTCCCCTCTCCCTCCTCTAACGATCGGGGTGCGCCCCCCGAATGGACCCGTTACAGCTCCTGCCCCTCTTCGATGCTCCAGAAAGTGACTTTGCGCTGGATGAAGGCCATGATCCCGACCAACGAGATGCCGACCAGGGAAAGGAATGCCAGGTAGGCGAATACGTTGTCCATCCGAAGCTGGAACGACGCCGCCTTGATCAGCGACCCGACCCCTTGATCGCTGCCCAGGAGCTCGCCGAAGACCGCTCCGACCAGAGCGAAGGTAAGCGAGGCCTGGAGCCCGGCAAATATCAAGGGCATTGCATTGGGAAGCCTGAAGTACCAGAAGGTCTGGACCCTCGAGGACTGCATCGATCTCATTAGCAGTTCGGCGTTCTCGTCGACCGTTGTCAAACCCGTGACGGTGTTTGCAAGGACGGGGAAGAAACAGATAAGGACCGCCAGCGCTATCTTCGAACTCATCCCAAACCCGAACCACGCGATCAGAACGGGAGCCAGGGCGGAACGAGGGGTGGACTGGATCGAAATCAGCAGAGGATAGACCCCGGACTTTACGGGCTTCCATAGGGAGATGATGACGCCGATAACGAAGGCGCCACCGGCGCCGATCGCGAAGGCGATGAGGGTCTCCTGTGTGGTGACCCACAGGTTCGGCCAGATCAGATCACCGGTGAGAACCGTGACGAAGGCCTGGGCGATCTCTGTCGGAGGTGGGATGATGATCCGCGGGAAGAAGCTCGGATCCAGACGGCTGAGAAGCTCCCATGCCCCGCCGAGGATGAGGGCTGCGACCAGGGTCTGCATGATCTGCTTCGCCCACGCCTTGGCCTTGTCGGGGCTCGGAACCAACCGCCTCCTCGACACCCCCGTCCCGACGATGAGCGGGCCACCGCCCTTGTTCTGACCCGGGGTCCCCGGTGCGCTGTCTTGAGTGGTCATGCCAGCCCCAACACCTTCCGTACCTCCTGGACCTTCTCTATGAGTTCCGGAGAGGTGAACATGGACGACTCCCGTGGCCTCGGAAGATCGATGTCGATGACATCGAGAACGCGACCCGGCTCGGTTCCCATGGCAACCACTCTGTCGGCCAGGAAAATGGCCTCGGTGATGTTATGTGTAACGAAAACCGTGGTCTTGCCTTCGAGCTCCGCGATGCGCGCCAACTCGATGTTTAGACGCTCTCGCGTGAACTCGTCGAGTGCACCAAAAGGCTCGTCCATCAACATCAGGTCGGGATCGGACACCAGAAGACGACAGAGCGCGACGCGCTGTTGCATCCCGCCAGAGAGCTGCCGCGGATAACGGTCCTGTAAGCCGGAAAGGCCGACGAGTTCGAGAACCTCCTCGACCTTGGCCGTCACGTCCACGGACTTGTCACGATGTACCTGAAAGGGCAGCCTGATGTTGTCGAAGACCGTTCTCCAGGGGAACAGGGTCGCCGTCTGAAACATCAGGCCGATGTCCGCGCGGGTACCCTCCAGCTTCTCCCCCCCGATGGTGATGGTGCCCTCCGAACAACCGAGCAGCCCTGCGATCATCTTGAGGAGGGTCGACTTGCCGCACCCCGACGGGCCGACCACGCTGATGAACTCCCCGGGTTCGATGTCAAGATCGACGTTCTCGAGGGCAACGTTGGTGTCTCTGCCCTTCCCGAACACCCGGCTGACACCCGCCATCCGGACACTCAACTCGCTCCCATGGATATGAGGGGTCGCTGCTTCTGCTCTTTGCATACTCTCCCTTGCTCACCCGGGGGCCACCGCAGACTCTGCTGAGCCAGATTAAATGAAGGATTAATCTCTCTCAAGGCCCTCGATGCCGTCCGACCGTGGGAGCGCCGTCCCCCTTCGACAGAGTTAGGACCAGATCGCTGGAGAGCTCATCCCCCGATCGCTTCAAGAGCAGCCGCGTAACCGCGCTCGTCGGACATGATCGTTTCGGAGCAGCCGGCGGACTTGGCCGACGCGAGCGACCGAACCATCCAGTCACCGAACAGGGGCGACACCAGGTGATCCCGGTTGGTGCACGTATGCCAGCCGTCCTCGACGACCACCAACGCGCCATTCATCGTCCGGGCCGCACGCCGCGCTTCCTCGATATCCGACAGATCCTCACGGCCACCGTGAACCACCAGCGCAGACGGCTGATTGGAGGTCGGGACCTCGGTGAGATCGAGATGCTCGCGAACGTGTGCCAGCACGTCGGTGGTCTCGAGTCCGAGGCAGGAGGAGAAAGCGTGCACAACACCTTCGGGCCACGCATCGATCGAGGCCGCGTCACAGAAGCCACCATTGCAGATCACGCCTCGGATCCGAGGGTCGCGGAGTGCAGCGTCGAGCGCCAGATAGCCGCCGAGGCTGTTCCCGAATACGCCGATCCCCCCGAGGTCGAGATCTCGATCCCCCGCTTCGAGCCAGTCGATAACCGCAGACACAGAACGGTGGAACGAGCCGAAGCGCATCGTGAGGCGTCCGTAGCGGGCCGCCAGCTCGCCCTGGCCCGGGCCATCGAACGGCACGACCGCGAGACCTCGTCTCGTGAACTGAGTGCCCCAGTGATGGAGCTCCTCCTTATTGGTGTCCGCTCCTCCGATCATCAGCACGACTTTGGGGCGCTCAACATTCCGGGGGAGCCGCAGGTAACCGGGGATCACATCACCGTCGAAGTCG
This sequence comes from Actinomycetota bacterium, assembly GCA_009377815.1. GTDB lineage: Bacteria > Actinomycetota > CADDZG01 > CADDZG01 > WHSQ01 > WHTI01. The sequence continues at coordinate 31,291 of WHTI01000005.1, forward strand.
ATCTCGATGCGCTCGGATGGAGGCTCGAAGTAAGGCGCCCCGGCCGCGTAAAGCTCCAGGGAGGACCGGTGAGCGGTCGATCTGTCGATCCCCACCGCATAGAGCGACGCCCAGTGCGCGCACAGGGCGGAGCGCAGATACCCGTCTCCGGCGGAGGCATATCCTCCCCCGGCAAGAGCCGCGTGGGCCAGGCTGCGATGCCGTTCACTCGCTGCCATCCACATGGAGAACCATTCCGTTCTTCGAGTGATGGTATCCAGAACGCGAGAGATCTCCGAGTAATCGAGGTGTCCGGCGATCTGCATCCGGGCCAGCCGGACGAATTGGTAATTGCGCCCCAGATGCTCAGCCCCGTGCAGCCTCAGCATGACGTCGAACAGATCGGGTCCCTTCAACCGGCTCTCCTCACGCGAAGGTCCCCCAGTGCCCCTGCAAGTTCCTCCAGACTGTTCAGATCATGACCGGACATGAATCTATCGATGTAAGGAAGCGCAGCCGCCATCCCGCGCGCGAGTGGTTCGTACCCCGGCGATCCCTTGAGTGGATTCACCCAGACGATGGCGTGGGCAAGGCCCCGGAGCCTCCGCATCTGCAACGCCAGCATCTCGGGGTCACCTCGCTCCAGTCCGTCCGAGCAGATGATGACCACGGCTCCCCGGGCGACGCCGCGCCGGCCCCATCCACTGATGAAACTCGCGATGGCATCGCCGAGCCGGGTGCCTCCTTCCCAGTCGGGAACCCGCTCTCCGAATCCAGCGAGGGCAACGTCGACCGACGGAGCCCGCAGCAAGTCGGTGACTCGTGAGAGCGAGGTTCCGAAACAGAAGACCTCGGTACGGGGTTGCCGCCTACGCACGGCGTAAGCGAACTGCAGCAGCGTTCTCGAGTACCCCTTCATGGAACCGGAAACGTCGAAGAGGAAGACCATCCTTCTCGGCTTTGGCTGTTGCTTCTGCCAGTAGCGAACCGCCGGCTCGCCTCCGAGCTTCATGGAAGCTCCCAGCATCTTGCGAAGATCCAGAGACGAACCTCTTGATGCCGCGCTCATCCGGCGAGACAATCGCACAGGCGGTTCCAGGGCAACCGATGCGATCAGACGCTTGAGCCTCTCATACTCGTCGGCAGTAAGCCGATCGAAGTTCTTGGAGCGCAGCAACTCGATCGAGCTTGCGAGCGTCACCTCAGCCGTCTCCTCCTCGGAATCCGACTGAGGCTCATCCCGGATCTCCTCGGGAGAGCCGGTCGACTCCGCGACGAGATCTCGGGGGGGATCCAGGGCATCTTCGGCCTGGGGAAGCGACTCCTCCGGCTCGCCACGGGCGAACAAGAAGAACTCCCGTTCGTAGATCTCGATCTCCTCCGGGTTGCGAACGAACGACAACCGGCCGGCCCAGTAGATGTCCTTGATGGATAGCGCGTCGAGTTCGGCAATGGCCCTTACGAACAGCATCGTGGCGTGTGCGTCGGCGCTGAGTCCGGCCCCTCTCAGGCGGCCGGAGAAATCCGCAACGCGGCGGCTGAGCACCCCACCGAGCTCATCCATCGGCACCGATGATTCGAGGTAGGGCCTCGAGAGCGACGCCCAGATCCTCCTCCTGCTTGATCGCAGCTCCGATCGTGTCGCGTGCCGTTTCCGTCCGGAGATCGGTGACCCCGAGGAATGAGAGCGCCCGGGTCCAATCGATCGTCTCGGCCACGCCGGGGGACTTCGTCAAAGGAAGTTTTCGCAGCCCCGCGACCGCGCGCGCTACATCGTGAGCGAGAGATGCGGTCGCTTCTGGGACGCGCAACCGGATTATCTGCGACTCCATCTCGAGATCCGGATGAGGGATCACGTGATAGAAGCAACGTCGCTTGAGGGCATCGTGAACCTCGCGCGTTCGGTTCGAAGTGAGGATCACCACCGGTGGAACCTGGGCCGTGATGGTTCCTACCTCGGGGATCGTGATCGAGAAGTCCGACAGGACCTCGAGGAGGAACGCCTCGAACTCATCATCGGCTCGATCCACCTCGTCGATCAGGAGCACGGAGCGCGACTCCGTCCTGATAGCGCGTAGCAACGGTCGCTCAACCAGGAACTCCCACGAGAAGAGGTCGTCCACGGAGACGTGGTGCTCCGTGCCTTCCGACGCTCTGACCGCGAGAAACTGACGGGGGTAGTTCCAGTCATAGATCGCTTGGGCGACCCCGATCCCCTCGTAGCATTGAAGCCTGATCAATTCGCTACCCAGGATGGAAGCCAGGACGTTGGCGGTCTCGGTCTTGCCCACCCCGGCTTCACCCTCAAGGAACAATGGCCGCTCCAACGACACGGCGAGATGGAGTGCGGTTGCCAGACCCCTATCCGCCAGATACCGGTGATCACGCAGGGAGCGCTGCAGGTCATCCACCGATGACCACGCCGCGCTCCCACGTCTCTTCGTCATCTAAGCCAGCTCCACCTTGAGGTCGGCATCCTGGAAAGCCAGTATGCGGCAGATCGACGCTTCGCCGCCTACCAGCTTCCACGGGAAGGCACCGATCAAGCAACGCTCGTTGGCTACCTTCTCGAGATCGCCGCCGACGTTCTCGGCGTGGATGATGCCTTTGGGAAACAATCTGTAGTGGGCCGGCCAATAGGTTTCTTCCACCACGCGGCCGCTCGCGTGCGTGTATGTGAACGGCGGGAAGAACTCCTCGCAGGTCTTACCGATGCTCTTCTCGAACTGAGCTCTTAGGTCGGGGCGCATCGCCCGGATAGACGTCCACATCGGGTGATCGCCGGAGCCGCAATCCACCCCCCACCAGGACAGCTCCATGTCCATCATCCATTCCAGAAGCTCCATGCCCGGACCGGGATGCATGTTCATGTAACGGTTGATGTCCTGCTTGGGGCCGCCCTGGTAGTAATCCTTGTAGCCGGTGAACAGGATCAGCACGTCGTGCTTCTTCACCTCGACCTTGGAGGTGATCATCTCCGTGGTGATCACCGTCCAGTCCTCCACGTCCGCGCGCAAGTCAACGACGACGCCCTCGTGGATCAACTTATCGAGGGGTTCGGAGGCGATGTCCTTGCCGCCATCGAACCCGTGCATCTCCGCGTCGATATGCGTCCCCACGTGAAGCGCGGTCTCGATCGCCTGCGACACGATCCGCTGCGTGTGGAAGTTCTGTGTGTAGTAGAGCTTGGGTCCCGGATACCCCGTCCATCCTGGGGTGTGGATACTCCATGGATGCGTTAGATCGACAACCTTCATCGCTCACCTTTCTCTCTAGGACTTCGTTGGATGTTGCAGATCACTTTTCGCAGACGCTCCGGTGACACGGGGAGACGGGTAACCGCCCCGGGCGCGTCCAGGGCATCGTCGATCGCAGCCGCCACGGCCGCACCGAACGCGGTGGTACCCCCCTCCCCCGCTCCCTTGACGCCCATGGGATTAAGCGGGGTGGGCGCATCTTCGAGCAGAAGCACATCGACCGGCGGCATCTCGGTCACGGTGGGCAGCAAGTAGTCCATGAAACTCGTCGCGAGCGGCTGCCCGTCGTCCGAGTACACGAACTCCTCGAGCAGGGCGCCACCCAACCCTTGGGCGGCTCCCCCCACGATCTGGCCCCGGACCAGCATCGGGTTCACGGCCTTCCCGATGTCGTAGGCGACTACGTATCTGAGGATCTCAACCCCGCCTGTCCACTCGTCAACCCTCACTAGAGCCGCATGCACCCCGTAGGGATAGGTCATGTGTTCGGTGGTGAACCAGGCCTCCGCCGAAAGCGTCGGAACCATTCCGGTTCGCTTGGCTCCTGAAGGATCGAGTGAACGCGCGACCTCGGCCAACGACACCCGGCGTTCTGGAGCTCCAACCACTTCGAGGTTGCCTGCAACCATCCCGATGTCGGCCGGATCGGCTTCGAGTAGATGGGCAGCCGCTTCCCGGGCCTTGACCAGAAGCGCCCGAGCAGCCATCTGGGTTGCGGTCCCCGTCATGACCGTGACCCGGCTGGCGAAGGCGCCGAGACCGTAGTCGATCTCGTCGGTCTGTCCATGAACGACCCTGATCCCATCCACCGACACGTCGAGAACGTCTCCGCAGACCTGCGCGATCGCAGTTTCAACACCCTGCCCCATAGAGGCCGCTCCGGTTACGACCCGGATCCCACCATCGTCGTCAACGTCGATCCGAGCGCCTTCGTAGGGGCCGAGGCCGCTCTTCTCGACGAAGAACGCGAATCCCAGTCCGACCCACTCTTCGGAGGCGCGACGTTCGTCGAGTTCCGCGCACAGGCCTTTGTCATCCACGTACGCCAAGGTCTTTTCGAGGATCGACGGATAGTCGCCCGAGTCGTACTCCATCTCGGTCCCGAGGGCGCGGATCGGCCGCGCGAAGGGCATGTCCTCGTGAGCGATAAGGTTCCGTCGTCTGGTCACGATTGGGTCCTCGCCGAGTTCTGCGGCGACAGCGTCCAGCAGCCTCTCGCGCGCGAACGTGCCCTCGTAGCGACCAGGCGCTCGATAGGTTCCGGCCGGGGTCTTGTTGGTCAGCCTGATATGACCGCGGCATTCGTATGCTGGGATCACGTAAGGCCCGGGAAGCATCGCGGCCGTCAGGTTCGGTACGGTCGCGGCATGGCTTCTGACGTAGGCCCCTTGATCGAGCCAGAACTCATCCCGAACGGCGGTGATGAACCCATCTGCATCGACGGCTGCCTCGATGACATGAACCTGGTCGCGGGAGTGGTTGGTTGCCACGAGATGCTCCTTGCGATCCTCGATCCACTTGACGGGTGCGTTCAAACGGAGAGCGGCAAGGCATACGAGCACGTCTTCCGGGTATAGCTCGCCTCGCACGCCAAAGCCACCCCCAACGTGCCCCTCGCGCAGGACCACGTCGTCGATGCCAAGTCCCAGCATCAACGCGATAGCTTGTCGATTGTAGTGAGGCACCTTGGCGGCGCCGTACATGACGATGCGGCCATGATGCTCGCGCACCGCCAGCGCTCCCCTCGTCTCCATCGGAACACCGGTGTGACGACCGACAGACACCTCGACCGTGACCCGCCGGTGCGCAGCCGCAAAGGCTGCCTCAACATCTCCGTACGAGACGTTGACGAGCGCCGCCTCCGTGTCGCTGTCTTCGTCGAAGGGAGCAGGGTCGGCCCTGGGGTCCACCACGACATCGAGCTCGTCGAAGTCCACGAAGACGAGGTCGGCTGCATCCTCTGCCGCGTAGGGATCGCGCGCGAAGACCGCAGCAAGCGGCTCGCCGACGTAGCGCACCTCACGCTCCGCAAGGATCGGCTGCCGGTAGGGATAGAGATCGGTGAGCCCCTCCTGCCGAAAGTCGATCGGGGGTATCTCAGCCGTGTCTCTCCCCGTCCAGATCGCGACGACGCCGGGAAGCTCAAGGGCGGCTTCCACATCGATGTGGGTTATCCGTGCGTGCGCGACCGGGGACCGAACGATCCGCATGTGCAGCTCACCCGCCATCGTGATATCTGCCACGAAACGACCCCTTCCGGTGATGAGAGGCGGATCCTCAACCCGAGGGATCGATCGCCCTAGCAACCTCACCCCCGCATCTCCTCCGCCGCCGCCTTCACCGCGATAAGGATGTTCTGGTAACCCGTGCACCTGCAGAGATTGGAGGAAAGGACTTCGCGCAGGGCCTCGTCATCGATGTCGGGCTCCTGCTCGAGCACGCTCGTGGCCAGCATCAGGAAACCTGGAGTGCAGAAACCGCACTGTAGGCCGTGGTGCTCCCAGAATGCCTTCTGCACAGGATGGAGGTCATCGCCGTCCGCCAACCCCTCAACCGTGCGGAGCGGAACGCCGTTGCACTGAACCGCGAACATCAAACAGGACCTGACCGGCTGCCCGTCCATCAACACCGTGCACGCGCCGCACACCCCATGCTCACATCCGAGATGCGTCCCGGTTAGACCGCATTCCTCGCGGATCGCGTCTGCCAGCGTCTTCCGTGCCTCGACGAAGATCTCGTGCTCACTGCCGTTGATGTTGAGTGTCACCTGATGCTTCATCATGCCCCCTGCGCTCGAGCTATGTGCCGACGTACACGTTCGGGTGTAGCGGGATTCTCGTTCAGGACAACACCCAGCGGGCGCAGCGCATCATTGATCGCGTTGATCACTGCGGCCGGAGCGCCGATCGCTCCACCCTCGCCCAGACCCTTGGCTCCAGTGATCGTTGCATCGGAGATCGAAACAAGATGCTCGATCTCTATCAGTGGCATCTCCGACATGGTCGGAGGGAGATAGTCCATCAACGAAGTTGTCAGGAGGTTGCCATTCTCGTCGTAGACAAGTTCCTCGAAGAGGGCGCTCGCGATTCCTTGGGCGACCCCCCCGTGGACCTGACCGTCGGCGATCAGCGGGTTGATAAGGATCCCGGCGTCCTCGACCACGAGGAAGCGCCGTATCTGGACGGCTCCGGTTTCGAGGTCGACCTCTACAACCGCCGCGTGGCACGCGTTCGAGAAAGTGCCGTGAGGGTCGTAGGTGGCGGAGACGCTCAGGCCCGGCGTGCTTCCCAGGCTCAACTGGTTGCTCTTGTGGTAGGCGATCCGAGCGAGTTTGCTCATCTCGACCGCAACATCGGTTCCACGCACCTTGACGCTCCCTTCGGAGAACTCCATATCCTCGACCGCGGCCTCTAACTCGTTCGCCGCGATGGCGGCCAGCTTCGCTCGCATGTCGTGAGATGCCAACTTGCTTGCACCACCTGCGAGCACAGCTGATCGGCTTGCGAACGTTCCCCATCCGTACGGAGTGCGGTCGGTATCCCCTTGCACGATGCGGACGTTCTCCGGCCTAACACCGAGTTCGTCGGCTACCAACTGCGAGAGGCTAGTTTCGAGCCCCTGTCCGTGCGATGACGCGCCGACTCTGACCTCGACGAAGCCGGAGGGGTCCATCGTCATCTCGACAGTCTCAAAACCGGGCGTGATGTCCATGCTGCGGGCGGCGAACGCGGACGTCCCGTACCCCGTTCGTTCGGAGAAGGTCGAGAGACCGAGTCCGATGTACTTTCCCTTGGTGAGCGATTCCTCTTGCTCTTTGCGGAATCCATCGAGGTCGATCAACTCGACGGCCCGGTCGAGCGACTCGATGTACGTGGCCTGGTCATAGACAAGGCCCATCACCGACGTATACGGGAACTCCGTCACCAGATTCCTCCGACGGATCTCCACCTCGGAGACACCTATGCGGTTGGCCGCCTCGTCCATGAGCCGCTCGAGAGTCATGGTGATGACCGGGCGCGACACTCCTCGGTAGGGCGCTATCGGACATGCGTTGGTCGTCACCGCACGTGCCCTGACGGAATACTCGCGGAAGTCATACGGGCCCGGCATCTCAGCCATCGCCATCAATGCCTCGACCCCGCAGGTCACCGGATAGCAGGAAAACGCTCCGACGTTGCAACGAATGTCGGCCTCCAGTGCGACGAGCTTTCCGTCATCGTCGAACGCTCCGGTAACGAGATAGTGCTGGTCGCGTGAATGGAAGGAGGAGGTGAAGTTCTCTCGCCGGTCCTCGATCCAAGCGACCGCCATCCGGTAGCGACGCGCTGCCCACACGGCCACGACGTCCTCTACGGCGAGGCAGTACTTCTGACCGAAGCCTCCGCCCACATCAGGGGCAACCACGCGTAGATCTGCCTCCGGGATCCCCAACACATCCGCGATCGCGGTCCTGATCACGTGTGGTGCCTGGGTTCCTGCCGAAAGGGTCACCCTTCCGGTAGAGGCATCGAATGCTGCATGGCCGCCTCGGGTCTCAAGCGGCATCGCGCTCTGACGGCTCGAGCGGATATCCACCGACACTTTGAAAGGCGCCGGCTCGAACGCTTCGGTGAAGCCGGGCGTCGTCATGTTCGAGTCGATGATCGAATTCCCCGGCACGTGCTCGTGCACCAGCGGAGCGTCGGGCGACAACGCGTTATCGAGACCCACGACCGGATCCAACGGATCGATTTCCAGGAAGACCTGGTCGGCGAAGTCCTCGGCTTCCTCGGCGGTGGGCGCGATCACCGCGGCCACCGCCTGTCCGGCGAAGTGAACCTCCGTCAGCGGCAGGACCGGCTGTTCGACTGCTATGAAGTCGTCCCGATGAAGGAGTGGCATGACCGTTCCCACACCTTCCAGATCGCGCCCCGTGATCACGCTCGCTCCCTTGGGTATCTCGATGTCCAAGATCTTGCCGCGAGCGACGGGACTCCTAACGAAACGCATCGCCGCCGACCCACTGGCAATGTCGCCGACGAAACGACCCTCGCCGCGCAGCAGCGCGGCATCCTCAAACCTACGGAGTCGTCGGCCAACCCACATGTTTGTTTAGTGCTCCGTCGAAGCTTGGAGCGACCGACGCGTTAGAACCCGGACTAGATCACGTCGGTATTCGGGGGAGCCGTGGATGTCGCCCATCGGCTCGACATCGCCGGCGGCGGCCTCGCCGGCTTCGGCGAAGAGTTCGCCACTCGGAACGTTCCCCTGCAGCACTGCCTCTGCCGCCGGAGACCGTAACGGGGTCCCACCGACACTCCCAAGGGCGATCCTTGCCGTCGAGATGCGTCCCCCTTCGACGTCCAACACGGAGGAGGCAGCCACGATGGCGAAGTCCCCGGCGCGCCGGCTGAACTCGACGAAACCGATCTTTGCCGCCGGGTTAAGTAACGGCAGTCTTGCTTCGGTAAGCAACTCGTCCGGTTCCAGAGCGGTGGAGAACACGGTCTTGAAGAAGTTGGATGCCGTGATCTCGCGTTGTCCCCTCACGCTCGATGCCACCATCGTGGCGTCGAGAAGGGTAGCGATCATGCACCACTCTGCCGCAGGGTCCGCGTGGGCGAGGCTCCCGCCGAAGGTGCCGCGTATCCTGATCGGGCGATGTCCGACTTTGCGAGCCGCAAGAGCGAGAAGGTGTCCGAGGGGGCCGTCGGTCACCGGCCGCTCGAACCGTACGTGCCGGGCCAGCGTGCCGATCACGAGATGATCGCTCGAACTGGTTACAGAGTCGATGCCCCCGATCCCGTTGATGTCTACCAACACGGCGGGCCGGGCGAGGCGGAAGTTCATGCTGGGCACAAGGCTCTGCCCGCCCGCGAGAACCTTTCCCTCGTCTCCAACCTCGGCCAGGATGCTCAGGGCTTCCTCGAGTTCTCGAGGTGCTCGGTATTCGAATTTCGCCGGCTTCATCTGGTCGCCATCCTATCTGCGGGGACTTCAAATATAGTCAAGTTCATCGAACAAGGGTGAAATCGCGGGACCCACGCAGTCGAGGAGGAAGAGTGCCACCCATGGAAACGAACCTTGCGGGCGGTGGCGTTGCTTACCCCGATGGCATCACGTGTCGTTCCGACGCCATGGATGGGGCCGGTCCCGGAAGCACGGCCTCCCATCGCGGAGGCGCACACTGAGCACTCCGAGGACGCGGGTCCGAATCGGCGACTCGCCGAAGAGGGTCGAAGATACACCCCTCATAACGGGCCGCGGGAGCTTCGTCGGAGACCTCCGTCTGGGGGGGCAACTGAGCGCGATGATCGTGCGTTCCCCGGTCGCCCACGGCACGATACGAAGCATAGAAACATCTGAGGCGCTCGCCCTGCCCGGAGTGGTCGGGATCTGGACGGCCGCGGACATCATTTCCGAATTCGGCTCGGTGCCCCTGATCCAACCCCGCGTGTCCTTCGATAAGGCAGTCGTCCCCTACCTGCAGCCGGTCCTGGCGGTTGACAAGGTGAGATACGTCGGTGAACCGGTTGCACTCATCATCGCAACCGACCGCTACACCGCCGAGGATGCCGACGACCTTGTGTTCGTGGACATAGATCCGATCGATGCCTGCATCGACACTTCCACAGCGTCTCAGGGAGAGCCCCTATTCCCCGAAGGCAACGAGATCACCGTGCTGACCGGAGGATTCGGGGACCTCGCGGTCTTCACGGAATCCCCCGTGATCATCGAAGCCGAGCTAAAGATCGGCCGGCATAGCGGCGTGCCCATGGAAACCCGGGGACTCGTCGTTCAGCACGACGCGGACTCCCTGATCGTCCACGGTTCGACCAAGGTCCCGCATGCGAACCGAGACCAGCTCGCGAAACACCTCGGGATCAGCCCCAACAGGATCCGGATGAAGGAGACGTCGGTCGGTGGTGGCTTCGGTGTGCGGGGCGAGTTCTATCCGGAGGACTTCCTGATCCCCTGGGCCGCGCTGAAGCTCAAAGGCACGATCTCGTGGATCGAGGATCGCCGCGAGCACTTCCTCGCTGCCAATCAGGCCCGCGAACAAACACATCAGGCCACAATCGCAGGGGACTTGGAGGGCCGGATCCTCGGGCTACGCTCCGAATTCTTCAACGACATGGGCGCGTACGTGCGGACACACGGCATCCGGATCCCGGACCTGACCCTCTCGATGCTTCCCGGTCCCTATGACATCGGAGCATACGAAGGCATCGCCCACTGCGTACTAACCAACAAGACGCCGACCGCTACGTATCGAGCTCCGGGTCGCTTCGAATCCTGTTTCGTAAGAGAACGCCTGATCGATATGTACGCGGCGAACGTCGGCATCGATCCCATCGAGGTTCGCAGGAAGAACCTGATCCGTCCCGATCAGATGCCCTACCGACGGGCCCTGCAATCCACCGGAGAACTCGTGATCTTCAACGAGGGCAACTACGCCAAGCTCCTCGGGGACGTGAAAGCCAAGATCGATATCCCCGGGATCGTCGCTCGACGTGGGGCGGGAGAGTGGGTCGGCGTCGGCATCGCCATGTTCCTCGAGAAATCGGGTCTGGGACCTTGGGAATCGGGTTCGGTCGTTGTTTCCAACGACGGCACCATCCTGGTACGAACCGGCTGCAGTTCGGTTGGACAGGGCCTGCGCACGGTCCTCGGGCAGATTGCCGCCGAGACCTTCGACGTCGATCTCGAGAGGGTTCGTGTAGAGCTCCTCGACACCGAGCACAGCAGCTATGGAACGGGGAGCTACGCGAGCCGTTCCACAGCAACGGGTGGGAGTGCCGTGCTGCTGGCGGCGCGGCACGTGATCGATACGGCTCGTTCCTTCGCGGCTCCACATCTCGAGGTCGATCGGGACGACCTCGTCGTTCGCGATGGCGGCCTGGAGGTGGCCGGCGCTCCAGACCTCCGCTTGGGATTCGGAGAGATCGCGAGGATGCTGGGACCAACCTCCAGCCACAGGGGTACGGCCCCCCCGGGCCTGCGAGCGGAAGAGTTCTTCCACGTCAAGAAACTGACCTATCCCTATGGGTGCCATGCCGCAGTGGTGTCGGTGGACCCCGAGACGGGGCTCCCAACGGTCGAACGACTCATACTCGGCTACGACATCGGAAGAGCGATCAACCCGAAACTCGTCGAGGGTCAACTTCACGGAGGGGCCCTGCAGGGCCTCGCCGGAGCGATCCTCGAACGTTTTTCCTACGACGAGGAGGGAAACCCCTTAGTGACTTCGTTCATGGATTATCTGATGCCAACCATAGCGGAGGCCCCCCAGATGACGACGCTCATCACGGAGGACGCCCCGACCGAAACCAATCCCCTAGGCGTCAAGGGCACTGGTGAAGGCGGACTCACCGGCGTTGCCGCCGCGATCGCAACTGCGATCGACGACGCTCTGCAAACCTCCGGGCTCGTCACCGAGGTGCCCGTCGACCTTCTAACCCTTACCAAGGCGGTGCGATCGTGATCGATGTCCATTCCCACTACTTCCCCTCCTCCATGCTCAAGGAGATCGCCGGACATGAATCCGGTTTAGGGGTGAGCTACACGCCGGATGAGGGGATTCTGACGTTCCCCGGGGGGCCGAGGAGACCGATCCCCGCGTCGTTGACCGACCTCGCCGGTCGCCGGGAGCTCAATCGAAGCCTCGGCATATCGCGGCAGGTTCTGTCGCCGTGGCTCGATGTCGCCGGAGACGACCTCAAGGGTTCGCAGGCGATCGCGTGGGCACGCCTCTACAACGACAGCCTGGCCCAAGAGGTCGACGGTGATCCGAACTTCCCGCTCTTTGCCACCATCCCGGTTGGGCACAGCAACGGTAGCGCAGAGGAGCTCCGACGAGCGGTAGCGGACCTGGGTTTCGCGGGCGGTACGTTGCCGACGCACGTCACCGGCACCAACCTCGACGAAGCGGGCCTCGACCCGCTGTTCGAGGCCGCCCAAGACCTGGGCGTGCCGTTGTTCCTGCACCCCTACAGGGTCATGGCCGAGGACCGCATGAGCAAAGATTTCCTAACCAACATCTGCGGCAACCCGTTCGAGGTGACGCTCGCCGCGGTCACGCTCTTCTTCGCCGGCGTGCCTGAGCGCTACCCGCGACTGGATATCCTCCTCGCTCATTGTGGGGGGACATTGCCCCTCATCGCGGGCCGGGTGGCGCGCGGTTCCCAGAAGGCGTCCGGAGTGCGCAAGAAGCTCGAAGCCCCCGACGACATCCTCGGCTGTTACTACTACGACACCCTCATGCATGATCCCGATGCCCTGGCGTTCTCGATCCGGCGCATAGGAGCTGACAGATGCGCGGCCGGAAGCGACATCCCCTTCCCGATGTCGGTCGATGATCCGGCGGCACATATCCGGGAAGCCCTGGAGACGGCAGGGCTCTCGGAGAGCTTCGAAAGGGTCACACGGGGAACCGCTACGGAGATTCTCAAACTTGGACCTAGCCTCGAACAGTGAACTACATTAAAATCCTCTTGAGTTTCACATAAACCGCTAGTGAGGGGTGCCCGTGGAAGTGAAGGTTCAGATCGTCGATACCGATGAAAGTTGCCCCTCCCTGCCACTGGTTGATGGGGATGGCTACGCACGCGCTGTGATCTGGCCGGGGATCGGAGCCCATTTGCGATCCATGCACCTGATCCATCTGAACTCCGGGGCCCAGACCAAGGAGCAACGCCACCCCATGGAGGCCGTGTACTACGTGATAGAGGGCGATGCGATCGCGATCGACCCCTCCAACGGATCCAGTCAGGTTGCGACTCAGGGATCCATGATCTTCGTGGAGCCCGACACCTCCTACGAGATCCACGCTACCAGCATGACGGCCAAGATCGTGGGGGGGCCCTGCCCTCCCGATCCCCATCTCTACGAGCATCTGAAGAGTTGAGCACCGCAGTCTCCGTTGCGCTCGACTCCCTGGAATGGGAAACAGTAGACGCGCTCGTGCAGAAGAAAGTCGTCGACGGCGCCTCCATGACGATGACGCGCTATAGCTTCAAGCCGGGTGGGCGCTTTCCACACCACGTCCACGAACAAGAGCAGATGACGATGGTAGTCGCCGGACGCCTGACCTTCTTAGTAGATGGTGTCGACCATGTGCTCGAAGTAGGTTCCCTAGTCGTGATCCCATCCGGCGTGCCACACAGCGCGGAGGCAGGGCCGGAGGGAGCTGAAGTTGTCAGCTTCGTCTCGCCGGCTCGGACTGAAGGCCGCGGGATCTCAATGCTCGAGGAGGAGTGAAATTTGGCCATTCGAATTTTCCACAAGGACCTACCGGACGTGAAGATACCAATGATCGCCCAGGACGCCCGCCTTGTCGTGTGGCTCGGAGCCGGCTCGCACACCGCAAACATGAACTACGTAGACATGCAGCCCGGCGAACGAAACGTCCCTCACGCCCACAATGGATCGGAAGACACCATCTTCATCCTCGACGGTTCGGGCACGGTCGAAGATCTGACCAACGATCTCACGTATGAGGTGCGAGCCGGCCAGGTGGTTCACGTCCCGGAAGGGATCGTCCACGCCGTCCGTGCCGATAAAGGCACCCGGTTAGAGAGCGTCGGTGGGCCCGCCCCCGCGGACGAAGAGATGCTCAAGAAGATGGGGATCGAGATCAGGCGATGACCCACCCCCTTTCTCTCGCCCTGGCGCAGTTGTGCGCGGAGCCATATGAGGCCGCCAAGAACAGAAGCCTGACCCTGGAAGCTTCGGCGCGTGCCTTCGAGATGGGCGCGGACATCGTCGTACTCCCGGAAATGATCCTTCAGGGATACGTGGCCGATAAGTCGCGGCTCGCTCCTCTTGCCGAGACAGTCCCGGGTCCAACGACGAAGGCCTGGCAACAACTAGCGGCCGACCACGGGAAGTACATCTGCGGCGGTCTCTGCGAAAGGGACGGCAATGACCTCTACAACACCGCCGTGCTCGTGGGTCCTTCCGGCGTCGCTCTTCACTACCGCAAGCTTCACCTCTTCGGAGACGAAAAAGTGACCTTCCGACAGGGTGACCGTGGCCTGCCGGTCGTTCATACTTCTTTCGGCACCGTCGGGATCTGCGTCTGCTACGACCTTCGCTTCGTGGAAGTAGTACGCGCTCTGACACTGAAAGGCGCCGATCTGATCCTCGTACCCACAGCGTGGCTGCCAGGCTTCGACCAGCAGCGATGGGATGCGGACGGGATGTGCCCTCAGGCATACGGCGCCTTGTTCCAATCCAATCTCTCGCAATGCTTCATCGCTTGCGCATCCCAGGTCGGAAGGCACGGCGGATCGGAATTCCTCGGCTCGAGCATCGTCGCCGACCCTTACGGCAAGCGAGCGCTCGGACCGCTGCCCATGGATGCAGAAGACATCACCGTCGTCGAACTCGACATGGCCCAGGCCAAACTCGCTCAGGTTCGTTCCACTCTCATCGCACCTCGCGCCGATCGTCGCAGAGACGTCTACGGGATCGCTATCGACGGAGACATCCTCTAGCGTCCCGGTTCAAGATGTTCCTGGGTCGCACCGAAGCGAACACCGGGCCTCCAGATTGCCCCTTGAATCATAGTGAAATTCGTTAGATGCTAGTGGATGTTAGGCCGCCGAAGCGGCTTGCGGGAGGGAGACTTCGCCTGATGGACTGTCATCCATTTATCGTCTCACCATGCCGAGTAGACGCGCCGGCGAACATTCCCCCTTCCCTCCCAGAGCTTGCCGCTCGGCGGTCGCCCTCATGGGGGTGCAAACGGCGCCAATAGGAAGAGTGCATCCAGCCTCCACACACGAGGCCCTGATCACTCCCGTCAGGCATGCTCTCGGCCACCCCCACTCTCGGCCACCCCTTGATTGGTTCGTCGCCGCCACGCCCGACAACTTCCAGAACCATCGCATAGGGAGATAGCAAGGGCCGATGAAGGACGATCGAAAAGGAGCTGGGGAGCGATGTCCGAGCCTTGGGACCCACGGCACTCTGCGTTGGTGATCGTGGACTATCAGAATGATTTCTGCCACGAGGACGGGGCAGTGGCGCGGATGGGCCATGCGAGCGAGCCGTCAGCTGCAATCCAACCGCGGATCGCCGACGTGCTCGAGTCTGCTCGGGCCAGCGGTATGCCACGCATCTTCGTGAGGGTCGTGCACTCCGAATGGACCGATACCCCCGCGTGGACCGATCGCGGATCGGAAAGCTTCCATGTGCCAGTCGTCCGGGAGGGAACCTGGGGAGCGGAGTTCTACAAGATCTCCCCGCGGCCGGACGAACTCATCATCACCAAGCATCGGTATTCCGCGTTCCTTTTCACTCCCCTGAAACTGGCGCTCGAGGCCAAGGGGGCGTCCTCGATCGTGATCGTCGGAGTTCAGACAGATGTCTGCGTCCACGCGACAGCGCGTGACGCGATGCAGGAAGGGTTTGTTCCAATCGTGGTCGAGGATTGCGTCGCCACGCGCGATCAAGAGGCTCACGACACGGCCCTCCAGGACATCAGGGTCAGGGTGGGGTTGGTCGTCAACTCGAGCGATATCCACTCCGCCTGGTCGTAGACGACGTTATCGGAAACCAGGAGCCGAGAACCGATTGGACCTGAGCCTTCTAGACCTTGCCGGTGGAGCGGGAATCCTTCTAGGCGCGCTAGCAAGTGGGGTGGTGGGACTCGGCTTTCCGATCGTTGCAGTCCCGCTGATGACTCTGGCCTACGGTCTCGAGACCGCAGTGGTCGTTATGACCCTACCGACCCTGGCCATCGATTTCGTGAACCTGTGCAGCAACCGAAAGCACAGAGAGGGCACCGCCGCCACGACCTTCACTCTGTGGGCAATCGTCGGAGCGGCGGCGGGCGTACTGATCCGGAGCCATCTGGACGAAAAGATCCTCACGATCCTCCTTGGCATCGTCATCGCGCTGTACCTCGCAACCCAGACCTTCCTGACGATCGATCTGAAGCGTGCGGCGTACCATCCGGTGACACAAGTATCGGCGGGGGGGTTGGCCGGGTTGCTACAGTCCGCGATCGGGGTCTCCGGGCCCGTGGTAGCGATCTTCTTCATCAATCGCGCGGTGTCCCGAGAAGCCTTCATCTTCTCCGCGG
Organism: Actinomycetota bacterium; assembly: GCA_009377815.1. GTDB lineage: Bacteria > Actinomycetota > CADDZG01 > CADDZG01 > WHSQ01 > WHTI01. Next base: position 47,596 of record WHTI01000005.1, read on the forward strand.
CCGTGGTGTTCACGGTCAGTGGTTCGGTGAGGGCGACGGGCCTGGCTCTAACCGGAGACTTCACATCACAGCGCTTGGTAGCGGGCGTGCTGATCGCCGTGGTCGCACTTGCCGTCCGTACGTTCGGAGCCTTCCTGGGAGCCAGGATGGAGCCTCAAGGATTCCGGCGAGCGTTCATCGGAGTCCTTGCAATCTCCCTGTTCTTTCTCTTCCTGAAGGTCCTCTAGCACTTAAGCCTGAGACGAGTCTTTCGGCGTAACCGACCACGGCCGCCTGATCCAAGACCATGCTTCACGAAGTCAGTAAGCCAAAGTACCTGCTTGATGCTGTCGCGAGCTCTCTGTTCAATCAACCCGGGCCACGTCAAGGGATGTCGCCGAACAACCCTACTCGCTATAGATTTTCCTCCGCGAGGGGAGCCTCGAGAGCCTCCCTCACCTGCGGATAAGACCCGCACCGGCAAAGGTTGCCCGCTAGCGCGTCGAGGGCACCATCGAGCGTTGGGCCGTCCGTGCCATCAAGGTAGCTGCGGACGGCCAGTACCATCCCCGGGATGCAGAACGAACATTGGAATGCGTTGTTGCGGATGAACGCCTCCTGCACCGGGTCAAGATGGCCGTCGTCTCCCAGTCCCTCGGACGTGACCAGGGAAGAGTCCTGAATCAGTGCGGTGAGAGTCAGACAGGAGCTGATCGGGCGACCATCGGCGAGCACGGTGCAGGACCCACAGATACCGATACCGCAAGCACCCCTAACGCTCCGGAGACCCAGTTGGGTGAGCGCTTCGAGCAGAGCTTCATCAGTCGCAACCGTCACCTCCACGATCTGCCCATTCAGATCCAAGCTCACCTCACGCGCCGTACTCATAACGATGTTGTCCCTTGTGCTCGAAGTGCTCGAAGCACCCTCTCGGGAGTCATAGGCAGATCACGGAGCCGTATCCCTGCGGCAGCGAAAAGCGCGTTGCCGATCGCCGGCGCGATGCATGGAATTGTCATCTCGCCGATGCCATGAATCTCGGCTTCGGGGTCGTTGCCCTCCACCGCGCTGCTCGTTAGTCGATCCGGGACGTCGAGGATCGATGGGATCATGTAGTCGGAGAGATTCGGGTTCACAAGCTGGCCGGAGTCGTAGATCACCTCTTCGAACAGCGCTTGACCGAGCCCGAAGATGATGTTGCCCTCGTTTTGTTGACGGACTCTGCTCGGACTGACCACGCGGCCGGCATAGCTCGCACCGTGACAGTTGAGGATCCTGATACGGCCGGTCTCCAGGTCGACCTCGATCTCGACGCCGACGGCGCCCTCGTGCCAATGGACAGAAGCCACCCCCTGCCCCGTTTCCGGGTCCAAGGACGGCATGCCTCCTTCACTTTGGAAGACCCCATCCGCCTCGATACTGCTCCGGCCAGCACTTCGTAATAGTTCTTGATATGAGATCGCGTGGCGCGGAGCACCGATCAGAAAGATCGTCCCCTCAGAGAAAGCGAGATCCTCGACGGCCGCCTCCATCCGCTCGGAAGCCAGCGAAACAAGCTCTTCTCTTAGTACAACGGCAGCCTTTCGAAGGGCGGTGCCCATCGAAAACGTCGCGCGACTGGACCCCGTATACGTATCGAAGCCCGTCACAGCAGTGTCAGGGAAAGGGACGTCTACGCGTTCGATCGCAACATCCATGTACCCGGCCGTCATCTGAGCCAACGTGGTTCGAACACCTTGACCCATCCCGACGCTGCTGCAGAGCAGCGTCACACGGCCATCATCTCCAAGGCGCAGGCGCGCTTCGGAGCGAGACGAAGTCACCGTGCTCTTGATCATGAGGGCAACCCCCTTGCCCCTCACACGTCCGGGCTCAGGCGACTCTGAGCGGATCCCAGATCCGATGGCCCCCGCCACTTCGTTCAGGAGTTCGGTGAAATGCACATCGTGCATCCTCTCGCCCGTAACGTACGCGTCACCCTCACGGAGGAGATTCCGTCGACGCAGCTCGACAGGATCAATACCGAGATCCACGCCAATCTCATCCATCTGCTGCTCGCACGCCCAAGTCAACTGCGAAGTCATGGCCCCACGGAAAGCCCCAGTGGGAATGGTATTCGTGTAGGAAGCCCTCGTGTCGATCCATGCATTCGGGATGCGATAGGGCCCGGAGCCCGGGTCATCGCCTGTCCCATCTGTGAGGGACTGGAGAGGGCATAAGCGCCCGCGTTGAATACTGCCGTGACTCGCCGCGCAACGATCGTCCCGTCCATCTTGACCCCTGTACGCATGACGACATGGCAAGCGTGTTTAGCGACGGTTTGGAAAACTTCCACACGGGTCAGGGCGAGTTTCACAGGTCGCCCCACTGCTTTCGCCGCACAAGCCACGATCGGCTAGATCTTGACGCCGCCCTTAGCCCCGAATGAACCGCCGAGATTGAACGTCCTCACCCGCACGGCCTCGTCCGGCAGAGAAAACATCTTCTTCAACGCTGTGTGTACCAAGTACGACACATCTTCACCCAAGGTCAATGTGTATGGCGCCCAGCCGCTATCGATCGGGTGACCCGCTTTGAGTGGAGCTGAATCTCTTTGATTCAACTCAACGACGGTGGAGCGCGAGTGCCTCCTTGATACGAAGGCCGGCATTGAGCAGCAGGTAACGACGCGGTTTTCGCCAGCAACGCAGCGAATAGTCGCGACCGCGTTCGTAGCAAAGGTTGCACGAGGTACAGGCAGCGGAGACAGATCTCCCTGCCTTGAGCTTCTCCACGAGGTCAGGCTCGCGGATAAAGGGCCGGGCCATCGACAGGAAGTCCACCTCGCGGGAGGAAACCAGGGACGACATCACCGGCAACGATCTGATCCCTCCCACCAGGATCACGGGTACCTCCGGAGCCTTCTTCTTGAGAGCTCGCGCGTACGGGAGGAAATACGCCTCGGGTGATTCGTCCGGTCGCACTCTCTCCAAGATCAGGTCCGCCAGCGCACGACCTTGACCTACGCCAACGAGCCTGCGAGCAGAGTCCTCTGCGCCGGCTATCAGGTTGCTCGATACCTCGATCGCGTCCACGCCCAAGCCGGCTATTTCCACCGCGCGATCGACCGCCTCGTCGAGAGATACGCCCCCGGCAGGAGCATCCCAGAACCCCAACTTCATCGTCACCGGGAATCCAGGTGGTACCGATCTCCTAACGGCGGCTGCGACTTCACAAGCGAAGCGCGTGCGGCCGGTCTGGTCCCCTCCCCATCCGTCCGTCCGCCGATTGGAGTATGGCGACGTGAAGGAACTGATGAGGTAGCCGTTCGCACCGTGGATGTGAACACCGTCGAACCCTGCGTCAGCGGCGCGGCGTGCCCCCTGGGCGAAAGCTTCGATGGCCACCTCTATCTCGGACTCGTCGGCAGCGCGCTCTGCCGAACGACCTGTAAGCGGATTCGGGTGGGTGTCTGGCGACAGGAGGTCCTCGATGACCCTGGATTGGCTACCCGCATGTCCGAGCTGAGCGAAGATACGGCCGTCGTGTTGGTGCACGGCCTCGGGGAGCGTGCTCAATGAGTCGATCATCGAGTCATCATGGATACCCGGCTGCCTCCAGGCACTCCTGCCCCTCCGATGAACGAACATGTTTCCGGTGAACATCAGGCCCACGTTATGTGACGCAAGCTCTCCATACAGAGCGGCGAGTTGAGGAGTGCAGCTGCCATCGTCGGCAGCCATCGTCTCGGCGGTGGCGGCACGGATGAACCGGTTGGGTATCGTCAAGGAGCCTATCGAGGCTGGCTGGAAGAGTGCCTCATACACAGGATGACCTTCCTATGAAACGACAACGGACGGAGTTCGCCCCGACAACTCCTCCGCGATGAGGATCGAACCAACCCACTACCGGTCCAGATTAACCCAGACTGCTTTCACGTGTTTGCGGCCGTGGTTGATGATCTTGTGGGGCAACATTGAATCGTATGAAATGCAATCCCCCGGCTTGAGTTCATACACCTCGCCCGCGACCTCGACCTCGAGCTTCCCTTCGAGAACGATCCCGTACTCATAACCCGAATGATGAAGCAACTCCCGACCGCTCCCGGTGCCCGGCTCATACTCGTTAACAACCAGTTCCGCGCCGCGTTGGTTATCGTCCTTGGCTATCCGACGCCGGACACCGTTCGCGGTCACATACACCGGCTGATCCTCGACCCGTGTGACTGGCTCCTCGAACTTCTCGCTGATCTCCTCAAAGAGGTCGCTCATGTGCACTCCGAGCGCAGATGAGATGGCAACGAGCGTCCCGATAGACGGGCTCGTCTTGCCGCGCTCGACGAGACTGAGCATCGAAGAACTCAGCCCCGTACTTTCTGCCAGAGCCTGGAGCGTGAGGTTACCCTCACTCCTCAAAGAGCGGATGCGGGTGCCGACCTGCGCGACCGTGCCGTCTGCATCGACGACCGTGTCCGGTTCCCGTGAAACACCTCGAGCCTTGTTTTGAGCACGCACGATCGATCCACCTCTCCTCTCCAGTGCTCGGCCTTTCAGCACAGCCTCCCGGAAGACCCACAGTCAAGCAAGGATAACTGCCGCTCTGCCTGCCGGATGGGAACCTGGAGCCTCTTCGTCGCTGGTTTCCTCAACCTTTGACGCATCCTACCTATGCGACCAGAGGAAATCACGTAGTTCTTCATTGAGTATCGTCTTGCGATGGAGACTCTTCAGATCATCGGCAGCAAACGCGAGGAGCGCTCCTACACGCCAGATCCGGTCCCCGAGGAAGCCGTCGAAACCATCCTTCAGGCCGGGCGTATCGCGGGAAGCGCCAAGAACCGACAGACGTGCCGCTTCACGGTAGTTGCCAGTGACTCTTCGAAGAGGTCCGCACTCGCGGATCTCGTCACGCGTCCTGACAACCTCACCGGAGCCGCTCTCCTCATAGTCGTCTCTGCACCAACGGATCAACGATGGAGCCAGTTCGATGCGGGGCGGGCGGTTCAGAACATGGTACTCGCCGCCTGGGACCTCGGCGTTGGATCGTGCCCGAACATGGTCACAGACCCCGATCGCCTACGATCCCTGCTCGATCTCAACCAGGATGAGGACCCTATGTTGATCCTCTCGCTCGGGTATCCGACGCGCCGTCGCGACCCAAGGCGCTATGAGTTCGAAGGATGGATAGAGCGCGCCGACCGGGCACCGCTCGAGGAGATCTCTCGGCGCGTGTAGCCTCGACACATTCCTGGCCGCACCGATCGGGCCACTGCTTCCTTCGCGTCCCTACGTACTCGCCGAGGACCTAAGTAAGACCCGCAGCACTTATGGTTTCTTCCATGAGCGTGATCGGGACGGCTGGACATGTCGACCATGGGAAATCCACGCTGGTCGAGCGCCTAACGGGAATCAATCCCGATCGCTTCGAAGAGGAGAAGCGGCGGGGCCTCACGATCGATCTCGGCTTTGCGTGGCTCACGCTCCCCTCCGGTCGAGACGTTGGGATCATCGACGTTCCCGGACACGAACGGTTCATCCAGAACATGCTCGCGGGCGCGGGTGGGGTTTCGGCCTGTCTCTTCGTGGTCGCGGCCAACGAAGGGTGGATGCCCCAATCCGCCGAGCACCTTTCGGCGATCCACCTGCTCGGCGTCACCTCCTGCGTGGTGGCCCTTACTAAAGCAGACCTCGTCGGAGGATCCGAGCTGGATAACGCCCTAGCAGAGATAACGGAGCGGTTCGCGGGGACCAACCTCGAGGGGGCGGAGGTCGTGCCGTGCTCGGCGCTGACCGGCGCGGGCCTGGACGATCTAGTGGGCGCGCTCGACCGGGCGTTGGACGCGGCACCGGAACCTCCTTCGGACGGCCGGGCGCGTATGTGGGTTGACCGGTCGTTCTCCATCCAGGGGGCGGGATCCGTCGTAACGGGCACGCTCGCTCAGGGGACTCTCAAGGTCGGAGATCAGATCTCGATGATCTCCGACCGGGCCGAGATGCCCGCCCGGGTGAGAGGCCTCCAGTCGCATAAGCAAGAGGTCGCCGAGATCGGGCCGGGCAACAGGACGGCGGTCAACCTTGCAGGCATCGACCGTGACGACATACGAAGGGGGGACGCGCTCTGTACCAGAGGTCGATGGGCGACCACAACCCTCGTAAACGTTGTGGCGAACGTGCTTGACGCCTCTCTCTCACCCCGTCCCTACGACCTGGGGCAAAAGGGGAGCCATCTCATGTACGTCGGCTCTGCGGAAACGAGTGTGCAGATCAAACTGCTGGACGCCGACACTCTCGGGCCGGGTGAAAGCGCGGCCGCTCAGATCCGTCTAACGCGCTCCCTACCACTCCAAAGGGGCGACAGGTTTGTGCTAAGAGATGCAGGTCGCAATGTCACCTTCGGCGGTGGCGTGGTGGTCGACCCATTCCCTGAACCGGTAGCGCGCGGCAACCGCGCGGTTGCCGCGCTCGTCAGAGCGCTGGAAACTCTCGAGGACGGAGAAGCGAGTGCTCTGCTCCTGGAGAGGGCGAGGGAAATGACCATCTCAGAAGCGATGATCCGGACCGGGTCAGCGGTTGTCCCCCGAGGCGGAACATCTCTCGGCGATCGTCTGGTTTCTGCTGCCCGGCTCAAAGAGCTCACGGACCTGCTACTCGGGAAACTGAGCGACTACCATGCCGATTACCGGTTGGAAAGGGGAATGCCGAAGGTGAGCCTGGCCACTGCTCTGGAACTGGGAGCAGAGGCCTGCGATGTTCTCCTGACCTTGGTGCCGGAAGTCTCGAAAGACGGTCCCTTCGTACGACTAACATCACACGTGGTCGATCTCTCACCCGAACTGGAAGAGGCTCGTGATCATCTCGTCGCCAAACTTCAAGAGAATGAGTTCTCGCCTCCTCCAACCGCTTCGCTCCCTATCGACAGGGCGCTGGTGCGCGCGCTTGAAGACGCAGGAGAGATCGAGAGGATCGCAGACTTCCATCTAACGAGGGCTCAGGTGGAATCGATGAAGGAGAAGGTTGGGACGTTGCTCGGGACTGGAGAGGGGGTGACCATCGCCCAGATACGCGATCTTCTCGGGACCTCACGCAGGTACGCGGTTCCCCTCTGCGAGTGGATGGATGAGATCGGCTTCACACGGCGCTCCGGCGATCTTCGGATCCTCGGCCCCAAGGCGTAATCGAGACACCAGGCGCATTTACGTCCGTGATCTGCGCCACCGAACCTTGCAAAGGTTATCAGCGACTCTCTCTCTCTCTCTGCACATCAATGAGCCGTTGCTGTTCCTCTTCAAGACTCCATCCTACTTGACACATCGCGGCGACGGATCAGGTAGGCAGCCGGGACGAGGAAGCACACCGCGTACGCGGTCAGCACGAAGATTCTCTGGCCCGCCCCCTGCCGATGTTCGCGGGCATCTGAGCATCGTGTATGGCCCGAAAAACAGGAAGGAACCTGGCTGTCGAGGGAAGCGAACTCGCCTTGACTCGGCGCGTCGGTCATCCGCCCAAGAGCGTGCCGATGCCCCAGATGATCATGGCGACACCACCGATCACCGAGATCGCCTCGCCCCGTCTGGCCACTTTCTCGGCAAGAACGAAGATGGCGAGCAAGGCGACCCAGAACAGATTCATCACGCCGAGCACGAACATCAGGATCATCAAGGCCCAGCAGCAGCGGAGGCACAGGGATCCGTGATGGAGACCCATCCGGAGGGCACCCGACTTGCCATCTCGCCACGAGGTCGTCAAGAAACCCATCGGCGTGCGGCACGCTCCGAGGCTCCGCCTCTTCACCGGCGAGAACTGGAAGGCCCCTGCCCCGATCAGCAACGAACCCGCCAGCCCTCTCTCGGTTACTTCTCCCA